>JAAUZZ010000040.1 GCA_014804345.1 Lachnospiraceae bacterium | reverse complement strand
CGTGCAGCCAACCGTAACATTTTCGTACCCATCTTTCCAATCCTGCGGAATACAATCCGTAAATCTTTCAATCCGCTTTGTCAGAAAAAGAAAATGTAAATCAGAGCGTTCCCGTATCATTTCCCAACATTCCGTGCGCCACTGATCAGCGTCCTCTATTAAGAAATCCGATGAAAAGCACACATAAACCGTTTGACCGGATTTTATTTTATAAGCTCCGGTTTTTGTTTTTTCAATAGGGGCGTAAAATTTTTCTGTTTTCGTAACAATGTTTGTATCAATTCCTTTTTTATAATCCCCTTTATGGATATAGCAATATTTACAGCCTGTACTATATCTGTGACAACCACGCCAAGGGTTCCATATCCCCATAAATATACCTCTCATTTTCACTTCATGTTTGATGTTTTTCAATCGGCTTTTCCGCGTTATTTAGTATCTATACGCTCTGACGCTATGTTACTATTCTGCTATGATTGTGTTGGTGATTAGTTAGACAAACTGTAGTTAGTCACTATAAATTCTTTTCCATATATTCGCACGTAAACGGGAAAAAGTCAAATTTTTTCGTTCCGGTATGTACAAAGCCAAACGACTCATACCATTTTCTTAACACTTTGTTTTCTTCAACAATGCCAATATTTATCTTATTGCAGTTTAATTCTTTTGCATTCTTAAAAGCATCTTTCAAAAGTTCTTCACCAATCCCATTATGTCTATATGCGGGAATTACACATAAATTGCTCAACTCGCATTCTTTATTGTCTTGTAATAGCAAAGAATAGTATCCAACAATGGTTTCATTATCAAAAAATGCATACATAGGTCTATGTTCTCCGGTCAAATGCCAATTCAGTCGTTCTTTCGTGGTTGCAAACGCTGTAAATCTCGGAGCATTTTCGATGGTTAAACCAAATTCATTTGCAATTGTGGAAAAACTATCCCTAATCACTTTTACGCATTCCCCAATATCTTTCACATCTACTGCCTTTATCATAATAAACACCTCATCAATTTCGATTTGTATCGCTAATGAAAAGAGAAAAGCGCTTAGATTTTCTATGCGCTTAGTTCTGTATTTTCTCGACAAACTTCAAGTTGTTAATATCCCATTGCTTTCTTGACTTCAATGGTTTTTTCTTGTGATGTAAGCATTTCTAATAAATGAAATGCGACATCAGGAGCAGTTTTAGGACATGATGATGTTATGATATTATCATCAACTACTATCCATTCATCTCCAAGTACAGCTCCAAAATTTTTCAATTCCTCTCTCTTGTATCCACCTCGCAAATGATATGTTGTTGCTTTTCTATTTTTTAATATACCACTTTTAGCTAATGGAAAAGCAGCAACACAGACTGACGCAATGGGCTTATGATGTGAATGAAAAGAGCGAATTAAGTTTAGTGTTTTTTCATGGTACGCTTCCTTATAAAATCCATATTCTTCAAATCCTCCTGGTATAGCCAACGCATCATATTGATCTACGTTAACATCATCTATTAGAATATCTGCTGTTATGGACACTCCAAATGTACTTACGATAGTACGATTGAATCCACATATATCAATCTCTATATCACAATTAAAATCATCATGTGCCCATCCAATAACGTCCACAAAGGGACTAAATTCCATTGTTTCAAAAGCATTTAAACACAATAGTAATATTTTCACTTCCCTATCTCTCCATAAATTCTAATTATAAGGTACTATCCAATTGTATTTTGTCTTACAATCCCTTCCTATCACAGACAAAATTTGCGTATAAAAGAATTAATTGTCGTCTTCAGTCCAATGTCCAGAAAGGACATTGCACGGTTTTTGATTTCTGTCGGAATCCCTCCATAGTAGGCTTCTGCCATCCCGCCTGCCATACAGGCGATGGTATCACTGTCGCCGCCAATAGAAACTGCTCCACGGATGGCGTCCTCATAAGAGTCCGATTCCAGGAAAGCTTCGATTGCGGGTGGCACCGAGTAGGACGTACGGCTATCAAACACATAGGTGTGTCGAAGCTCACTCAATCTCACTAGCGGATATCTGTAGTTTCGTTCTATGTACTTGCGAATTTCTTCTTTAGAAGCCCCCGTCCTTGCGAGATAAATACAGAGGGCGACGGCTTCGGCACCACGCTTGGCTTCCTTCGTATTGTGAGTGTAATAACAACTGGCATCTACCTCTTTTTTGATGTCCTGAATCGACTCCATGGCATATCCTATGGCACTGACACGCATTGCACCTCCATTGCCAAAACTCCTCTGTATTGTGTAATTCTTCGAATTAGCCCATTCCGAAAACATCTGCCCGAATCCAGCATTGGGATATCTGCGGTAATACTGTCTGTACCACATGGCATAGGACTTGCGAGGGCTTACATTCGATTGTTCCTTGTTCAAAATCGCATCCGCCACTGCCACGGACAGCACCGTATCGTCCGTAAAATGGCTCTCTTTGGGAAACAATTCAAAATCTTTTGTATTGACATTGTGAATTTCATATGTGGAACCAACAATGTCACCAATCACAGCACCGAGCATATAACCCCCCCTATCTTCGGAAATCTCGCCAAACTTCCTCTCTTCGCTGACTTGCAACTCTTTTCCAAAAACATCTTCCGTGTAACTATACATTTTCAACAGGAACATTTTAACAGCCACACACTACTGATAAATTTTCGATTTCCACTTCAAATTCAGGTCCATAACTGCCTTCCCCTGAAATTTGTTTCCAAAATTCAATATAATCTTCGGGCAAGGGAACAGGTGACCTCCAAATTCCAATTTTCCTTTCCCATCTCACATTATTTCATAAGTCTTATGGAAAATACTTCCCTCTATAATATAGATATCATGCAGGTCGTCCATACGCACTGCCAGATAGTCCCCCTCTTTTCCCAGCATATATTTCTCCTCATCCCATGCAGTAAACACCTTCACGCGATGCTCCAGTTTTTTCGCATAGATGTGTACCTCGCCGCTGGAAACGCAGGATTTTGCATAGGAAATCAGTGATACGTTTTTTCCCTCCAGCACATCCTTGACGACAGGCGCATACTCTCCCGAAAACTCGTAAGGGATGTCAAGTCTGCTATAGCTGCGCTCAAATTTGGCTCTGTCGTTGGGGTACACTTCGCCCTGAATCCCGATCATAATATACAGATCTTCATTGATCTGCACATCCAGATCTCCCTCCAGAGTACGTATACAAATCTTGGCGCCCGTTGGGAAAACCTGATCGGCTTCCACATAACCCAGGGGAACTTTCTTCTTTTTGTATGCCACCATCCCGGAAATGTCTATTTGGTAATCCCCGGCGTAAATAATCTGACTGTTGTCAAAATAGCTGTTCATGCGCTCAAGCAGAAATTCTTCAATTCCCTCGCTGCCCTCGCTCACCTTTTTGCCCAAAGGCTCTCCCACTTTTTTAAGCAGCTCCATCTGGATAAAGCCGCCCGCTTTTTCCAGATGCCCACCGCCCGAGCCGATGCCATCCGTGATAAACTCCGCCAGCTCGCTTGCCTTTACCTCCTTCACACAGCTCCTCACGGAAATCTTGATGCCAAAAGGCAGCACGCTGTACACCAGACAGGTGTCCACGGTGTCCACCTCCAGCATCAGATCACTAATCATACCCAGAATATTCGGATCACAGGGCTCCGCCATGGCCACTGCATAGCGGTACTCCTCATGATAGCGATAATTCATCAGCGCCGCCCCGGCAATTTCCAACTCACGCAAGGACAGATTCGCGTTGCGGAAGTGGACAATCAGGCTTCTGTCAAAAGCCGCGTCATCCCGCAGGTCCTTGTCCAACGGATGGAAAATCTCTGTAAAATTGTTTGTGTCAGTCAAAAGCCCGTAATAGAGCGCCGTAGCCAGACCTTTATTGTCGTTGATATCCACTCCCTCCAGTTTCAGCAGCTCCCTTACCACGGTGGCACATGCGCCCAGATTGCTCCGAACTTCATTGAGCGAGGGCAGCGTGCCGCTGACCTGATGATGGTCGATAACGGCAACCGTGCCCGCCTCAAACCTTGTCACATTTCCCTCACCATACTGGCAGTCCACTGTGATCAAAAGCTCTGGCGCCTCCAAAGTGTCCACATACTCAACCGGAATCCGCAACTCGGATACCATCAATACCAGATTGCTCTTTTGAATCTGATAACGCCCTCCATAGACAAAGCGCACATCCTTTCCCTGCTCTTTCAAATAGGTATATACCCCATAGCCGCTGGCAAGGGCATCCGCATCCGGATTGTCGTGGCACTGTACCACAATCGAATCATAGGCTAAAAGTTCACTCAATCTCATTTTAATTCCCCCCTAATCCACATTATACTGCGTCCGCTCAAGCTGCGTAAGTTCCACATCACCAAACTGTGCCCGCGCCTCGTTCAGAAGCATATCCAGCGTCATATACGGGAAACGGTATAATATGCCATAATTTTTGGAAAATACCGCCCCCTGCTTAGGCAGATAGGCAAGTCCTTTGTCCACCTGCGCCACTCTCTCATAGCTCTCTCCGTCCAGAATAACCATATTCGCCGTGGTCACCAGACTGATAGCTCCCGATTCCTCATCCTCGATTGCCCGCTTAATCTCGTAATACTGCACCGGGGCAATATGAGAAAAGCGCTGCCTTTGCAGATCATATACCCTGAAGTAATAGTCGTCCCCCTGCATCATCACACTGTTTCCATCCTCTGAGAATTGGATGAATCTGCTAAAAGCGCTGGCAAAGGGAATCGTCGCCACCATCTTGCGCTTTTCCACATCGAGGACGCGCAGATTGCCATCCACGCAGGCCGCGGCCAGCAGTCTGCCGTCAGAGCTTAATGCCATCGCACTTTGCGCCTCCACTCCCTGCACCAATCGACCGCCGTCCATATCAAGAGGCTCCACACTGCCGGAAGACATGTCGACCATGCACAGTCCACTATCTTTTAAATTACAGTACATTCTGCTGCCATCCCCCGAAAGAATAGCGCAATAGATGTATTCTCCCACATCACCGGAGTATAATTGTTTCCTCTGATGCAAATCCACTACATAATAGTCCGTCATGTCATACAGGAGCGCCAGTGACCCGTTCCAATCACACTCAAAGGAGGATCTCCCATCCATATCGATCTTCATTTGCTCCGTTTGAGCTGTTTCCACATCATAAAAAGTAATCACACCCCTTGTGTCAATGTAGACATATTGCGTTTCATCCAGAAATCCCGAGGCCGCATGATGTCCATCTTCCTCCTCGCAGGTCCACTCACCCACAAGAGAATCATCCTCCGTACGGTAAAAACAGATCGTCTCCTGCTGCGATAGCTCCGAAATGCTAACTGCATAATAGGTCTCCTCCGGAGAGTAAACTACATCCTGCACAGTATTATCTACGGACAGGATTTCTTTTCTGCCATAGCCCTCGTGGTATTTCATCACAGTAAGCTCAGGAGACGCATAGGCCCTTACCACCAACACACCGTTCTTAATGCTCATGTCCAACACATTCTTGCCCGTTTCAATCCCCAGCGTGGTATAATTGATGCCTCTGTTCATATCTGCAATGTCGACCGTTCCGTTACTTTCCGCCAGATATCCGAAGCAGGAATTTTTTGCCACCATGAAGGCTTTGATTCCCCCTGTGACCTTTACCTGAGCCACCAGCTCTCCCGTGGCGGCGTCCCATGTATATGCGCTCTGGTCTATTGACAGCAGCACTTGATCGTAGAGAATTCCTGTTTCCTCATCTTGATAATTTCTGCACTTCAATTTTGCTCCGGCAGTATCCATACCCAGAACCCGATACTCAAATTCCTGCATCCAAATTCGCTCGTCGCTCTCACGGTCTATTTTTTCCACAAAGCCCGTATCCAAGTCCCCAACGGAGGTCTTCTGAGAGTCGAAGCTATTGATGCTGACCACAATCAATCCCCCGTCTGCGCTGAAACCAACCTCGGACACATAGGAAGCCTCCACTGCATAGTCCTTCCAGGTTCTTTCGTCGAAATCATACACTGTAACCCTGCCGCCTATATCCCCTTCAAGGAGGTGGGACACAGCAAACTTTGATTTATCATCGCTAAAGGCATAGGCGCTACTGTAGGCGCTCTCCTGCCTGTTCTCCATACTTGCCAGCTTTTTTCCCGTGGTAATATCATAAAAGTCGACAGCGCTGTTGGAGATACAGGCGATCATGCCCGCCTCCGCATCCATCTCACAATATATCGGGGAAACCTCTGTTTCTACCCGCCACTCTGTATCACCTGTAAAAGTAACGCTCCGTATCTCATTTTTGTCACAGATCAAAATATGCTCCCCATACACGATGCTGCAGATCGGAGAGACAACATAACCGTTTTCATTAAACTGCGGCGCAAGTTTTGCCAGGAGCGCACCGTCCTCCACATTCCACACATAAATTGTTCCCCCCTGATCGATGGACAGAATTCTCTCCCCCGTATCGTCAAAGGCAAACTCCCGCACCGGCAGATCGTGCTTAAGACTCCTGTCCATGCCTATGGCATTTCCCATATCATAGCAGCATAACGCTGCGCTCAGGGCATACTGTGCGCCAGCAACATAGGGTCGCTCCTCCTCCGGGGTGGGCAGCGCCTCCAGGGCCACCAATGCGGCTGTCTGCCTGTCCCCCTCCTCCAGGAGACTCAGGGAGGTGGATGCCAGATATTTTGACTGATTGACCTGCTTTTGCCTGTAGTTCTCCCGAATCATAGCCGTGTTGTAGGCGCTGTACGCTCCGAATAGTACCCCCGCCACTGCCACGGCAGACGCCGCAAACATCACTTTCTTCATGCGACGCTCCCTGTGGCGCTGCCGCAGATCATCATAGCTGCAATGAAGGAGCGGCGCTGCCAGACGAAGCAATTCCGTCCTCAGCTTACGATTCATCTCCCGTTTGGTCGCGCCTCTCACATCCGCCGCCAACGGTTCCACGGGATTCCCCTCCTCGTCCACCTGTAGCTTCTCCGGAAAGGCATCCTGCGGTTCACCCTCCACTAAGATGGCAAGAATATGCTCCCTGCCATGGAGGCTGATAAACGTGTCAATCTCCTTTTGAACCCAATAGGAATCCGGCGTTCTGGGCGAACAGACGACAATCAGATACTCCGACTCTTCCAGCGCCGCCTTGATATTGTCCCCCAGATCGCTGCCAATGGGCAGTTCCTCCTGATCCCGAAACACACGCTCTATTTTCTTTTTTTCTAATTTTGAGGTCAAGCCTCTGGGCACCTTTAAGGTTTCCAGTCCCTTATGAACTTTTTTTGCTACGTACATATCCGGTTCGGTATGACGGTAACTGATAAATGCATCATATTTCATTGTAATGGCACTCCTATGTTTCAAATCAATTATTTGTCTTTTATATTTTACACATTATAACACAAAACATATGAGAATTGGGAAACAGATTGAAGTGTTATTAAATAATTAAGAAAGTAAAAAGCGCTTAGATTTTGCTAAGCGCTTAGTTCTGTATCTTCTCGACAAACCGGAATTTTATCAATTACAATGTTTGCAATGCCATAGGCAATGCGCCCTCGATCACTTTGAAGCCCATCTTTTGGTAAAATGGAATTAGATTCTCATTTTCTGCGGTCAAAACCAGATACAGATATCCTATTTCAGATTCTGATTAAAAAACTGCTCTATTTTATCAAACGGAATGATATCTGTTTGATCATACAAATCCGTGTGGCTTGCTCCCGGAACAAGCAGCAATTCTTTGTTATCCCGGTACTTGTTTCCGTTGGTCATAGCGGCATAGGCGTCCTTGCCGAAATAGCAGGAATGCGCCTTATCCCCATGCAGTACCATGACCGCACTGCGGATTTCATTGCTGTAATGAAGAAGCGGCATATTCATAAAGGACTGACAGCCGATCACATTCCAGCCGCCGTTGGAATTTAAGGAACGGGAATGATAACCCCGCTCTGTTTTATAGTAAGCGTGATAGTCCTGAAAATACCACGGAGCTTCTTTGGGCATGGGATCGGACACACCGCCTCCAAGAGCATATGTGCCGTTTTTATAGTCCTCAAGCCGCTGCGCATTCATTGCTTTGCGTTTCTCAAAGCGGGCTTCCTCGCTGTCCTCACTGTCAAAGTATCCGTTGGCATTCACACGGCTCATATCATACATTGTAGACGCAACAGTTGCCTTAATGCGGGTATCGAGCACTGCTGTATTGATCGCCATACCGCCCCAGCCGCAGATTCCGATAATGCCGATTTTCTCCGGATCAACAGTATCCTGAAGGGAAAGAAAATCCACCGCCGCCATGAAATCCTCTGTGTTGATGTCAGGAGAAGCCATATAACGAGGTTCGCCGCCGCTTTCGCCTGTGAAGGACGGGTCAAATGCAATCGTCAAAAAACCTCTCTCTGCCATTGTCTGTGCATATAAGCCTGCCGCCTGCTCCTTGACTGCGCCAAACGGACCGCATACGGCGATAGCGGGCAGTCTGCCTTCTGCGCTCTTCGGCGTATACATATCTGCCGCCAAAGTAATTCCATAGCGGTTATGGAAAGTAACCTTGCTGTGATTTACTTTTTCGCTTTTCGGGAAAGTCTTATCCCATTCCTGTACCAAATTCAATTTTGCTTCCATTGTTTGATTCCTCCTAAATATGTTTTTTGTTAATGCTGTAAACCAAATAATCCAGACAGTCTATCTGTTTTTGCCCATCATGTACCGCATCCAGCAGGTTGATTCTTTGCTCCCCGAGCAAGGGCAGTATGCGGTTCCACATGTTTGCCGCTGCCAGCTCCATGCATGTTTCAATTAAATCTTCTCTGCACCCTGCGTCAATCAGATTTTGATGCAGAATTCCCATTGTATCTGATGCCTCTGACATTCTCTGTACCTCCTACACCTATTATTATACGGATATTTTGCACTATGTCTAATACTTATAATTTATATCATGATATTCTTGATAAGAATATCACAGCTGTGCTATACTGGATAAAAACAATAAGGAGCATGGTTAAAAAAATGGAAATTCGTGTATTGCGTTATTTTTTAGAAATTGCAAGAGAAAATAATATGTCCCGTGCGGCAGAAACACTTCATGTTTCTCAGCCGACTTTATCGAAACAAATGAAAGAATTGGAATCCGAACTCGGGAAAAAGCTGTTTCGCAGAGGCAGTACCAGTGTTAGTTTGACGGACGAGGGAATGTTGCTGCGAAAGCGGGCGGAAGATATACTCGCAATGGTGGATAAAACTACGGACGAATTTCGGGAACTTGATAACATTACCGGAGGTGAAGTGCATATCGGGTGTGCGGAATCGCATCAGATAAAATATTTAGCACGGGTAATTAAGGATTTCAGAGAAGAGTATCCCCGTTTTCGCTATCATCTTACGAGTGGAAATACGGAACAGGTGGTGGAACGCTTAGATCGGGGACTGATTGACCTTGCTTTTATCGTAGAGCCGCCAAATCTCGAAAAGTACAATTATATTGAAGTTCCGGGAGCAAGCATTTGGGGGCTTGCAATCCGAAAAGACCATCCGCTGGCAGAAAAAAAGGAGATTGTTTTTGAAGATTTGATCGGAATAGATTTGATTTGTTCCGAACAGGGTATGAAATTTGATATTGCACGGTGGTGCGGAGAAAAAATCGACCAGTTAAATCTAAGCGGTACAATAAATCTTTGTTACAATGGCGGCGTATTTGTAGAAGAAGGGCTTGGGTGTATGCTGACCTTTGAGCGCTTAATGAATACAGGCGATGACAGTGGCTTGTGTTTCCGCCCTCTTTTTCCACGGCTCGAAACGAAAATGTATATTATTTGGAAAAAATATCAGGTGTTCACACCGATTGCAGAATTATTGTTAGATGCGTTAAAAAGGCTATAACCGTTGCTTGTTATAGCCTTTTAAGGATTGAACGATGCTAATAATGCCTGATCACTTCAAATCGTTCCAGTGTAATGTCTTCCTTCTCGCCAATGCCTGCCTTATGCTTTGCAATCGCAATCTGCTCCTCTATGGTATCAACACCGTCCAGATTCGGCAGAAGCAGTCCACGCTTATAGCCATTTGTTACAATGACGCCATACCTCTTGACATCCAGTTGATCAGGCGTGTCGATTGCCTCCGTATCTCCCAGCACGTCCACGCTGATCATAAGCTCATCCAACTCCTCCTGCCTGATTGGCAGAAATCTAGGGTCCCTGCACGCCGCACTGATGGCATTCTCTATGATTTCTTCCGCAACGCAGGTCCGTACAGCATGAATCGTTCCAATACAACCGCGAAGGCTTCCGTTTTCCTTAACGGAAACAAAGACTCCTGCCCTTTGGCTGTACATTTCACTTGGCAGTCCGTCTGGTACCGCTATGGTTTCTCCCGTGCGCACATAGTTTTCTATTGTTTTTCTGGCAAGCTGCACATAAGCGTCTTCCTGCTCTCTCTGCTTTGCAATTTTCGCCCGCTCTTTTTCTTCAAACTGCTCCTTGAAATTACGTTTCGCATCACTGCCGCATACGGTGTAACTGCATATCCCGTATCCCACACCGAAAACGCCTTCGTAAGATAAGGCTTCTGCTTCCACTTTGAGTTTATCAAGCGCTCCTGCCATAATTGTAAAAGAGCGGTGTCCGCATTCCCCTGCCTTTTCACACAAATCTTCCAGAAACTCAAGCAGCTCTCCAAAAGCGGCTTTTCCCATCACATCCATAATACGGCTGTCATATTCCGGGCCTTCTTTTTGGTATCCGTATGGTCCATCTTCTTTTAACCTGTGCGATAAATCTCCGCTCGCTACTAGAACTGTTGTTCTATTTAGAAGTCTATCGGCTTCCTGAATATACTGACCCAATTGATAATGCATTTTCAAAGGCAGTCCGGACAATCCTATGCGGACGAGTCGGTAATCTTTTAAATACTGGTTCACGAAATACAGCGGCACCATCGTTCCATGATCCAGCCGCTTGTCGCGCTCTCCTTCCGTTCCTGCCGGAAAGTCTGCTGCATCTGCCAGTTTACAAATCTGCTTCACAAATTCCGTATCATACCGGACTTCCATCTGCACATGAGGCGCACGAAACTGCGCCATATCCCCTGATGCGCTTTTTCCGGGCGATATATGGAAATAATCTGAATAGAGTATCTGATGCGGGGACATCAGGACGATCGTATCCGGTTTCAGGCTGCCAATCTTACGTGCAACTGCATGATAGGCATCAATTGTTTTTTGAATTTTTTTCTCCTCTCCCTTGCCTATATCCGGTATGATTATCGGTGGATGAGGAACCATAAATGCTGCTTTTATCAATATGAAAAACCTCCTTACGCAGATTTTCAAAACTTTCAATCTCTATGAAAAATATTATTTTTCATGAAAATACCTTTAAAACAGTATAACACGTTCCACCATAAAGCACACATTTTATTTTTAACCGGATGGATAATTTGTCTGTCGTTTCCTTAAATCATCCCAAAGGAAGAATACAAACCGGCAATGATGGAAATAGCATGATAGAAATGTTTCTAAAAGATGGCGTCAATATTGGTAAGTGGAACTTAAAAGAACAAATTAATCGTGCTGAAGAAATACAACATGAACTTGAAAGAACATATTGATAAATTTCAGTGTCACTGACAATTGTCTGCTTTTTGGTATATGACCTTCTATACCACCGTAATCTCAACCATAAATTTCCTCCCAATTTCGATTAGTGATAACTAACTTTTCTTTCTAATAAATGCGGCTACTTTTTAGTTAGTAGTCGCTAACTTGATTTAAAGTATATATCTTTCGCCTTGCTGTTGTCAATAGAACATATGACTGATTCACTACCCATACTATATGCCCCAATCTTGGCTGATCATTTGCAGTTTTACCATGTGAGGATAAATTGTTCCTGTGTCCATCAGTTCTTTTGGAGTTCCTTGTTCAGCAACAGAACCGCCCGAAAGCACAACCACTTTATCAGCTCCGCTTACTGTACGCATACGGTGGGCAATAACAAGTACCGTCTTATCTTTTATCAGTCTTGACAAAGCGGCTTGTATCAGAGTTTCGTTTTCCACATCAAGGCTTGCTGTGGCTTCATCCAATAAAATAATAGGAGCGTTTTTAAGGAAAGCACGGGCGATTGAAATACGCTGTCTTTCACCGCCGGACAGCTCACAGCCATTTTCGCCAATCATGCTGTTATAGCCGTCCGGGAGTTTTGCAGCAAATTCCTCACAATTTGCCAGCCTTGCCGCCGCAATCACTTCTTCATCAGTAGCGTCTTTTCTGCCTATTCTGATATTTTCCATGATTGTATTGTTAAACAGCGTTACGTCTTGAAATACAATAGAATACAACGACAATAGTGTTTCCGGCTCTATTTTCGATATATCCATACCGCCGACAGTAATTTTCCCTTTGTTTATATCCCAAAATCTTGCAGCAAGGCGTGATACCGTAGTTTTTCCACCGCCCGACGAACCCACTAAAGCGGTAACTTCCCCTTG
>JAAUZZ010000039.1 GCA_014804345.1 Lachnospiraceae bacterium | reverse complement strand
AGTTGAAGAAGTACAGGCAGGCGAAGATGTCATAAGTATGCGAAATGGCTGTTTTTTGGCTATGTCAAGAAAACTTTCGGTAAATCAAAGGATTGCGTTTTCACTTATAGATATGTTCGGTTTATCAATTCAACAAGTGGCTGATATTTTAGGAATTACCCCTAAAGCTGTCAAAGGTCTGTTATACCGTGCAAGAATGAATTTAGATTCTTTTTTTCAAAATCACTGTTACTTTTTGAATACGGAAAATCCATGTCGCTGTAAAGCATGGGTAGAGTTTTTTCAAACCCGGGACGAATTACAATCGTTTATGCAGGATAAGATACTTGACTATACGGAAAAGGGATATGAGTTTGATTTAGAAATACGAAAAAAGATAGCTTTGTATTATCATCAAATACCCAATCAAATGCCAGGAAAAGAATGGTATCAAATGGTTATCGCACAATTTAAAAATATCTAAAATTTTTTTCTTTTTTCCGGGACTTTGAATAACGCATAGTCATCTTAATCTATAAGGAGGTGAGATGGCGTTATGAAAAATGTTACAAACAGTTTCAGTTTATTTATGACTGAAATCCCGGAAACAGGAAAGGCATACATGGATATGGTTATGAAGCAGGCAAAAGCAAGTGCTTTAGATAAAAAAACACATGAGCTTGCTTATATTTCCGTGCTTGCCGCTGTCAGAATGACAAGCGGTTTAGACTTTCATGTGAAATCGGCAAAAGAGTCAGGTGCTTCAAGGGATGAAGTGAAAAGTGCCGTATTAGTAGGCTTGCCAGTTGCCGGAATAACCTTAGTTGACGCATTGGAAGCTGCATTAAATGCATTTGATGAAGGTTAGAAAGAAAAATCCTTTTGGGAGGGAGGCGGGGGAGTATCTATGACTTGTATTGAAAATACATCCCCGTTCTACACCCCTCCCGCGGCTTACTTTCCACCACCATTTCTCCATGATGTGCCGTGGCGATTTGCCGTACCAAAAGAAGTCCTAAACCATGACGCAAATCCAGACGGTCATCGGTACTTTCCATATAATGGGGTTTGCTTTTTATCTCTTCTAACTTCTCAGAAGAAATACCGATACCGTTATCCTGGACGGTTAAAAGCAGCTTATCCTCGATTACCTGCAACGCTAAAATGATTGTACAGCCGTCAGGATTGCTGTGAATGCTGTTTTGCACCAGATTATTGACGGCGCGCGTGATGAGTTTCGCATCACATTCTATTGTGATGTTTTCCGAGTCAGGAGAAATATTTACTTCTAAAGAATAGCAATCCGATAAGCCGTTGTTGATTAGGTCGATTGCATAAGAACGCAACAGTTTGGAAAGCCGGATATTTTCTTTCTGTAAAGGCTGCATTTCATATTCAAGCTTGGATACGAGATTTAAATCCTGTACCAAATCCTTTATTTTGATACTTTGTCGGGATATAACAGCAGCCTGCTCTTTAATCTGATTACCGGCATCTTTGTCGTTTGCGATTCTTTCTGCATATCCCATAATCATAGATAATGGTGTACGGATGTCGTGCGATACGCCGCTGATCCAATTTGCCCGTGCAGTGTTCTGGCGGCTGATAATATCGGACGTTTTATTGATGCTGTCAGCTATTTCCGACAGCTCGCCGTTTACGGAAATGTTTATACTTTTTCCCTCGGATAAAGCTGTAATTGAGGAAATAATAGGTTCCGTATTTTGGCTGATTTTTGCCTTGGAATGTGAATAGGCAAGAAACAGAACCGCTAAGTCAAATACGAGGATAGCAAGGAAAAAGAGCGGGATTTTGCGAACCGTATCAATAGGATAATAGTTGCTGGTAATTTTCATATAACTGTTTTTGGGGTAACCGATAACTAATAAGCCGTTTTCATCAGTCCACACAAATACGGGATAATCTTTCAGATAGCCTTTAGAAAATATGGCAATATCCTGAATGGTATATTCGGTTGGAATTTCCTCCGGTAAATTTACAGTCCAATTACAAGAGCCTTCCATATTCAAATACATCGCCCATAAAGAGTTCGCTGTTAACATTTTTTCTGCTTCATTTGTAATGCCGTTAGCCGATGAAGCAGCGGTCACTTCTTGTAGCATATTCTGCGGAGAGGAGGCTCCAAAGTCTTTCGATACGGCATTATAAAATGTAAAAGCAAATATAGCAATATTGAATACAACAAGAACTAAAATAAGTCCGATAAAAGAGAGTAAGTATTTTGAAATATATTTGCTGAATATTTTCATATTTATAGCCATGCCTTTCCTCGTTACTTTCTGACATTTAATTTATATCCAAGCCCTTTCACGGTGATGAGTGATACCGGTTTTGAGGGATTTGTTTCGATTTTCTCCCGTATGCGCCGGATATGGGCATTCAGACTGTTTTCATATCCGAAAGGATTATCACCCCATAATGCTTCACATAAGGCATCAATACTTACAATTCTTCCGTCACTGCGGGATAATGTTTCTAACAGAGCATGTTCTTTTGCGGTAAGCGCAATAATAGTTCCGTTTTTATTGACTTCGGCACGGCTGAAATCGATTGTGCAACCATCTAATTCTAATAATGGGGAATCTGTTTTATAACATCGGCGTAAAATTGCGTGGACACGCAGCAGCAGTTCCTGCGGCAAAAAAGGTTTTACCACATAATCATCCGCCCCAAGACCTAAGCCTGCAGGTTTATCGGCGGCTTCATCTTTTGCTGTCAGAAATATAATCGGAATATCTGTAAATGTCCGCATTTTTTTCATAAGAGAAAATCCATCCCCGTCCGGCAGCATGACATCAAGGATTGCAAGGTCGGGTTTTTCTCGTTCGGACAAAGAGAGTCCGGTTTGAACGCTGCCCGCTTCTATGATATTTGTAAATCCGTCATCCGATAAAATGTCAGTTACCAATTTACGCAGTTCCGGTTCGTCATCGACCAACAGAATTTTTTTCGTATGCAAAAACGGTTGTTCCATTTGCTTATTCCTTTCTTGTTTTTCCTATGCTTTAGACTCGCAAACACGCGAAGAATTTATGCTTTATTATATCACGGATTAATAGTTTTCAAAGTCCAACGGCAAAAAAGTAAGGTAAAAGTAAGGACACGGGAAAGTGAATGTCAGATTGAGGGTGTAGACTAAAGAACAGGTGATTGCGAAGCACCTAAATAACAATCTTGCTTATGTGTAAAATATACAATCTAATGTGGGCACGCTTTCGCTACAGTTCAACCGTAACGGTACATAACATGCGAAAATACCGCATGTAAGTACCGACGGTTTCACAGTACCCACTTATGGATTGTATATTTTACACAATACAAAATGTTATTAGCAGTGTTTCGCAATCGTCTAATAGATTCAAATAGGTAATTGAGAAACTCTTTATTTTCAAAATCCAGTTGTGCAATATAAACAATATCATAAGTAGGTACTATGGAACCACCGGTACTTAGCGAGGTTCTTTCGAGCTTAGTACCGTTGTGAGTGACAATGTAGCGCAAGCGTGACTGCATTGATTTGTTTATATTGTACAACGGATGTCTTGAAAAATAGAATTTCGCAATCACCTAAATAAAACTTAAAAGGAGGATCTCTATGAACTACATTATTTCAACAGACCAATTGACAAAGAAATACAAAAATTTTATTTCGGTCAACAAGGTTTCCATGCACATTAGGAAAGGCAGTATCTACGGCTTTCTTGGTCCGAATGGCGCGGGTAAATCCACTACGATGAAAATGCTGTTGGGACTGACATCGCCTACTGCGGGAAGCTTTATGATTGACGGAGAACATTTTCCGAATGATAGGATTAGCATTTTGAAGAAAGTAGGTTCTTTTATTGAGGCTCCGTCTTTTTATACAAATCTGACAGGCTGGGAAAATCTTGATATTATACGTAGAATTTTGGGCTTGCCAGAGAGTGCGGTGGACGATGCGCTTGACTTAGTCCGTCTGACAGAGTTTGGCGACCGGCTTGCAAAAAAATATTCGCTGGGGATGAAGCAACGGCTTGGGCTTGCCGGAGCATTGCTCGGACGCCCGCCGATTCTGATTCTGGATGAGCCTACCAATGGTCTTGATCCTTCCGGGATTCACGAAATCCGTAATCTGATAAAGTCATTGCCGAATCTTTATGATTGTACTGTCTTGATTTCTTCTCATATGCTGTCGGAAATAGAGCTGATAGCAGATGATATCGGTATTCTCAATCATGGGCGGATGTTGTTTGAGGGAAGTCTGGATGAACTAAGGCATAATGCGGCGCAGGCAGGTTTCTCATCTAATCTTGAGGATATGTTCCTTTCCATGATTGATGAGGATAACAGAAAAATGGGAGCATCGCGTGCCGGAAAGCAGAGGGCAGGGCTATGAATATACTTATCATTGAACTTCGGAAAGAAAAAAGGAGCGGCGTTATTCCGTTGCTGTTATCAGTCGGTGTTCTGGGGGCGGCTTATGCCATTGCTAATTTTATTGTGCGTAAGGATACATTGCTGAATCTTCCGCTTGCGCCGATGGATGTCCTTTTGACACAGCTTTACGGAATGATTATGGTTTTGAATATGTTTGGTATTGTAGTTGTTGCCTGTATGGTATACAACATGGAGTTTAAAGGAACTGCAATTAAAAAGATGTATATGCTGCCAATCAGTGTGCCTGGGATGTATCTGTGCAAATTTTTGATTGTAACAGGATTGCTTTTGACGGCAATTGTGCTGCAGAATCTGGCGCTGCTAAAAATCGGCATCAGTGACTTGCCGCAAGGGACTTTTGAGATGGGAACTTTGTTTCGGTTTACCGCATATTCCTTTCTTACTTCCATGCCGACATTATCTTTTATGCTTTTGGTTTCTTCCAGATTTGAAAACATGTGGATGCCGCTTGGAATTGGAGTTGCGGGATTTTTAAGCGGAATGTCTTTGGCAAATTCTGATATGTATTTGCTGTTGATTCACCCGTTTATTGTAATGTTAAAGCCTGCTGTTGCAATGAGCGCACGGCCTGATGATAGGGTAGTTATGATATCTCTGGCGGAGACATTCCTGTTTCTTATCATAGGTCTGTGGACGGCGAAGCATCTGCGTTATGAGTAAAAGTGTGAAAATTTTGGTTAGGAGGGATTTGCATGAATTTTTTAGAGTTATTAAAAATTGAGTTTATGAAAGTGAAGCGTTCTAAAATCATTCCGCTTATTTTTATCGCTCCGCTATTAGTGGTAACATCAGGTATCGCTAATTTGAGCGTCTATTTTACACCGGAATATACAAACGCATGGGCGGCAATGTTCATCCAGAGCGCATTAGTCTATGCTTATTATCTGCTGCCGTTTTCCATGATTGTTGTATGTGTAATGATTGCGGGACGTGAAACACAGAATAACGGTATATTGAAAATGCTGGCATTGCCGGTCAGCCGTTATGCTTTATCTTTAGCAAAATTTTTTGTCTTACAGTTTTATTTGATTTTGGAAATGGCAGTGTTTTTCATTGTGTTTGTAATCGCCAGTATCATTGCCACACATATGACCGGAATCACGGAAGCTTTGCCACTTATTTATCTTATGAAGTGGTGCATGGGTTTATTTTTCACGATGCTGCCCTGCGTGGCGGCTATGTGGGCAATTACAGTATTGTTTGAAAAAACGCTGCTTTCCGTAGGGTTTAATCTATTGCTCGTTATTCCCGGCGTTTTGATAGCCAATACACCGCTTTGGATTGCTTATCCATACTGTTACAGCGGTTATCTGGTATCCTGCTCGCTGCATGATTTTACATCGGAGGGCAGTGGCACAGCGTTTGCAGTATTTCCGTTTTTGCCATGTGCAATAATAGTTTTTACATTAGCCCTTTTACTTGCTGTTAGAAAATTCGGCAGGAAAGAAATGAGATGAAGCCAACTTTAACAGATGGGCGGAATATACCCCATTTGAATCGCTTTCGTTACAGCTTCCACAGATGAAGTAACACCGAGCTTTTCAAATATATGCTGTAAATGGTTTGATAAAGTACGCTCGCTGATATAGAGCGTACTTGCTATTTCCTTACGCTTCATACCATTTGCGATAAGCCGCAGGATTTGTTTTTCACAGTCGGTTAATTCCTCTAAAAACGGAATGTCCCTGTTAAAAATAGTTGCACCTTGCAATATTTTAGAAAGGAAAGATACCAGTTTTTCGGGCTCCGTATTTTTATTGATGAAGCCTTTTGCACCGATTTTTTCTGCCTCGCTGCGGTATACCGGCAGGTCGTATCCGGACAGGATTACTATTTTCTGTTCCGGATAACGGCATAAAATCTGTTTGGTTAATTCTAAACCGTCTTCGGATGTTATATTTTTTAAGTTTATATCCATGAGCAGGATATCCGGTCTGCCCGCTTCAATGAAGCTTTCCAACAGAGAAATATCACTGATACTTTCAAATGATGTAATTTCCGGATAATCTGACAAGGCTATCTCTAAACTCTTTGAAAATAAGGCGTGGTCATCTACTAATAAAATATTGATAAGAAACATCTCCTTTCATCGGCAAAGTAATCTGTATACAGATTCCGTGCGAAATGTTATCGGTTATTTTCACAGAGCCGTCCATGTTATTGACCCGCTCGTTAATCAGTGCAAGTCCTCTGTGCTTTGACAGATTGGCGGATACGGGAATGACGCTGCCCTGTTATAATGTGAGCGAACCGAAAGCCCCATTGAAGAACACCCAGAAGAATAATCTTTTCAAGCTGTATCTCGCGGATTCAGGGCTGCTATGCACTATGCTT
>JAAUZZ010000038.1 GCA_014804345.1 Lachnospiraceae bacterium | reverse complement strand
TGGGAGTTGCGAAATATTTGATGGAGAACTACTATCCGAAACCTTTGGAGATTATTTGTTATCATTGTCAACAAGCTGCGGAAAAGCCATTAAAGCATTAGTGGTATCTCGAGGAACACAGGGAGGATTGATTGCCAAAGCTTCATGACATATCGTTTTTGTTAAATCAAGTTAAAAATTTAGTTATGATTGAAGAAAAGTACTATGACTACGCTGATACACTTACTCCGTATGGTGTGGCTGTCAGATATCCGAATGAATTGTTTCTGGAGGAGCATCATGCCAAGGAAGCCATTAAATATGCAGATGAGATAATGCAATGGGTATACGAATTGGTGGAGGATGAAGTAGCGGATAAGTGATAAATATTGGAGGCGAGTTCAGGTGTTTTAGCCAATTGATCAGGTCAAAACCGGTATAAAACTGAAAAAGATGTTAAAATCAGCAGGGTATGAAGTGAGTGATATCCAGAAATATCTTCATTTGTCATGCCCGCAATCAATATACAGGCGGTATAAAGGTAAGATTTTGCCATTGGTAGAGCATTTATGCGCATTAAGCAGATTGTTGAATGTTCATATGGAAGAGCTTCTGGTTTTACAGGAGCATGTTATGGAAGAAGTCATTGTTGAAGCGATGGACATTGCAAGAGCCGAAAGATTAATATCATATATAAAATGTTTCAGGGAAGTTTCCTAAAGTGATTGGACTATCCGTCCAATGACAAAAAGAATATTTTGACTTATCCTCTTATTATATGCAGGTGTTTTTTCATTGTCTGTAAATAGTAGGAGGTTTTTTTGTGAAAGAGAGTATGGAAGAAATGATAAATTTTATAGTGGAAAGCATGAAAAGTTTAAACAGACAGGCGTTTTCAGTATATAAGCCTATTGTGGATGAAATTTGTTCCGGAAGAGTAGTAAGAAAAGGAGATTATTATAAGGGAGAACGGGACGACAAAAGAGAGCAAGCATTGTCGAGACGTGAGATGATTTTGATGATATACTGTAATCACAGCGAAGGAGGCTGATAATCGTGGAATGGACAGAAGCGATAAGAGAAGCAATCCTCTACATTGAAAAACATATAACAGAGGATATTACAATGCATGATGTGGCTGCTCATGTTAATGTTTCTCCGTTTTATTTTCATAAGGGGTTTAGTATTTTATGTGGATATTCCATAACAGAATATATCAGAAACCGCAGACTGTCACTTGCCGGACAGGAATTGTTTACAAGTGATATTACAGTTATGGAACTTGCAATAAAATGAGTTTGCAGCAGGATATTGTGTTGAGATGTATGATGCAGCAGATCAATATCCTGACGGAACCAGTGACAAGAATTATTATGCGGAAATATGGATTCCGATTAAGAAGTGTATTAAGAAAGTATCGGAATATTAGTCTGTAATTATGGAGGTATTATTGTGAAAATAAATAAGTGTGTGAAAGAATCTTTTGTAGTAATTGGTAAGGAAGGTTCCACATCAGATGGTGAGACTTTTGTACAAGAGTTATGGAATAACGCAAATCTTCATTTTGAAGAAGTCAAGCCTTTGGCAAAGAAAGATGAAAATGGAAATATAGTTGGAATATGGGGAGCAATGTCTGATTTTTCCTGTTCTTTTAATCCGTGGGAGGATTTTAACAAGGGACTTTATCTTGCAGGAGTGGAATGTGTTGATGATGCAGAAGCTCCCAGTGGTTGGACAAAGTGGATTATTCCTGGTTATGAATATATTTATGTAGAATACGAAAATGATGATACATTTCCAAAGACAATAGCGTATATGAAGGATAACAACATTCCATTAGTTGGTGCAGTTCACGATTTTACTTGCCCGCAGACAGGGAAGAATTATATGTACTTTCCGATTAGAAAGTTGTAGAGAATTTTCTATTTATCGCTAAGTGGCAGTAAGGAAAAATAGGCATTCCTTGATGATTACTCAGACATGAAGCTAGTGCCATGCAGATAAAGTGGTTAGGGAGAAAATCAGCGTGGCACCAAAACGATTCTAAGAAATCATGTAAATAAAAATAAGATACATAAAATCAACTAATTTCTGTTTAAGTACTAATTAAAAAATACTCTTGATTTTTATGGAAAATAATGTATAATAATAGTTGAAGATTCGGTATAGTACCTTGTCTTACAAGTCAAAAAATATTTAATGTCTAATATAGCATTGGGCGTAGATTAGCTGTATATTAAGTGTATAGTTGTATCTGCTTGACTTGTGATGGGGCTATCAAATCTGATAGATCCTTTTTTTATTACATTTTTATCACAGGAGGTAATGAATATGAACACAGAAAAACAAACAAATGCAACTGGAACACCTAATAACCCGAATGCCGGGATATTAATCTACGCAATGCAGAATCTCGGGTATGACAACTATGTGGCTATATGCGATATCATCGATAATTGTATTGATGCGAATGCTACAGAGATTAAGATTTTTGTAGCTAAAAAAAATAATGAATTTAAAATTATTGTCGAGGACAACGGTCATGGAATGACGTTGAAAGACCTTGATGAAGCATTAAAGTTTGGCTCTAATAGCAATCACGATGAATTAGTGGACTTGGGCAAGTATGGCATGGGATTAAGTACAGCTGGTTTATCTTTGGCTGATAAGACAACCGTATTGACCAAAAGTGAAGATAGCGATACAGTGTATAAGAGTGCAACTGATGTTGAAATTATTAAACAAGAAGATGCATTTGTTAAGTTTCTAGGGGAGGCTTCTATAGCTGAAAAAACTTTCTTTGAGTCAGAATTAGAGGGAGCTGAATCAGGAACAATAGTAATACTTGAGAAGTGTTATGGCGTTAAAAATCAAAATGTCACACAGTTTTCTAGCAAGCTGATAAAAGAAGTTGCAAGAAAATTTAGAAGGTTTATGGATTCAATTGTATTTTATGTTAATGACAAAAAGATTACAGCATATGATCCTTTAATGCTTTCGTCTGAAGATAAGGCATATGCATCAGAAATATATTCGGATGATGAGTATGAGGTAAGCTGGGTTGATAGAATTACCGGTGAGACTAAGTCAGGCAAGATACATGCAAAGCTTGTGTTGCTTCCTGATACATCACAATCGAAAGCGAAAGACCTTGGTATTAATATAGCAAATCAAGGTTTTTCAGTTCTGAGAAATAACAGAGAAATTGCTTTTGGTGTGATGCCTTGGTATCACAAACATAATTCAAGAAACCGTGTAAGAGGAGAAATTTCTTTTGATTCATCGATGGATGAGGCAATGGGTGTAAATTTTACAAAAAATAATATTGACATGACAGACTCCGTCGATCATGCGTTAAAAGCGATACTCAAGCCACAGATAGCATCTATGACAAGTCGTTTAAGCACTAGTGCAAAAACGTCGGAAGAGGAGATGGCGAATCATTTGGAAGCGGAAGATGCCATTAATAAAAAGTCAAAGGTGCTTATTACTCCGCCAGTTAAAAGGGAAAAACGTGATAGTTCCGAAACAGGAGAGGAAAAAGAAAAGAGGAAAAATATCTCTGAAGAGGAAAAGGAAAGTAGACAGCGTATGCCCAAAAAGTTCCAAGGGGCGAATGCAAATGTGAAGTTTGAGACAAGGCATTGTGGTCAGAGTGGGGCAATATTTGAGGCAGAACAACAAGGAAAGACAACTGTAATTAAATGGAATGTGGATCATCCATTTTATATTAGATTTGTAAAAGAAAATCAAGATAATAAGACATTAGTTACTTCTGTTGATTTTTTGATTTACTCTCTTGCAGTGGCTCAAATTCATGCTATTGGTGAAGACAGCGATAAGGCAATCATGGTTGACAATATTATAAGTACAATGAGCATAAATATGAAAGTATTATTATCATAGTTATGTAAGGACTAGATTATTGTAGCTGGTAGGATCGCTACTATCATTGAGTAATTATAAAAGCTAGCTTTTTGGGCTTTCCGAGAAATCGGAAAGCCCTTTTAAATCAAATATATGTTTCTTATTATGATGAATTAGAAGGAGGATTCATAATGCAAAAAAGAACACAAGCCGTTATGGAGAAAATAGGAATTAAAGAGTTATTTGAGGTTCCGTATGGGAAATTACAGGGTAGCACAGTGCTTGCTACAAATGGAAAAGAGAATTTGACAGTTTCACAAATGCTGAAGTCAGCAGCATATTTAATCAAATTTATAAAAGATAACTTTGATGTTGATAAGTATCAATATTCGATTACTATAATTTTCTTAAAGTCTGTGCAATTGGTGTTAAATAATGGGAGTGCAGATAAACCGACCAAAGAAAATGCACATATCATTACAGATGTTATACATGAGATAGCAGACATTCATGCTAAAAGTGAAAATGAAAAGAAGTTAAATGAACAAATTGCAGTTTCATTAAATTGTCTGATTGAGATATTAAATTGAATATTTTTTGATTTTAAATTAGGTTAAATGAAAAACTAAATTCCAGTTTCAACAAATTTATTAAGATAGCCTATACAAAAGTACCTTGATACATGTTATAATCCGTTTTATAAAGTCTGCCTGTTTGTATAGCAAACAGACAGCTGGAGCAATATGATAGATATTTTCAATGTATGGAAGTAGTATGAAGGAATGTTGTTTATGGACAAAGATAGGACAATTAACTATTACAACTCAAATGCAAAGGAATTTGCATCTGGAACTGTATCAATAGATTTTGAATGCATACAAAGAAAATTTATAGGCAGATTATCGGAGAAATCAGTAATTTTGGATTTTGGATGTGGTTCAGGACGGGATACAAAATATTTTCTTTCACAAGGATACCAAGTAGAAGCGGTAGATGGTTCAATTGAATTATGTAAGTTGGCAAGTGAATATACAGGAATAGAAGTGAAAAATATATTTTTTAATGAGCTGGCAGAAGTCGAAAAGTATGAAGGCATTTGGGCCTGCTCTTCTATATTGCATTTACCCTTAAATGAGCTTGCGCAAGTAATGCGTAAAATGGTAATTGCGTTAAAGGACAATGGAATTATTTATACCTCTTTTAAATATGGAACTTTTGCAGGTGAAAGAAACGGGCGTTATTTCACTGATATGACCGAAGATACTTTTGCAGATTTCATAAAACAAGTAGAAAATGTAAGGATAGAAGAACTGTGGATTACGTCAGATGTAAGACCAGAACGAGGGGAAGAAAAATGGCTCAATTTAATTTTGCGGAAAAAGTAAATAATATCAATGAACCAGTGATTGAGTCAACTGATGTAATGACTGGGGACAGAAACCAAAGTCGCTTCTTATATTATCAGCTTAAGATGAGTATGCTAAAGGCTAAAGGAATAGATATTATTGTATCTTTCCTTATGGAATCTGGTATCA
This sequence comes from Lachnospiraceae bacterium, assembly GCA_014804345.1. GTDB lineage: Bacteria > Bacillota > Clostridia > Lachnospirales > Lachnospiraceae > COE1. Next base: position 2,837 of record JAAUZZ010000038.1, on the reverse strand, counting down.
GAATAATTTTAAAAGATATTAGAAATGCTTTGGACAGAGGTGCTTCCGTAAGAATTTTGACAGGAAATTATTTGGGAATTACACAGCCGTCTGCGCTTTATTTGATAAAGAAAGAATTCAATAATCGCGTAGATTTAAGATTTTACAATGATAAAGAAAGATCGTTTCATCCAAAAGCATATATTTTTCATTATGAAAATTCAAGTGAAATCTATATAGGTTCTTCAAATATTTCAAAAAGCGCATTAACATCGGGAATTGAATGGAATTATCGCTTTAGCAGTATAGTAGACAATAAAAGTTATCAATTGTTTTATAATACTTTTGAAGATTTATTCTTTCATCACTCTATTGTAATAGATAATGAAGAGTTACGCAGATATTCGAAGAATTGGCATAAACCGGCTGTATCTAAGGATTTGGCTAAATATGATAATCTTGAGGAAGATATAGGCACAAAAGTCGAAGCATTGTTTCAACCAAGAGGAGCACAGATAGAAGCATTATGTGCGTTGGAGGACAGCAGAGCTGAGGGTGCGGTAAAAGGACTCGTTCAAGCAGCTACCGGAGTTGGAAAAACATATCTTGCGGCATTTGATTCTGCAAAGTTCAAAAGAGTGTTATTTGTGGCGCATAGAGAAGAAATATTAAAGCAGGCGGCGGTTTCATTTAAAAATGTGCGAAATTCGGAGGATTATGGATTCTTTTATGGAAAACAGAAAGATACTGATAAGTCTGTTATTTTCGCATCCGTTGCGACATTGGGTAGGGAAGAGTATTTAAAAAAGGAATATTTTCCGGAGGATTATTTTGATTATATTATTATTGATGAATTTCATCATGCAGTAAATGAACAGTATAGAAGGATTGTTAATTATTTTAAGCCGAAGTTTATGCTCGGACTCACGGCAACTCCGGAACGTATGGATGGAAAAAATATTTATGAAATCTGTGATTATAATGTGCCATATGAAATTTCATTAAAAGAGGCAATCAATAAAGGATTGTTAGTACCGTTTCATTATTATGGTGTATATGATGAAACGGATTACTCCGGATTGCATTTGGTAAAGGGCAGATATGATGAAAAGGAACTGACGGAGATTTATAGGAATAACGGTAGGAGATATGAATTAATTTATAAGCATTATATGAAATATCGTTTTAAGAGAGCTTTAGGATTTTGCTGTTCCAGACAACACGCGGAAGAAATGGCAAAGGAATTTTGCAACAGGGGAATTGCGTCAGTTGCTGTGTACAGTAATGCTGATGGTGAGTTTTCTGAGGATAGAGAAAAAGCTATTGAAAAGTTAAAAAATCAAGAAGTGAAAGTGATATTTTCTGTGGACATGTTTAATGAAGGATTAGATATTGCCTCACTTGACTTGGTTATGTTTCTTAGACCTACGGAGTCGCCTGTTGTGTTTTTGCAGCAATTAGGACGAGGACTTCGTACTTATAAGGGAAAAGAATATTTGAATGTTTTGGATTTTATCGGAAATTATGAAAAAGCAGGAAAAGTGCCACTATTGCTTAGTGGAGAAAAAACATTTAGCAGGAAAATAGATGCTGGCTGTAATGATATAGAGTATCCTGATGACTGTATTGTTGATTTTGATGTGCGGTTAATAGATTTATTTAAAGAACTGGATAAAAAATCTTTAACGGTAAAGGAACAGATTAATCAGGAATATTATCGTATAAAAGAGCTGTTAGATGGAAAAATTCCGACTAGAATGGATTTGTTTACTTATATGGAACATGAAGTATATCAGTGCTGTATAAAACATACAAAAGAAAATCCGTTCAGACAATATTTGAATTATCTGCATGATTTAAATGAATTATCTGAAGATGAAAAAGAATTATATGCGGGAATTGGTAGAGAGTTTTTGACGTTAATTGAAACTACCGATATGACGAAAGTTTATAAAATGCCTGTTTTGTATTCGTTTTATAATAAAGGGAATGTTCTATTGGAGGTTACAGAGGCTCAGGTTCTTGCATGTTGGAAAGATTTTTTTGATAGGAATAAAAACTGGCGGGATTTTTCTGATGATATTACATACGAACAATACAACAGCATAACGGATAAACAGCATCTTGCGAAAGCAAAGACAATGCCGATAAAGTTTTTAAAGGCATCAGGAAAAGGATTCTTTATTGAGAAAGAGGGATATGCTTTGGCAATAAGGGAAGATTTAAGGACTGTTGTAAAAAGCGATGCTTTTCGTACTCATATGAAAGATATTTTGGAATATAGGACCATGGATTACTATCGTAGACGATATGAGAAAGAATAGCTGTAATTAAGTTTTTACGAGATAGAATCAGCAAAATTTGGTTGGAAAATGTGCACATTGTTAAAATTGGAGCAAGGGCTGAGCGATGATACTGTAAATTAATAAGGAGTTCCGGATGAAAAGTATAGCAGAACTGGAAAAAAGAATACACGATCTGGAAAAGGAAAATCAATATTTGAAGAATCTGCTGGCAGGCGCAGGGATTTCTTATTCTGAAAAAGAGATAAATAGCGGCGGTAATGAATATGATCCAGATCAAGGATCAAGAATTATACCAAGAGACATTACGGAAACCGATGCAAAAGTGTTCTTTAGCATGTTTTGGGGACGTACAGATGTATATAGCAAGCGTACCATAAAGAAATCTACTGGGGAAGTCAATTATTATACACAGTGCTATAACTTCTGGAAAAATGGTTGTCCAAGAATTACCGGAAGCAAGATAAAATGTCACGATTGCCATAGACAGGCATATAAGGAGTTAAAGAAAGAGCAGATCATTGACCATTTAAGGGGAAATTCAGAGGATGCCAC
>JAAUZZ010000037.1 GCA_014804345.1 Lachnospiraceae bacterium | reverse complement strand
GGGCGGTATCAGCGCAGACGACCCGCAGGCAGTACAAAAACTGGAAGCCAAACTGGAAAAACTGCAAGCGGCACAGGACACCATGAAAGCGGTAAACGCCTACTACCGAAAGCACAAGACCCTTGACGGCTGCCCCAACCTTTCCGCTGACAGTATCGAGAAAATGAAAGCGGAAATGTCGTCACAATGACACATAGACGATAAGCCCTACCCCTCATGGGCTTTATCGAACAACAACGCAGAGATACGCCGGGTAAAGGGGCGCATTGCGGAGCTGTCAAAAAAGCAGGAAACCGCCTACGCCGGGTGGGAATTTGACGGCGGCAAAGTGGAAGCCAACCGTGAGGACAACCGCCTGCAAATCTTTTTTGAGGAAAAGCCGGACGAAAAGACCCGTGAAACCTTAAAGGAAAACGGCTTCCGTTGGTCTCCCAAAGCCGGGGCGTGGCAAAGGCAGCTAAACGACAACGCTATTTATGTTGCTGACCGTATCAAGTGCATACAGCCCCTATCCGGGAAAAGTCCCACAGAGATACAGAAAGAAGCACGCACAGCAGCCAAGACGGAGAAAAAGCCCTCTATCCGGGCGCAGCTTGCACAGGACAAGGAAGCCTTGAAAGCCGCCCCGAAAAAGGCAGCGGAAAAAAGCAAAAAGCAGGACTTAGAAAGGAGCTGACACCATGCAGAAATTTGAAAACGTGGATATATTAAAGTCCCTAAAAGCTATCATGCAGACCCACACCGAGCATTTCCAGTCTGATTTTGACATAGACATAAAGACCTTGAAGCAGGCGGCGAAAAGCCCGAACCCGGAGGACAAAAAGCAGCTCTGGTTATGCCGCCCCGCCGGGACGTGGTGCTTGCGGGAGCGTGACACATTCATCAAAGGATCACGGGAGCATAACACTTTCTGCTTTTACGCCGAGCAGACAAGCGACAAGATACTTGCCTATGCCGTGGAGCTGACAGGCATTGAGAAAGGCAGGGTAACGGGCAACCTTTACGAACTGGACTACCAGAAGCACTATGAACACGTCAAGGACGCTTCCGTACCCGCCGGAGATACCAAGCTGATATACGAGAACGGGGAACGTATGCAGGAAGCCGAAAAGCGCATTACCGGGGACGCTGACCCGGACTTAGGGAAGTTCCTGCGCTTTGAGGAACAGCCCAAAGACCCCGCCGCCCTGCGTGGCGTTCTATGGGACGAGAAATACAGCAGAGATCACTTCGACAGCGGCGACATAAAGGCGCATATCGAAAAACTGTCCGGCAAAGAGAAAAAGCCGTCCTTGCGGGCGCAGCTTGCACAGGACAAGGAAACCGTAAAAGCCGCCCCGAAAGAAAGCAAAACCGCCCACAGGACGGCTGCAAAGACCAAAAACAAGGGATTGGAGGTATAGGAGCATGGGACAATTCACATTTGAGGAAATAAACCTTATCTGCTGTTACAGAAAGAAAACAAGGATTGATACGGTGGCGGCAATAACCGCCGCCATGCCCTACATGGAAACAGAAATACATGAGCTTGCGGAACGCACAGCGGAAAAGCTGAAGAAACTGACCGAGGAAGAATTTGCCGGGCTTGTGTTTCTGCCTGCTGAAGATATGGAGTAATTAAAAAGCCGGGGAGTGGCAGCAAATAAACTGTCATTCCCCGGTATCTTTTTTACGCTCTTGTAGCCGCCTAGAAGCCGTTTTGCAATAAGTCCGGGCATTTTTGCTTTCGTATGCCTTATGCTTCCACAAAATTCTTCTCATAAGCCGCAGAAACCGCTTCCCTTGTTATGCTAGTCGCCTTATAATATCGGCTTCCTGTTGTTCCAATAATTTCCGCTAAATTCACACCCTCACTTTTGCCTGTTGCCGTTTCCTGTTGTTCCCGCCCCGAAAGATTTTTTAATTTTTCAAGAAAAGCTACATAAAATGTCCGTTCCATATTAACATATCTCTGTTCTTCCGTGCTTTTTGCAGGCTGCCCGGCAAGCGGGTGATCTATGTCATATATCCACTTCTCAACGGCATTGATTGCGCTTTGAACAGAGTTTCCCAATAAATCAGCCTGTTCATCAACAAACTCACCCTTTGCCCATTTTATAGCAGTTTGTATCATTACTTGCGTTATGTGAGCGTGTTTCCCGTCATTGGATATCCAAAGACCACATTTTGTAATATGTCCGTCAACTCCGCTTTCTTTTTGTGCTTCTGTCCACGCCTGCCTTACTTCATCTGGTGCATTTGCTCCAATCACGTCCAATACAGCAGAAGTATTTTCCTGCACCGTTTCTTTTTCCGCTTCTGCAACTTTCTGACTTGCAATCTCCGCAAAAGTCTTTCCTGTTTCTGCTTTTGTGGCTTTATTGTTTGCATATACTGTTTGATAATAATTTGCTGCTATTCCGCTGATACCCATTTTTCATTCCTCCAATCCCGGTATCTTTTTTACGCCCTTGTGGACGCTTAGAAGCCGTTTTAAGTACATATCTGCATATTTCCCCGTCTTTGTCCTTAAAAGCCCCTAAAAAGCCTTATAACGCTTTTCTCTGCCTATTTGGTTATTGTATGCGAAAAGCAGGAGAAAACCTATACTGGCTCTATCCCCCGCTGCTTTCCATATCGAATTTATATCCGACACCTAACATAGTTTTTATATACGCCGGGTTTTTGCTATCCGGCTCAATCTTTTTCCGCAGGTTGTATATCACATTTACAACGCTTGAATGGCAGCTATCACTGTTCATATCCCAAACGGCTTCAAAAATCTGCTCCTGCGTGAATACCCTGCCCGGAGAGGACGCAAGATAAGCAAGCGTCCCATATTCAAGGCGGGTAAGGGGAACGTCCTCCCCGTCCCTAAGTACCCTACGTTGGTATAGCTTGATTTCAAGACCGGGAAAGGAGAGAACGGGGCTTGTTGCAGCCTGCACAGGTTCAAGACCGATTTCATTTGACAGGACGGACAGTACCCTTTCTATTGCCTTTTCTTCATCATCATTAAAAGTTAGTATTAGTATTTTAGCTATGGTATCAGCCCTCCTTTGTCGCTCAATGCACGTTTATCTATTCAACCATACAGACAAGTTTATTTATGTTATGCCTAGCTTATTTAACTGTTTCTTATCATTCCTTTTCTTTTTGCACCTCAACATCTGTATTCGCACTTTCAGCAGACTTGACCTCAACACTACCATTTTCTTCTTCCGAAACAACATTTGTTTCGTTCTCTTTTTCATCTTCTTTCTTATCCAGTTTCTTATCTGTCTTATCCTGTTCAGCCTTTTGATAATCTGATATGGTATCTTGTGTTTCTTTTACCTTGTCGCCTATATTTTGGGTAATGTTGTCAATCTTTTCCTGCAAGTCTGCCTTTTCTTCCTCCGTTTGGGCAGTACGCAATTTTCCCTGCAAGTCTGTCCGCACTTTCTTCATGCCTGCAATCTGCTCTTTTGCAGTGGAAAGAGAAATAATCACTCCCGTATCTGCTGCACCTGTTTTCTGGTTTCCACCAATCAAATCATCAAAAGAAGATTGTTTCTGCTGTTTCTCTCTGCGCTGCTCCATTTGATATTGCCTTAACTGCATATTCAAGTCACTGATCTGCTGCTGTAATTCCTGCCGCTTATTCATTTTTTCTTCCTGCGTCATATCCTTGTTGGAAGAAAGCTCCTGCAACTGCTTTTGTGCGTCGGCAATCTGGTTCTGAATATTCCGACTGTAAGAATCTGTTGCTTGATTCATTCCCATTTGCCCTATTTGTGTATTTGCTCCATTGATACCGTTAATTGTCATTTTTTTATTCCTCCTTGACCTTGAAATTTGAAATCCTTTTCCTGTTATGCCTTTAAGTCCATATTTGCACCAACCCCCGCCTGTTGTTTTGTATTTGCCTTGCCTGCATTATCTTCTTTGGTAGCTTCGATAATTGTCTTAATATCTGTATCATACAGATAAATCGTGCCGTCTTTGGAAGAAGCTATTTTTTCTTCTAAAAGCTGTTCTGCTTTGTTTGAAGTTGTTGTTTTATCTTCTTTTACTACTTTCTTTTCTGCCGCATTTTCCTGTTTCTTTTCGCTTTCCGCTACTTCCTCTGCTTTTTCTGCCATTTTCTCCGCAAGCTGCTCCGCATTTTCACGGGCTTTTTCTCTTGACTTTTCAATCTGTTCTTCGGCGTTTTCCTGCGCTTCTTTGCGGAGTTTTTCGTTTAATTCATCTTTTCTTACAACTACCGCAAAATTGGAATAATTACCATTTTCATCAACATAACCATGTCTGACAACCGCAGTATATCCCATTGATTTTTCAAAATTATCAACCCATTTCACAGCAGCTTCCACATCTTTCAATCTCTGCGTATATTCCTTTGCTGCCTTTGGATCATTCTGCATTTTCTCTAAGAGTTTTGGGTTAACATCAACAACATTCACTTTGCCGTCTTTACTTGTATTTATCCCATATCCAGTTTGCAGCTTTATGTATGGTACTTGTTTCTGTAAAGATTTTAAGTATTCCTCATTGCTGCTTTTTTTTGCTGTTTTAGTGTTTTTTTGCGTAGCTGTTGTTTCGTTTGTTTCCTCTTTCTTTGCTGCTTCCTTTCTCGATGTAGCATAGGTGTTTTCATAAACACTGTTGTAATTACTCACTCCTGTAATTGCCATAATATAATCCTCCTTGAAAAAATTTTAATTGCACTCCATTTCCGTGTTACATTTATAGCATTTTAAGCAACTTTACCCTCCAATCACTCATAGGATTTTCATAAGGAATTTTAACTACCTGTTCTTTTGAACCAAATTCATAATAAAAGGAACACCCAATTTCTCCAACACCGGGAAGTTTATAAAAACCTCCAAAAACAATAAATATATCCCCTACTGCATTATTTTTCTGTAAATAATTTTCAAATGCTTCCCTATCCACATAAGCATAATTTTCATCATAAGAAATCATTTGTTGCAGTACATTATTGGTGTCAAAGAAAGTAACATTTTTACCGTCATATCCATACGCAAACATAACACCATTTTCATTATATCTGTCATAAGAAATACCTTGTATCCATATGACCGTCGCCATTATACACAACATAGCAATAATCAATGTCACATTTACGACAGTCTGCCTATATGGTTTATATTGGGCAATCCTTATCACTCTTTGCCGGATATTTTGATATTCCTTATCTCCTGCAAAGGTAGCAAACATATTAAAATCTTCACTTTCTGTCTGCAATACCCTCATGCTCCTTAATAACAGTTGACCGTATGTATATGCTTTTCCTTTACTTTTTTGGATTGTTACCCAATCACAAATTTCCTCCATATCCTCCCGAAAATACTTTGTACCTACGGTAAGAAGTGGATTGAGCCATAAAAGAACCCGCAATATATCCCACAAAAGATAAAACAGTAAATGACCTAGCCGAATATGTGTTTTTTCATGGAGCAGAATTGTCTGAAATTCTTTCTCACTATATTCTTTCAGTATGACTTCCGGCATGACTATTTTGTGTCTAAATATCCCTACGGTAGACGGTGTAACAGGCATTTTTGTAACATAGATAACTGTATCGCCCACCTTTCTTTTTTCCATGCCTGCAACCATTTTTTTCAGTTTTTTTCTTCTGTAAAATAGCAGGGTGGCATATACAAATATACCGCCTAAATACAGCCAACATATCCATATATGGTTCATACAGATACCCGTCCAAGATGTAAACAGTTTTGCACCTATTCTATTTTCATAAAAAAATTGCATTCTTCCCATGAAAAGGACAGGTATAAATAAGCTCCATAATACGCCTTTTAGGAATACCTTGTTTTTCAATACCGTTTTTCGTACAGTAAAAACAAAAGCAGACACTACGAAAGAAAATAGCACACATCTTGCAAGCTGTATCACATAATAGACAGCGCATAAATTTAAAAGACTTATTCCACTATTCCAAATTTCCTGTACTGTCATTCCTTGTCATTATCCTTGTCTTTGCACTGTTCCAAAATTTCTTCTAACTCTTGAAGCTGTTCTTCCGTTAGCTTTGCACTCTGCAACAGTGCCGCCATTGCATTTTTCCGGCTGCCCTCAAAATAGCTGTCTACAAACTTCCGGCTTTTTTCCCTCTGGCATTCCTCTTTTGATTTCTCAACAGTATAGTGGTAAACCCTTAAATCATGTTCATCTACGGTATAGCTCAAAACGCCTTTCTGCCATAAGCGGTTCAGCAGGACACGCACCATTCTAGGCGACATATCCGACCTCCCCTGCATTTTCTTGATAACTTCCTTTGCGGTCATGGTAGGCGTTTCATTTGCCCAAAACACTTCCATAATCAGCCATTCGCTCTGACTGGGAGTAGTTTCTTTTTCCATGTTGATTAGCCCCCTTTTTTATTATGTTTATATCTATATCGGACAAAATTCGATTTTTGTTAATGTATGTTCCATAAATTTGTTAATGTTTGTTGAGATTTTTATCGTTGTGTTTCCCTGTCCCGTTCCGGCTGCTTTGCCTGCCGCAAGATACTGTCTACATTCTGCTTGATCGTGTCGTACTGCTTTACTTTCTTTTTCAGCTTCCCGTACTCTTGATACAGCTTATCCTTTTTCTCTGTAAGCTCCTTATACTCCGTGTGCAGCTTCTTGAAGTCGGGCAGCTTCCCGCCGTTTTTTGCCGCCTGCAACGTCTTAGCGGCGGCTTCGTGAATGATGATACTGCTTTCATTCCCACGCAGGAATTTTTCTTTGTCCTTTGCCTTTTTGTACTCGGCATAGACCGCTTTTGTCTGTTGGTATGCGGATATGTTTTTCATCAAAAGAGATATATCGGACAGACGCTTTTCCAAGTCTTTCAGTGTGGTGGCGGTCTGTTCGCTCTCCGTATGCACTTCATCAAGAACTGCCTGCAACTGTTCATACTCTGAAATGTCATGCTCCGTTAGGAAATTCAAAGTCTTTGCTGCCTGTTTCAGATTGTGTATCTTCGCCCACTGTTCATAGCCTTTGCTTTCCGCTACCTTGATACTGTTCTGAATGTCTATCAACAGGGAGATACCCGCTTTTTCCTGCCTTAACGCTTTCGGCTTTGCCCGGTATGTCCCGGCAATCCTCTCCGTAATGGCTTCCACCGTATAGGCTTCCCCAAGCGTCTTAGAGCGTGTAAAGCGTTCCTGCCCCGGCGCACGGAATGAAACATACTTCCCCCGCTTGATCTCATAGCCTGCCGCTTCCATGAGCCGCAGGAAATCTTCAAAATCTTTCGCTTTGGG
>JAAUZZ010000036.1 GCA_014804345.1 Lachnospiraceae bacterium | reverse complement strand
CACTGGCTCTTACACATGCCAAAGCTGCTGCTTCGGGTTCAAAAATCATTCTTGTTTCATATAAATCCCGCAAGGTCACTTTTTTGCTGCTTATTTCCTGCAGGTCAATCCCACTATCCGCATGACGCTCCATCTGCTCTACAACAAAAGTACCTTTCCCTCTTTGAACATTCAGCAATCCTTCTGATATCAGAATATGGACTGCTTCCCGAAGTGTCGTTCTGCTAACCTTAAATTTCTCAGAAAGCGCATTTTCGTTTGGAAGCTTGTCACCAAACTTATATATATTTTCTGTAAGTATCAAATCCCTCAATTTATCTGCGGTGCGTTGTGCTAGACTTTCTTCTTGCATATATCTTTCCCTTTCTGGTATATACTTCCGTCATTTTCCTTAATTTACTTAGCCAAGTATATCATTAAACTGTCAATCATGCAAATAATCCAATCAACTTAATACTCAAAAAGTTCCCAATATTGAGAACTTTTACGCCTTATTTTGCAACTCCTGTAAATGTCTAAGCTGTGCTTCACTTAATGTCCTCGGTTTCCCAATCCTGACAAGGTTTTTGGGTAAAATATTGGGCTGCAAACTCTTCACAAATAAGTATTGCATATCTCTTATTTGTCTCATGCAACAAAACCTTCCTCAATCAACCAATGTGCTTCATCCCTTAAGGTTTCGGCATAAGGCCTTGTGTGATACCCTAATTCTCTTTCTGCCTTGGAATAATCAAACGCATTATTCCTTGCCAGGTTATAGACCGCAAAATTCGTCATCAGTGGTTTTTCTCCTGTCTTCTGGGACTTTTTCTCCATCTGTGAGGCAAGCAAATAGGCCATCTTGATAGGGACATAGAAATGCGGCATCTTGCATCCGCTGGCATCATGGAGCATCTGACATACTTCTTTTAATGTCACTTCCTTATTTCCAAGGATATAACATTCACCGATTCTGCCCTTGTCCGCAGCAGCAACACAGCCATGAGCCAAATCACGCACATCACAGAGATTGAAAGAACCGCCCATGCCAACCGGCATTTCACCATTCATAATTTTTATAATTGTTCCTGTAGTCTCGCTGATGGCATAATCCCTGGGGTCTAAAATGCCACTGGGATGTACAACGCATGCCTTTAGTCCCCTAGTTCTGCAGGCGTCCAGTACCTCCTGTGTTGCCATCGCCTTGGACTGGCTGTAACAGCCCACCTGCGTTTTTTCATCAATTGGCGTGAAACGGTCAATCTCCTTGATTACAGTTCCTTTGGGCAGCTCAGGGATTGCACCCGTAGAGCTTACATATACCATTTTCCTGCATTCCGGATGTTCCAGACACTTATCAATTATATTTTTAGTGCCGCCAACGTTGACATCGATCAATTTCTGGTTGAACTCCGCGTTTGTCGTCACCATGCTTGCACAATGAATCACTACAGATTCTTCTCCTTGGGGAATTGTAAAAAAAGCCTCCAGCGAATCCACATCACAGAGATTCCCTTCAATGATTTCCACTGTAGCCGGAACATATTTGACGGATTTGTCCCCCGGCAGAACCAGCGCCCTTACCTTGTCGCCACGCTCCAACAACTCGTCACATACATGACTGCCTAAAAATCCGGCTGCCCCTGTTACTAAATAAATCTTTTTTTCCATATCTTTTCTCCATTCATTTCTTATCTCATATTTTCATTTAGCAACTAAAGGATAACGCTAAATTATTTGTGTTATATTTGAAATTTGTTTCTGTAATATTAATTTTGCATTTAAAAAAAGCCACTCGATACATCAAAATTGTACCGAATGGCTCTCTATCCTTAATATAAAAGTTTATTCCCTTTTTCACATATTTCGTAAATTTCATCATACTTTTGTTCAATGAGCGGCACGATCTTTTCCGTCTGCTTCCCTGCTACTTTCCTATATAGAAAATAGGGAATGATCCAGCCGATAAATCCGGGGACTGCAAGAATGGCAGATAAAATGATATAAGGTGTCTGTGCTGTCACTGCAAATACCGAACCTGCAATAAATGCCGTGCCTATAACTGCAACGATAAGCGCATACATCGTTGCAGCAGATGTCTTTGATTTTTCCAATGCTTCTATTTCTTTGACGCACGCTTCAAAATTTCTTTGCAGTCTTGTAAGTTCCGTTTTATTGATGATTTTACGGTTTCGTTTCAAATGGAGGACTGCCTTTTTCTGATATGGCGAATTTGTACTTTCTCTTCGTCCCACTATGCTTTCATCCAATTCCCATCCGAAACATTCATACCCATCCAATAAAAAGGATACCTGACTGCTTTCAGCAATAATTTCTTTATATTCATATCCTACAAAATTCTTTTTTTGAATGCCTGTATCTTCCATCACAATCCTCCTCCATTATTATAATCAATATCAGCTGCTGGCAATACTACAGTAAATGTACTTCCCTTTCCTTCTTCACTAACAATCTGGATATCCCCGTCCATAAGTTCCAATACTCGCTGTACTAATGCAAGCCCAAGCCCATTTCCTTCTTTTGCGTGAGAAGTATCCCCCTGATAGAATTTATCAAAAATACGCTCCATGCACTCTCTGCTCATGCCGCATCCCGTATCAGATACAGAGATTCTTATATGCCTTTCATCCAATATTTGTCTGACTGCAACTTGTCCTCCCGGCTCCGTAAACTTTATTGCATTGGATAACAGGTTGTTCCAAACCAGTTCCATGAGACTTGCATCGGCTTTTATCATTGCCGCGTCCTCAATCTCTGTTTCCAGCTCTATCTCTTTTTCGTCCCATGCTTCTTCAAACTGAAGGATGCATTCACACAACTGTCTGCATACATCATAAACCTCTACATCCGGCGTAATCCTCTGATTTTCCAACTTATTCAGCTTCAATATATTTCCGATCAGATCAGAAAGCCTTGTTGCGGCACTTTCTATTGATTTTGCATATTCTTTTCTCTGTGCTTCTGAAATGTGTTCCATCCGAAGCATCTCCGCATAATTTTTTATAATGGCAATGGGTGTTTTCATCTCATGGGAAACATTGGAAACAAAATCTGTTTTTAAGGTTTCAATGCTTCCCAGTTCCTCAACCATCCTGTTAAAATCCATAATCATAATATCAAGATAATCCAGTTTATCAGCGGTATGAATGGTAGGCACATAAACAGAAAAATCACCGTCTGCTACTTTCTCGGCGGCTTCTGCCAGCATGTGCATAGGTTCCTCATAAGTTCTGCGTATTTCCCTTCTTGTAAACAAAGTAAGCCCCACAGCAATCATACTCCAATATATAATAGGAATAATAGACTGAATAATCGCATTCCATCCCACCCTGTTCATAAAAACAAGTAATCCTGTATGAATACCAGACATCAAAAGAAGCGTTCCCAAATAAACTGCAAAAAGTAACGGGGGAAAACGGTTGTCATTTACTTTTCCATATTTATTGTGATTTATTTTTTTCATTGCAGCACCGCCTTATATCCCAAGCCCCTTACCGTTACGATTTTAAAACCATCACAAGCTGATAATTTATCCCTGAGCTTTGTCACATAAACATCTACCGCTCTCAGACTGGTATCACTGTCTACACCCCAAAACTCATCCATAAGCTGCGCTCTGGAAAAGGTCTTTTTCGGGTAGGACAGCAACTTATAAATAATATTAAACTCTCTTGTGGTAAGACCTATTTCCTCCCCATCAATTTCTGCGCTCATGCCGTCTGCATCCAACACTAAATTCCCTATTGATATTTTCCTCTCCATTTCAATATTTGCCCTGCGTAACAATGCCCTGACTCGTAACAACAGTTCATCCAGCTCAACAGGTTTTACCATGTAATCATCAATTCCTAACTGAAATCCTTTCTGTTTCGACGGCAGATCGTCTTTTGCTGACATAAATAAAATAGGAATTGTTTTATTCACTGCCCTGACCGTCCGTGCAAATTCGAACCCATCAATTTCGGGCATCATAATATCCGAAATGATCAGTTCATACAGATTATTATACATTTCCTCATATGCCTCATTTGCGGACAGGCACCCTTTCGCCTGAAATCCACTGTCGTTTAAGTATGTACAGACAATCTGATTCAGTTTTACATCATCTTCCACTACAAGTATATTGATCATAAAGCGTTACCTTCTGTCCTTTCGTCTTGATTGATATTTTTTAATATTTTTGTTGATTTCACAATCATAAAAACTGCCATTCCCAATACAATCGTACACACACCGGCACCGGTAGCTGATGTCATAATCAGCCGAAACATAGCATCATCCCCACCAAACTGCGCTAACATGGCTGTTTCCAGGGAAAGCATGGACACCAATGCCGCCGTCAGATTAATCGCTTTTGCTGCTGACATAATGGGACTTCCATATCTTCTGAATTTTACCACATTTATGACAGACGTTATGACTGCATAAAAAGCATAGAGCGCCATTGCATAGATCAAAAATCCGGCATATTCAAAACCTTTATTTTGTTTTACAACAATGACCACAATAGCCGCCAGAGCCTGATTCATAAAAAGTAAAACAATCCCGCAAAAACGATACCTTTTCCACTCGGAACTTTTGTCTCTCTTCCGGCTTCTTACATAATGGAGCAGCGAAAAACGCATGACTGCAAGTAAAAGATAATAAACTGCAAGTGAACCGAACCAAATGGAGCGATAATATATTCCGGAAGCAAATTTTATTGCTACATATAATAAATTGATAAACAATCCCTGATACAAAGATGTTTCTGTCCGAAACATGGCTTCTTTCCAGTATTTTTCAAATAATGGAATGCTTAATGCTTTCTTTACGAAAGGATGGTTTTTTATTCCCTGACTGATCAGACCTACAATCCCGGCCATACCTGTAACGGTAATAATCAAGGCATATGCCGACAGCGTATAGGCAGCATATGAAATCACCTTATTCTCTATATCATTTGTGAGTACATATATGACTAATACAAATGATGGAATAGAAATCAATATCGTAGAGATTGGCGGCAGCTTAAATATCTTTTTTAAAATATCTGTCATCCGTTGTAAATTCATCCTGCTATCTCCCGTTTTATAAATTTGGGGGTACTTTTCAGTATATCGTATTATACACTGGTATTGTTTGTGTTTTGTTTATATTTTGTGTCTAAATTGTGAACAAACCGCTCATAACCGTGTTTCCTATACCATCCAAAGTAATTATACATCATGCACACCGTTATCTTATGTATTTTCCCATATGCCTTCCTGTCTTTTTCATTGCCGTCCCTCCTTACATATGACAAAAATATGCGGCGAAAGCACTGTTTCTACCGCATACCTCGAATTTTATCACTTCAACCCTTTGATGAATGGAATCAGGCAAAGGAGAACTACAATCCCGACTATCCCGACTATAATTCCGACAACCATATGGCTCCATACCATCGTCAGACACATACCAACACCAAAAAGCAGCGCACCGACAATTCCAATCAGTGTCGCACCGATTGTCTTTCCTGACAGCTTAATCGGCTCCTTGTTTTCCATCCTTCTCCATACAAGCGCCATAATAAGCAGCACGATTGCACCTACCACTCCCATAATAACCCCAGGCTGGAATGCATTCCACTCCGGAATTAGTGCCATGCACATACCAAGTGCGAATAAAATTCCTCCGATTGTTCCTAAAATCATTGCTACAAACGTACTCTTTTTCATTATTCCAAACCTGCCTTTCTTCTTGCTTCTACTCCGGCGGCTTCTGCCTTCTGCTTATTCGCCTCCACCACCGAATTCAGTTTCTGTTCCCGTTCTTCCCTTTCTGCTGCGCTCTTTGCTTTTCTCTCTTTCTGCTCTGCTGCCAGTCGCTCCTTTGCTTCGTCTACGGACTCTCCTTCCTTCGTCAGAAAATTATCCACAAACTTATCGGCCATTTTGTTAAACCCGCCAACTGCTCCTCCCTCAATTTTTTTGTAACCGCCGACCACGCCTTCTTCGATTTTTTTGTAGCCACCGACTACACCTTCAGCTATCTTTTCATTTGCCTTTACCAGTTTTGACTTTGCCATAATTCTATTCTCCTTTTTATTTTAAATATTTTTGTTTCAGTTGATGATACAAAAATAACAACTCATTATTTATAAAATGTTTGATTTTTGTTTCCGAAATGTTAATTTACCTAATTTAACAAAAGACCCCTGCCACACTTCAAAGAATCGAATACATATCAGATGATTTGACCAAATCCTGATAACACGAACCAGTCTAGCCGAATAAAATATGAAAAACAGGTAAAAGAGATTGTTATGAATTTTATCACATCAACCGACGGAACAAAAATTGCCGTTTACGACTTTAACCCGCAAGGAGAACAGACGGTTTTCCTCATTCACGGATGGCCGCTGTCTCATCAAATCTTTGAGTATCAGATCAATCTGCTTACCGACTGTGGATATCGTGTAGTGGCAGTGGATTTGAGAGGTTTCGGCAAATCCGATACGCCCGTATTCGGATATTCCTATGACCAAATGGCCGCCGATATCTTTCAAGTTGTTCGACATCTTTGTCTTAAAAAATTTATTTTGGTAGGTTTTTCAATGGGTGGAGCAATTGCCTTAAGGTATATGAATTGTTACAATGGAGCCGGCGTGTGCAAGCTAATCCTGCTTTCTGCTGCAGCCCCATGTTTTGCGCAGCATCCCGGCTTTCCATACGGAAAAACGCCGCAGGAAGTCAATGACCTGATAAGCCTTGCCGAAACCGACAGACCGCAGCTATGCCTGAACTTCAGCAAACAACTTTTTGCACAACAACATTCGAGCGCAGTTGTTGACTGGTTCAAGGATATCGCTTTGTCCGCGTCAGGGATCGGAACAATAAAAAGCGCGATTGCCTTGCGTGATGAGGACAGCCGGAAAGATTTGCAATGTGTCCATGTTCCCACATATATTATCCATGGCGATAAAGATGTCATTGTTTCCAGCGAGCTCGCCGAATTACAGCACAAAGGCATCTCCGGCTCAAAGCTTATCACCTTACCTGACAGCGGTCACGGAATCATCTATGATCAGCTCGAAAAATTCAATAAAATATTCATGGAGTGCATTAGTAACTAAAAAAATACCTTGTTGCAGAGCCATATTCTGCTCTGTAACAAGGTATAATCTTTTATCCATAACCCTTATACCAATCCTTTTATATTTTATTTTGCTTTAATAGTTGTCATACATCCCAAATATCTTTCTGGTGTTCCTGTCATGGCAAGATATCTGGTTTTGGAACTCCAGCCATCTTTAATAACCCAAAATAAATATTTTTTAGAGTTTGACAAGTTTTTGTAAGTCCTATATCCATATACCATTACAGTATGATTAAAATAAACTCCACTTGCTAATGAAAATAAAAATGGTCCATAATTACTGATTACACTTTTAATACTTGTACCAGTCCATACATAATTATTCCTTCCTTTAACGGAAGTATATCCATATTGTTTCAATACATTGGTAACAAGATTCTTATTTTTTGTAACCCCTAAACCAGACGATGTGTCATAATTATATTTTAAAGCAGTAGCCTGCGTTTTTATTACATCATATAAATCGGATTGACTGCTTGATATATTTAAATACCCTTTTTTATCTCTATAATAAACCATTGCATTATAGAGGGCAGTCAATGTGCAATTATTATGTCCCCCAAAATCAGTACATGTTTTACTATCAACACCTAAAAGAACTGATGAATTGCTACTATCAATTGTATAAGTATAGGAAGAATTGACTTCATTCTTCAAATATGTTATTGGTGCAGTAATAAAACCTCCACTTGTGTTATCAGCCGATGACGTTCCAGCTTTTATATTCTCAAAAAGTCTTTCGATTTCCGAATCGGAATACTGAAACACCAAATTCACAAAAGTAACCTCCAAAATCCGCTTTCCCTTTTATTGCTTTCTCTGCTTGGTCATACAACACTATCCCTGAAATCACTTCAAATCTGAATATAAAATTATCGCTTAATAGTTTATATACAGATTTGCGATTTTATTGCGTGATATTCAGTTCTATTCTATCTTCCACCAAATTAACAGTACCCTTAAAATCTTGTGCTTTGATTGTAAAATTAACAAAGTCATTACCAACAAAAGTAGCGCTGTTCACACATAAATCGCCAGATCCATTTACAGTCAGTATCATTTCAGAAGCAAATGATGAGTATTCAAATATATGTGTTTCTTTACTTATAGGTTCAAAATATCCCACTTGTGAACGAGGCATTCCTGATCCCCATGAAAAGGTGTAATATAATTCATATTCGCCATTTTTATCCAAGTCCGCAAGAGCCATGCTCGTTATGCCGTAGCCCCCAAAACAACTGCCAATACTGTAAACTTCACCATCATACATGATAAATGACTGACAGGATTCACTATATTTAAAAATTTCATATTCGGAATTCTCCAAAACAAAAACAGGTGTTATGTTATAGCACTCATCCGTTTCATAGTACGTCATAAAATCTTTATTTTTTGCAATAAAGTCGGAGACTTGTGTATTTGACGGAATTACTGTCATTTCAGATTCCACTGCGAGAGTGTCAAGAGCTGCTTTTTCGGAAGTTGTGTTTATAGAACAGGCTGATAAGATCAGTGAAGTGCAAAATGACAAGATTATTATTCTTTGCGCTTTTTTCATTATTTTCCTCCAAGGATTCAACAGTTTCCCACAAACACATACTCTAAATATTTTCTAGCAGTTTCCGCAAGCCCGTACACTTTTTCCACTTCCGTTGCCTCCCTGTCCGTCATATGGTACCTCGGGAAAAAACGGGTGATATGCAGCGGAATCTTCTTCCCGACAGCTGCTTCAACAGACGCAATCCATTTTGCCTTTTCTTCCATTTCCAATACCGTATCGTTTTTGCCCGGAACGATCAGCGTGGTAAGCTCCACATGACAGCCGGCTGCCGCACGCAAAATAAATTCCTTGACAGTTTCCAAATCCCCGCCAAGTTCCCTGTAATACGATTCCGTGAACCCTTTCAAATCAATGTTCATGGCATCCGTCAAGGGAAAAATTTCTTCCAGCGTTTCAATCGACGCTGTCCCGTTTGTCACCAACACATTTTTCATTCCGACCTTTTTTATCAGTGCGCCTGTATCGCGAATATACTCCCATCCGATCAACGGCTCATTATAAGTAAACGCCACACCTATATTTCCCGAAGCTTTACAGGCAAGTGCCTTATCCACCAAAGCCTCCGGAGAGATATAAACCGTTTCTACTGTGTTAAAATCCGCCATGGAAATTTCATGATTTTGGCAGAAAACACATCGCAGATTACAACCATAACTTCCGACGGACAGAATCCTACTTCCGGGATGAAACATCTTGAGCGGCTTTTTCTCAATCGCATCCAATGCAAGAGAAGTGATTCTTCCATAGTTTTCACATATGATTTTTCCATCCTCATTTTTTCTTGCCCTGCAGAGCCCCCTTTGTCCGGGTTCTAGACTACAGTGATGCATACATACCTGACAGACCGTTCTCATCCTTTCCGCCTCCCGTCCCGCATCTATTATATGAAACTATTCATTATTCAATCCAAAAGTTTCTTTTCCAGTAAAACAAGCTGAACATCCTTTATTCCGTTAAATGTGCAGGGAACTATATCAATTTCTTTATAGCCCAATTTCTTGTACATAGCCCTTGCATTATTGTTCTTTGCTTGTGTATCCATTCTAAGATAGTGACACCCTTGCGAAATAGCATATCTTTCATAGAAACGAACAAAGCTTTTTCCATATCCTTTTCCCGAATGCATTGGATCAATCACCAAAGTGTGCAGAACCATAATTTCTTGTTCTGAAACCATATAACTCCAGTGTCCATTTCTATATGCATCAGATTGCTGCTTATTTATGATAGCTGCTCCTACAACAAGATTATCATCTATTCCAACAAACAAATCGTCTCTTTGCAAAGCCTCTTCTGCAGTTGCATCTGTAGGATAAACATTTCGTATCCAACCGGTAGTAATTTTGTCGCACTCCTCTGCCATATGTATGGCTGCATATATTTTTGAAATTATCTGCAAATCTTCTTTTATTGCTTTCCTAAACACCATGATTTCAATTTCCCCTAAATAGTACATCAAATTTAAATTCTGATAAGACACTTTTTATAGTATTTATTCACTATTATATCTTATCTTCAAAAAAATCACAAACCCTTGAAAACACTAAATTTATAGCAAATGAGTTTGCCCTTAGACTTTCCCTCGTGTTACAGACCCTCATAAGGGCAAAAATAAGGGAAAGAAAAACCTGTAACAAATCAAACACAAAAACACGACAACTGTATGTCGTGTTTTTGTGTAAAAATGGAAGTTGTTATTCTGTTCCAAACGGGCAAGCAACCATGCAAACTTTCTCCCAAACAACTATTCCTTTTTCTTTGCTACGGGTATCCATACCTCATATTGTGCGTTCTGTGGATCCGGATTTAAGTAGACCTCAATATCGGGGGCGTTGGCATATTCATATCCGGAGGTCGGAAGCCACTCTGTTATGATTCGCTGCTCCAATTCCTGTATTGACTTGTTTGTACCCGTTCCGGAAAAGATTGCCCAAGTGGACGCAGGAACAGTATATTCTTCAAACTCCTCACTTGTTTTTGTGCTGGAAACGGCAATAAAATATTTCCATTGTTCTTCATCATTGCAGGCGCTCACGCCCAAAAGTCCCATTGGCGGCGTGTCCATCATTCCCGCCAATTTCTGTATTGTTCCATTTACGGACGCCTCCTGCCACATCGTTGGCACAACCATAAAGTTATTTTCGATTTGCTTATCAAGCGGCGCGGATACGCCAATAATGCGGAATGATTCTTTTGTTTCAATTCTATAATTCATTTCTGTTGCTCCTTTCACAGCAATTCTAAACACAATGGGAGAAAAAGATTTCACGGATACGCCTTCGTCTTTCACAGACGAGGGGGCTATCCCGTGAAAAGACTGAAACGCTCTATTAAATGCGGTCGGGGAACGATAGCCGTACTTCTCTGCAATGTCAATAATCCGTTCATCCCCACCCTGCAAGTCCACCGCCGCTAAAGACATTTTTCTTCTTCGGATATACTCTGCCAGAGTGATACCCGCCATATAAGTAAACATCCTCTGATAGTGATAGGTGGAGCAGCAGGCAATCCGCCCAAGCTGTTCATAGTCAATTTCGCCTGTCAAATGTTCCTCAATATAATTTATACTTTGGTTTAATCTTTCAACCCATTCCATGAGACACCTCCTCGTATATATTGGCTCGGCTTTCCTTCATTATAAGGCTTATCCT
>JAAUZZ010000035.1 GCA_014804345.1 Lachnospiraceae bacterium | reverse complement strand
TTCGGGAAATTGGAAAACTTAACCTTCTCTGCCCTGACACGCCGAGAGAGCGAAAATTATGTTTATACCGGAACGGATGCAAACGGCAACGAGTTTCAGATGAACTTTTTCTTCCGCAGTGGACAATGGAGTTACACTACATATGCAGAAAGTGTTGCTATACTGACAGAGGAAACAGTACAGCAATATAGAAATCGTTATGAAACTTGGATGAGAGAAAATAATCTGCTTCCTGACAATGCAGTATTTTCTGTTCAGAACAAAAATACTTTGCGGTGGGATGTTACACCCGAACAGGATGTTTCCGCAGGAGATAAAGCATTTCAGAACGGCTCAGTTATGATGCAGTTTGATGAAAATGGTATGTTGATTGATCTTTCCTATCAGATAAGCTGGAATGAGTATGTGACCACCGAGGACATCATTTCATCCAAAGAAGCCTATGTTCAGGTAGAGGGAGGAAATTTTGAACAATATGTGCCGTTTCAACCGGGAGATGTGCTGCATATAGAGGAATGCGAGCTTGACTATATTTATGATACAAAGGGCTTTTACCAGCCGGTATATCAATTCAGAGGATATATCAACAGCACAGAAAACCCGTGGGTCTGCCAGATTCCGGCGATCAAAAAATGAAAGGTGGAATTTTAATGTCAAGAAAAAGGCTAACACAGGTGTTTCCTTTTTTGCTTCCCCTCCGTAAATGGCAGAGGAAAAAACTGTTTTATTTAGAAATGCTATTAGACGGAAACAGGTACACAAAGAAGAAATCTGAAACATTATTACCTAATACGGTGTTTAAAACTTCATCACTTATGCTGAACGAAAACAGCGGATTTGATATGCAGTATCAAATCAACAAGGTACATAATCTTAAACTTGCTGCAAAAACAATCAATAAGGTTATTATTGCTCCGAATGATACATTTTCCTTTTGGCAGCTTGTGCGGCGGGCTGACAGACATGAGAAGTACAAGGACGGATTAGAGCTTGTTAACGGAAGCATTGTGGGTTCTTACGGCGGAGGCTTGTGCCAATTAAGCAATATGCTGTTTTGGCTGTTCCTGCACACCCCAATGAGAATTGTTGAGCGGCACGGACACGGCATTGAGTCATTTCCCTCCACAACAGAAGATTTACCCTGTGGAACAGACGCCACAATCTATGAAGGTTGGTTAGATTTGAAGGTACGCAATGATACCGACAATACATTTCAAATAGAAATTTCTTTTGATGACAGTTTTATGTACGGTCGTATTTTGTCGCAAACACCTGTGTCTATTGATTATAAGGTTTTTAATTCTACTGTTTTTTATGTTAAGAGAGAAGAAAAGAACTACCAAATTGCTACTGTTTGTCGCTCTGAAACGGATAGAGTGACCGGAGCGCAGACCGAAAAGGAATTATATATTAATAAATGTGAAATAGCTTATGCGCTCCCTGCTGACGCAAATATTGAAGAATGAGGTAATTGAAATGAAAAGAAAAAAGATAGCCATTATTTTTGGCGGTAACTCTACAGAATATGAAGTGTCATTGCAATCGGCATTTTCCGTGTTTGAAAACATCAATCATGATAAGTATGACATTATTCCAATAGGAATCACTCGAAGCGGAGATTGGTATTACTACAAAGGTCAGTATGAAAATATAGCAAATAATACTTGGAGCGAGGATCGTGATAATCTCTATCCGGTGACCGTATCTGCAATCCGATCCCAAAAGGGCTTTTGGGAACTTGGCGAGGATAAATACACCGCTATTCATATAGATTTGGTATTCCCGATTTTACACGGCAAAAACGGAGAAGACGGCACTTTACAAGGACTGTTTGAATTGGCTGGTATTCCTGTTGTCGGTTGTAACACGCTTGCTTCGGCTCTCTGTATGGATAAGGACAGGGCACACAAGCTCGTAAGCTTTGCCGGAGTAAAAGTTCCGAGATCGGTAACTTTTAAGTGCTTTGAAAAGCATACGGCCATGAAAGAAATCGAAGCGAATCTTGTCTATCCTCTTTTTGTAAAACCTGTTCGTGCAGGATCGTCTTTCGGTATTACAAAAGTGACCGCACAATCAGAATTAAATACCGCCATAGAATCAGCATTTGAACACGATACAGAAGTTATTGTTGAAGAAGCAATAAATGGGTTTGAGGTAGGTTGTGCCATACTTGGTATCGATGAATTGACGGTTGGACGGGTAGATGAAATTGAACTGTCAAACGGTTTCTTTGACTATACAGAAAAATACACCTTAAAAACCTCGAAAATTCATATGCCTGCAAGCCTTTCACCAAAAGAAGAAAAACGGGTACAGGAAACGGCGGTGACGATATATAAGGCTTTGGGCTGCTCCGGATTTGCAAGAGTGGATATGTTCTATTCGACTTCCGGTGAAATCGTTTTTAACGAAGTAAATACAATCCCCGGATTCACTTCTCATAGCCGCTATCCAAATATGATGAAAGGTATCGGTCTGTCCTTTGCAGGTATGTTGGACAAGCTGATAAGTCTGTATGTGGAATGATGAAAACAATTACTCTAAGCAAAGAACAAATATATCAAGGTGATTTACTGCTTGTGAACGCTCAGTATCCGTACAGAGATGATAGCAGAAAATTTTATGTTTCTCTTGACAGCCGCTATGCTGAAATCTTTTTGAGCCGTGAAGCTGCAAACGCATTGCAGCTTGTATTTAGAAAAATCTCGTCCGGTAACGCTATTATTCCTGTAAGCGGTTATCGCTCCTTGATGGAACAAACAGAAATATATAACACTTCTCTTAAAGATAACGGAGAAGAATTTACACGGAAATATGTTGCTTTGCCAAATCACAGCGAACATCAAACAGGACTTGCGATTGATTTGGGATTAAGCAAGCCGGACATAGATTTTATCCGTCCTGACTTTCCGTATGACGGTATTTGTGAAAAATTTAGGCAGGCAGCTCCAAATTACGGTTTTATCCAACGCTACGCAAAGGATAAAGAGAGTATAACAGGGATTTCACATGAACCTTGGCACTTTCGATATGTAGGATACCCTCACTCAAAGATTATAACAGAACAAGGTTTTTCCCTTGAAGAATATACGGAATTTATAAAAAATTATCGGGATAATTGCAGGTTTATATTTACCGCAATCTGTGAAAAAGAGATCGAAACATAGTATGTTCCTGCCAACAATAACGAAACTACGATCAATATAGAAGAAAACTATGTTAATCAAATCTCAGGAAATAACATAGACGGTTTTATTGTCACCATATGGAGGAAACCCAATGAATAAAAACTATACGGGCATTGACTATTTCAGGTTTATCGCCTCGCTATTGATAATTGCAATTCATACTTCGCCGCTTACTTCGTTCAGCGAAACAGGCGACTTTATACTAACACGAATTTTAGCTCGTGTTGCCGTTCCATTCTTTTTAATGACATCCGGCTTCTTTCTGATTTCCAGATATGCTTATAACGATAATAAGTTATGGATATTTGTAAAAAAGACTGACCTTATTTACGGATCAGCTATGTTGATATATATACCTATCAATTTGTATAACGGTTATTTTGGAATGGATAACCTCTTACCAAATATCATCAAGGATATTGTTTTTGACGGTACTTTATATCATTTGTGGTATCTGCCTGCGTCTATTCTTGGAGCTGTTATTGCTTGGTATTTGGTAAGAAAATTTGACTATCAAACAGCTTTCATCGTAACAGCGATTCTCTATTTTATTGGTCTGTTTGGGGATAGCTATTATGGAGTAGCAGAAAAAATCGGTGTTTTAGGCGGATTTTATAATTTGATTTTTCAAATCTCCGACTATACAAGAAACGGTATTTTCTTCGCCCCTATTTTCTTTGTACTTGGAGGGCTTATAGCTGATAATCGTCGCAAAAATGAATTTAGAAAAAGTATTTGCGGATTTAGCATTAGTTTTGCTTTGATGTTTATAGAAGCTCTTATATTGCATTTTTGTAATCTGCAACGGCATGACAGTATGTATATATTTTTGTTGCCGTGTATGTATTTCCTTTTTAACATTATTTTGCATTTTAGAGGCAAACGCATTAAGTGGTTTAGAACATTATCTTTGATTATTTATATCATTCATCCAATAATGATTGTGGTTATACGCTTGTTTGCAAAGCTACTTCACTTAGAGGGGTTGCTTGTTGATAATAGTGTCGTACACTACATTATGGTTTGCCTATCATCGGTAGCGTTTGGTACAGCGGTAACGGTGTTGTGGACTAAATACAGACCGAAAAAGGTAATGTATGATAGCGCAACAGACAGAGCATATATAGAAATTGACCTGAACAATTTAGAACATAATGTACGAACATTAAAAAAGGCAATGCCGCCAAAATGCAGATTGATGGCAGTTGTAAAAGCACAGGCATACGGACACAGAGCTTATGAGATTTCAACCCACCTTGAAAAGATCGGAGTTCGTTCGTTTGCTGTCGCAACAATAGACGAAGGTATTAGCTTGAGAAAATACGGTATTCGTAGTGAAATACTCATACTTGGATACACAAGTATTTATCGTGCTTCTGAATTGAAAAAATATAATTTGACACAAACCTTGATTAGCTTTGAATATGCAGATGCGCTGAACAGGCAGGGAGTGATGGTAAAAGCTCATATAAAGATAGACACGGGTATGCACCGACTTGGCATATCGAGCGATGATTTTTCGGATATAAAAAAAGTTTTTGCAATGAAAAACATAAATGTATGCGGTGTATTTACACATTTATGTTGCTCGGATAGCAGTATGCCTGATGATATTGCTTTTACAAGAGGACAAATTGATGACTTTTATAATCTCATTGATAATCTGAAAGAAAGCAGTATAAGTATTCCCAAATTGCACATTCAAAGCAGTTACGGATTTTTGAATTACCCAGAGCTTAAATGCAGCTATGTCAGAACAGGCGTAGCATTATATGGTGTTAAATCTTTGCCGGATGATAATATAGAACTTCAATTTGATTTGCGTCCTGTTTTATCTTTGAAAAGCCAAGTTGTGTTGATACGGCAAATTGAAAAAGGAGATACTGTTGGATATGGCAGACGATTTATCGCAGAGCGTAACAGTCGAATTGCAATTCTGCCAATCGGATATGGTGATGGATTTCCGAGAAGCCTATCGGATGGCAATGGCAAGGTATTGATAGATCAGTATATTGTTCCTGTGATCGGTCGTATCTGTATGGATCAACTTGCCGTTGATATAACAGACACGGAAGATATTGCTGTTGGAGATATTGCAACTTTGATAGATACGGAGGGATGCACAGAACTTTCTGCTGATGTAGTTGCCAAAAACTCCGGCAGTATTAGCAATGAATTATTATGCCGAATGGGGGTTATGAAAAATAAACTGTGTAAATGCATTATCCCTAAAAATAAATGAATAATAAAAAGGTAGTCAAAAAGGGCAACGCTGAGGAGCGACCCAACGCAGACTATGAGATATTACGGTGAAAGCAGCGACAGAAAAGTCGCTGTTTTCTCTTTCACCGGGGATCTCCAAAGCGGGTAAACCTCAGGGGTTTGGGGACAGAGTCCCCAACATCAGGCTGCAAATCTATCCTCAAAGTATATAGAGAACTGTGCATAAGCCAAGCCCCAATCCCTGACAGGCATGGTCCACTTTTTCGATATTTCGATTACACTCATATAAATTACCTTGCGGATAGAATCATCGGTAGGAAAAACCGCCTTGGATTTGGTAAATTTCCTCACCATTCTATGGTAGCTTTCAACAGCGTTCGTTGTATATATTATCCTTCTGATTTCTGCCGGATATTCAAAAAACGCTGTCAGCTCTGACCAATTTTTATCCCATGATTTCAGTATATTTGGATATTTCTTATCCCATTTTTCACGAAATTCTTCCTTTGCATATTCCGCGTCATCAAGATTTACTGCTCCGTAAATTTTCTTTAAATCAGCACATATTGCTTTCCTGTCTTTGTAGGGTACAAATTTGCAGCTGTTTCTCACCTGATGAACTATGCAAAGCTGATTTTTGGTCTTTGGGAAAATTGAATTGATTGCGGTACAAAGCCCCGTCAGATTATCGTGACAAGCAACAAAAATGTCCTTTACTCCGCGGTTTTTCAGATCTGAGCAAATACTTGCATAGAAGCTTGCAGACTCGTTTTCGGAGATCCATGTGCCTAAAATCTCCTTTTGACCTTCCATATTGATTCCCAATACTGAATACACACATTTGCTTACGATTTTGTTGTCCTTACGGGAATTGAATACTATTCCGTCAAAAAATATTACAGGATATATGCTGTCAAGAGGTCTGTTCTGCCATTCGTTTACTTCAGGCAAAATTCTGTCCGTTATCCGTGAGATCATTCCTTGTGAAATCTCAGAGCCGTATATTTCCCGAAGCGTATCTTCTATATCACGCTGCGACATTCCCTTGACATACATTGCCATTATTTTTTGTTCTATTTCATCTGTACGGGTTTGTCTTTTTTCAATTACTTTTGGCTCAAATTCTCCGTTTCTGTCTCTTGGAACCGCTATTTCACATTCGCCGTAATCGCTGATTATTGTCTTTTTCCCGTATCCGTTGCGGCTGTTTCCCGTGTTATTGCCGTCAGCAGAGTTTTTCTCATAGCCTAAATGTTCCTCCATCTCCGCTTCCAACATTTGTTCGATTGTCCCGGAAAACAATCTTTTCAGTTTGTTCTGAA
>JAAUZZ010000034.1 GCA_014804345.1 Lachnospiraceae bacterium | reverse complement strand
TAACTCGTTGAAGCGACATTTATAGTAAATAGCTGTGATTCGGCTCCATGGTCAAGCGGTTAAGACATCGCCCTTTCACGGCGGTAACACGGGTTCGATTCCCGTCGGAGTCATTTAATTGGTAAAACATGCCGATGTGGCTCAATTGGCAGAGCAGCTGATTTGTAATCAGCAGGTTATCGGTTCGAGTCCGATCATCGGCTTGACCCCATAATGTTTGGGTGTTTGGACCTTTAGCTCAGTTGGTGAGAGCAACCGGCTCATAACCGGTCGGTCCTGGGTTCGAGTCCCCGAAGGTCCACTTTTTATTAAAATATTTTGGCCTCATGGCTCAGTTGGTTAGAGCGCCGCCCTGTCACGGCGGAGGTCGTCGGTTCGAGTCCGATTGGGGTCGCTAGAATGAAAATCTCCGATTTTCATTCGACAAGTTTGTGCAGAGGCACAAACTCGCTAGGGGTTGGTAACTTGAACGTTTCCAAACTTCACACCTGAAAAACGCAAGAGCGGCGTTTTTCGAATGTTTTACGTGGGATCTTAGCTCAGCTGGGAGAGCATCTGCCTTACAAGCAGAGGGTCACAGGTTCGAGCCCTGTAGGTCCCATTACTATTAGGAATACATAGAAGTATGCAATCGTATGGAATGTACCATTGCATACTGTTGTGTACTTAATAGTTTTCAGTTTATTATGCCGGCGTGGCGGAACTGGCAGACGCCCGGGACTTAAAATCCCGTGGGTAGCGATACCCGTACCGGTTCGATTCCGGTCGCCGGCACTATATAATAAACTAAGAATAAATGAATGTGCGCTTAGCTCAGCTGGATAGAGCGTTTGGCTACGGACCAAAAGGTCGGGGGTTCGAATCCTCTAGCGCACGGCAAAAGGACTTGGTGTTGCCGAGTCCTTTTTATTTCTGTAAGTTTGGTATAACAATCATTCCAAAAGCGAAAAATAAAATTGATTGCATTTCTAATGGAATTATACTATGATATAAATGATAATAAATGGCAGAAAGGATTGGCGGATATGAGGCTCTATATGATACGTCATGGGGAGACGGAATGGAATGTCAAAAGACGCTTTCAAGGGCGAAGTGATATTCCGCTGAATGATGAGGGAAGACGGCTTGCTTATGTGACTGCCGAAGCGATGGCGGATATACCGCTCACAAGAGTTTATACCAGTCCTCTGAAACGAGCTTATGAAACTGCCATGATCATAAAAGGAGAGCGCGATATTCCTGTGATAGAGGATCCGCGTATTATAGAAATCGGATTTGGAGAGTATGAGGGACTTTGCTGTGCGAAAGAGGGATATAATATTCCTGATCCGGCGTTTATGAATTTCTTTGAAAAACCGGAGGCATACAAACCGCCTAAAGGAGCAGAGTCAATAGAAGGATTGCGGGAAAGAACTGCTGATTTTTTGCATGAAATTACGCATAATAAAGATATGGAGAACGAAACGATATTGATATCGACGCACGGCGCCGCGTTAAGAGGTCTTTTGTCTAATATCAATCATCTAGAGATTTGTGATTTCTGGCGTGGTGGCGTACACAAAAATTGTGCGGTTACAATTGTTGATGTGAATGATGGTAGAATCCATATTGTTGAAGAAGGAAAAACCTTTTATTCCTAAGAAGCATGAGTGGGAATAATGGGAGATTTTCATTCGGTAAGTTAATCAATAAGACGAAAGAAGGCGTCATAATCTTGGAAAATATATATAGTAAAGTAAAGGTAGATAATGAGATTGATTTTTGTTCTGTCACGGATATTGCTGTGAAAGAAGCGATTGAAAAGGCTTTTATGAAAGCGAGAGTTTCGTATTTTTTGAGGTGGGAAAAACCCGGATTTTTTTCGCAGCTCTTTAGCAGTAGAAAGCCGGATATCGTTTTTTGTATCAATTCGGCGCAGGTTGAAATTGCAGAGGAAGCGCTTCAAGGATTGGGAGATACGGAATCTTCCATAAAAATGCTGAAACTGAAATCAAATAATCGACTCGGTTTTTAAATAAGAGATCAGACCATAAAAAAAGTACGAATTGTTCGTACTTTTTTGTTTTCCTAATCGTCATCGTATTCGTCGTCATCATATTTGTCGTCATATGTGCTGTTGTCATCGCCGTAGTCCTCATTTGAGTTGTCATCGCCATCATATTCCTCGTCTGAATTCTCTTCATCCTCATAGTCGTTGTTTCCTTTTTTCAAGAAACTATATGCCGTAAACATTGCAAGAATTACCATAATGATGATTGCAGCGATCAAGGCAGTGAGAATAGGCGTTATGCCGAAAGTGTCTGCCATATCTTTAGCGGCGTTTTCCAGCGGGAGTGTGCTTTCCGGTGTTTCCGTGTCTGGCGTTTCCGCGATTGGAGCATCCTTATCTTCTGTGTCCGGGTTTGATGCGGAAGATTTTGTAACATAGTCCGCAGCGACATATCCGCTTTGGTTGGAGTACTCTATCTGGTACCAACTGTCTGTGGCGGCGCCTGTCACAGTTATTTCAGCATTGTACGGCAGAAGCGTTATAACATCGGCATCCGTAGAGGGAGCGCTGCGCATGTTCAGTCCATGTTCCGCATTCACATAATAGGTTCCCGATACGTTTTCTTCTAAATTGATACTGGTTTCAATAGCATCCTCCGCAGCATATAGGCTGTTTGCAGGGATGCCTGTGAGTAGGAGCGTAACACCGCAGATAAGAGTCGTTTTTAATATATTCCTTTGCATTCGGTAATCCTCCGTAAAATTTTAATCCTCTTAAGAGCACGATTTAAGTTTAAGAAGTCGTTTTATCTCTTAATAGTATATCATAACCGAAACAAAGTTGATATATTAACAATCAAAAAATAAAGTTTTATGAAAGATGCAGGTTATTCGTTTGGAATGATGATAGCGGCAATAATGTAGGCGAGTAAGCCACAGCCGCCGCACAGGGAAAATATCACCCATACAAGCCGCACGATCGTCGGGTCAATGTTTAGGTATTCGCCGATGCCTCCGCATATGCCGCAGATAAAACGGTTTGTCTGAGATTTGCAAAGTTTTTTGTAGTCGTTGTCATCGTTTTGATAATTCATTTTTTCTCTCCTTTTTCGATTTCATCTTATTCAATGTTCTGAAAAGTAATGTCAATGTTGCCCATACCGCATTCCAGTGAGTAGTTGGAGTCCGCCTGGTTGTCAATTTCCGTTTCCAATACCATACCGCCGTATGATTTCTGCCCCAGTGTAATGTTGCCCATAGCGCATTCTAAGTCGTAGTTGTGTTCCTCTTGCGTATCTCCGATTAGGAGTGTGATATTGCCCATACCGACTTCAGCAACAAGATCGGCATCAATATAGCCTGAGTAATCCAGTTTGCCCATACCGATTTCAAAATCGGCGTTTTGCGTTTTTCCGTTTTTGATTGATGCGCTGCCTGCACCGACTTCTGTTGAGATATAGTCACAATCGGCTCCGTCAAGCGTTAACTCTCCTGAAGCGATACTGATGGAAAGGGAATCGCTTTTTAGGGAAGAGAGAGTGGCTGTGCCTGCGCCGAAATCAATATTTACATTGGAAAAATCAATATTCGGAACCTCAAGCGTGAGTTTGTTGAAACTTCCAATGCGGCGGTCAAACGGGCCGTTGAGATAAAAAACGGAGTCGTCCGTATAGTATTGATATTTGCCGCTGCCTTCTGAGGAGATGTGAAAAGAATCGTCCAGTGAAGGCGCAAGCGTGAAATCGGCATAGTTCAGTTCGATGTATAACTCTGTGATATCGGAAGCCTTTGCCGCGTTGTCGTCTGTGTACGATCCGCTATGTGTGGGATAGTGACGATTGAAACGATGATTGTAGTTGCCATTCCATAGATACAGAAAATTTCCGTGCAGCGCTCTGTGAAGCTCAGTGGAAACGGTATCAGAAAGCGCATTGCGCAGTCTGCCGCCGGCAAAAAAGCTGCATATGATTAAAATAACTACACCTATGGTAAATAAGATTCCGGCAAATATAAGGGATCCCTTTGCAAATTTTTTCATACATGTGCCTCCTTTTTCTTACGTGAAACGCGGCTTATTGTCTGTCTAATCAATCGTACGCAAGCCGGAATCGCCCAACCGAAAATCCATACAGTCGATACGAGAAATACGATGCCAAGCGCCAAAACGATAAGCCCTGCGCCAATCAGCGCCGTGCCGGCAAGGGAGCTTGGAACGGAAAAGACTGTAATGGACAGGAATGCCGAGATTCCCGCAACAATAAGCGCAATGCCTGCGATCATGCAGACAACGCCGACTACGCCGATACTTACGGCGACTGCCAATACGGCGACGATGCTGCCGAAAATTGCGCTTATGACGGTACATGCAAGAGAAAACCATATTGGTGATGTAAGAATCAGCACAATGATGATCAGTATAGTCTTTGACCTGTCTTTTTCCGATTTAGCGGTATTCTGGCTATTTTCATTAAGGTTATCATGATCGTAATGATAACTGTGCTGCGTGTTCCGGTATGAATTGTCAAAATCCTCGTTGCTGTCCCTCTTGGAAAGCTCCGGTGCATTGATGGGCTCTCCTTGATGTTTACTCGGTTCACCCTTGTTGCTCAGTCCTTCGCGTATTTCCTGCGCGAGGTGTTCGGGCGTGCCAAGTTCCTCGATTACGCGCTGCTCGTTTTCTTCTCCCGCATCCTCGATATATTCACGATAATAGGAGAGCGCTTCCTCATGCTCCTCGTAAGAGATGTCCGCGAGCAGACGCGAAAGTCGGTCTAAATACTCGTTTTTGTTCATTTTTATATTCATTCCTTTCCATTTACTCTGTTAGTATAAGACTTTGCTTATTTTTGATGCGTAGGTAATCCACTCCGAACGATAAAGCTGAAGCTGCGCATGTCCTTTTTCGGTGAGTTGATAATATCGGCGGTTTCTGCCCGAACATTCCCGGTCGTAGGTTGCCAGACAGTCATCTTTTTGAAGGCGCCGCAGCACAGGATAAAGCGTGGACTCGCTTAAATCTATGACATCGCGCACGTCCTGCGTGATTTTGTAGCCGTAGGTGCCCTCCGCATCTTTGGAGACGACGGCGAGGACAATTGCATCAAGCAGAGTGGAGCCTGTGTTAAAAACCATGCTTCATGCTCCTTTCTAAAATGTATTTTGTATAATACTATATGCCATATAGTATATGGATTGATAATATTATATGACGTATAGTATTGTGTGTCAACATAAAATGAGGATAAATCAGAAAAAGATAATTCAGAAAAAAAGAAAATGCAGGGCGGACAGGCAAAATTTGTAAGAATTCGTCTTCGTAACACTTGACGTTTTCCAAAAGATTATATAGTATTATAAGTTAGGGAGATAGATTTTATTATTATAGGACAGGTAGATAAGTTTGAAAGGAGCATAATTATAAATATGAGTAAGGAATTGGCAAAGACCTATGATCCACATGGACTTGAGGACAGAATTTATCAAAAATGGCTCGACAAAAAGTATTTTCATGCAGAGGTAGACAAAAGCAAAAAGCCTTTTACGATTGTCATTCCGCCTCCAAATATTACGGGACAGCTCCACATGGGACATGCCCTTGACAATACAATGCAGGATATTTTGATTCGATTTAAGAGAATGCAAGGCTATAATGCGCTTTGGCAGCCGGGTACCGACCATGCGAGCATTGCAACAGAAGTAAAGATCATCGAAAAACTGAAAGAAGAAGGAATTGACAAGAACGATCTTGGCAGAGAGAAGTTTTTGGAGCGCGCGTGGGATTGGAAAAAGGAATACGGTGGAAGAATCATCAGTCAGCTCAAAAAACTCGGTTCTTCCTGTGATTGGGACAGAGAACGCTTTACAATGGATGAGGGCTGCAATAAGGCTGTTACAGAGGTATTTTGTAAGATGCACGAGAAAGGCTACATCTATAAAGGCGCAAGAATGATCAACTGGTGTCCTGTATGTAATACTTCCATTTCCGATGCGGAGGTGGAGTATGAGGAACAGGCAGGGCATTTTTGGCATATTAAATATCCTATTTTAAATGATGATTCCACGGAGTCGGGAGAATATCTGACCTTTGCGACAACAAGACCGGAAACGATGCTTGGAGATACGGCTGTGGCAATCCATCCCGATGATGCGCGGTATGCGCATTTGAAAGGCAAAAAGCTGATGCTTCCGCTGATGAACCGTGAGATCCCCGTTGTGGAGGACACATATGTCGATATGGAGTTTGGTACCGGTGTCGTTAAGATTACGCCGGCGCATGACCCGAACGATTTTGAGGTGGGAAAGCGGCATAATCTTCCTATTATAAATATTATGAATGATGACGCGACAATCAATGAAAACGGTGGAAAGTATGCGGGTATGGACCGCTATGAGGCGAGAGCGGCGATTGTTGCGGAGCTTGATAAGATGGGACTTCTCGTAAAGATTGAAGATCACAGCCACAATGTAGGCACACATGACCGTTGTAAGACGACGATTGAGCCGCTTGTAAAACAGCAGTGGTTTGTCAAGATGGACGAGTTGATCAAGCCGGCTGTAAATGCCGTAAAGAATGGTGAGATTAAGCTTATCCCTGAAAGAATGGATAAGACTTATTATAACTGGACGGACAATATCAGAGATTGGTGTATCTCAAGGCAGCTTTGGTGGGGACACAGAATCCCCGCGTACTATTGTGACGATTGCGGCGAGATTGTCGTTGCGGGAAATGTGCCGGATAAATGTCCGAAGTGCGGCTGTACGCATTTCACACAGGATCCGGATACGCTCGATACATGGTTTTCGTCTGCGCTTTGGCCCTTTTCGACATTGGGCTGGCCTGAAAAGACAGAGGACTTGGAATATTTTTACCCGACAGACGTGCTTGTGACAGGATATGATATCATTTTCTTCTGGGTAATCCGCATGATTTTCTCGGGCTATGAACATATGAAAGAAAAGCCTTTTAAGACGGTGCTTTTCCACGGGCTTGTGCGCGATTCGCTGGGAAGAAAGATGTCGAAGTCGCTCGGAAACGGCATTGATCCGCTTGAAGTGATTGAAAAATACGGCGCCGATGCGCTTCGTATGACTCTGATTACGGGAAATGCGCCTGGAAATGATATGCGTTTTTACTATGAGCGCGTGGAGGCAAACAGAAACTTTGCCAATAAGATATGGAATGCGTCACGTTTTATCATGATGAACATGGAGGGCAAGGAGGTAACGGACGCAAAAGAGGCGTTGGAGCCTGTTGATCGTTGGATCATTTCGAAGCTTAACAGCCTTGTGAAAGAAGTAACAGACAATATGGAAAGCTTTGAGCTTGGTATTGCGGTACAGAAAATATATGATTTTATTTGGGATGAGTTCTGCGACTGGTATATTGAGATGGTAAAACCGAGACTGTATAATTCGGATGACAGCAAATCGCAGAATGCGGCTCTTTGGACGTTAAAGACGGTGTTGATAGATGCGTTGAAGCTCCTTCATCCGTACATGCCGTTTATCACGGAGGAAATCTTCTGTACATTACAGTCCGAAGAAGAGTCCATCATGATTTCAAAGTGGCCCGTGTTCCAGGAGGAGAGAAGTTTTGTAAAGGATGAGCGGGACATAGAGATTATAAAAGAGGCTGTGCGCGGCATTCGAAATGTGAGAACCGAGATGAACGTGGCTCCGTCCAAGAAAGCGCATGTGTATGTGGTTTCCGAGAATGAGGATATCAGGACGACGTTTGAGGATGGAAAATTATTTTTTGCTTCGCTTGCCTATGCGTCCGATGTCACGATACAGATTGATAAAACCGGAATAGCAGACGATGCGGTTTCCGTGGTGATCGCTAATGCGAACATTTACATTCCGTTTGCAGAATTGGTTGACATAAAACAAGAAATTGAGCGTCTGGAAAAGGAAGAAAAGCGCTTGGACGGTGAGCTTGCCCGTGTAAACGGAATGCTGAACAATGAGCGGTTTATGTCTAAGGCGCCCGAGAGTAAGGTTGCCGAAGAACGGGAAAAATTAGCAAAATATACACAAATGCGACAACAAGTTTCAGAACGACTTGCACAATTAAGGTAAAAGATGTTACAATAGAAGAGAGGGTAACGATACCCCTTTCGGAGGTGGTTGAATGGTTAATGTCAAATCTTATGTAAGAATAACGGAAGATAAATCCGAGGCATGGCTTTATTTGTGTCCGCCCGATGATGGCGAAATGTATGAAAAAAGTGAAATTATCAGATATTTGCAGCTCAATAATGTCGTTGCGGGCGTCAATGAATCGCATATAGCGGCTATGTGCCATAAACAGATTTATGAGCGTGAAGTGAAGGTTGCGTCCAGTGTGAAGGGCGATCCCGGACGTGAGGGATATTTTGAATTTTTCTTTAATACGGAAAAGCCCAAGCCGAAAATCAACAGCGACGGAACCGTTGATTACAGAAGTATGTCGCTGGTGCAGAATGTGACGGAGGGAAGCAAGCTTGCTGTGTATCACCCGGCTGTACAGGGAACTTCCGGACGGGATGTGACCGGCGCATTTGAAAAGGTGACGGTCTATAAGGAGTTGCGTCCACTTTCGGGAAGAGGGGTCAGCAACGAGAAAAACCCGCATGAATATTACGCCACTATGTCGGGAAAGATTGAATATGACGGTAAAAACAAACTTTCGATTGTCGAAGTGTACGAAGTACAGGGCGGTTGCAACTATTCCAATAATGCACTGGTTGAGTTTAATGGTGATGTCATAATCCACGGAAATGTGGAGGCAGGCGTGACTATACGAGCTGGAAAAAGTCTGACGGTTGACGGCGTTGTGGAATCGGCAATGATCACAGCAGGCGGTGACGTGTGCTTGAAGCGCGGTATGCAAGGCAGCGGAAAAGGTACGATCACAGCGGGTGGAAATGTATTTACTGAGTTTTTGGAATATACAAAAGTGGATGCGGCGGGAAGTGTGCAGTCCAATGTCATATTGAACTCGCAGGTTGAGTCGAAAGGCACTGTTACGCTGACCGGCAAAAAAGGTCTGATCGCGGGCGGTAACGTACATGCGATGATGGGTGTTACCTGTCAGAATGCGGGCAATTCTTCGGAGATTAAGACCGGTATCCATATTGGCGTGCTGCCGGAGCTGTTGGATCGACGCATGGAGGTCAGTCAGCAGTACGGAAAACTCAACGAGGAGCTTGACGAGATTGTGTTGGGTATGGCAAAGGTACTGCGTGTAAGACAGCAGACCGGAGAGCTCAGCGAGCAGCTTCAACAGCATTTGGAGTCCTTAAAAGACAGGAAAGACGAAGTCTATAAGAAATGTGTGGAGACGAAGAAGGAAGCCGAAAGACTTGAGGAAATGGTGACAAAGGCGAGAGAGGCAAAGATTAGGATCAGCGGCAGTATTTATAAAGGAACCGTCATTGGCATTGATGACAGTCTGCTTCCGATACAGAGAGATACAAGCTTTATGGAATATTCCAGCCAAAATGGCGTTATCGTAGGTACGGTAATTGTAATTTAGAGATGTGTTCGCAGTGCTGTTGCACTGCGAACCGTTTTTCAGGGAGAAAGCATGATCGAACAAACCGCAAAAAGCTATGAAGAGGCAGAACGGCTGTTGTCGGAGGTCCCTAAATTTACAAGTAAAAATCCCCTTGAGGCGACAAAGGAGTTTTATGCGTTTGTACAAAACGAAATCAAAGAGGAACAGCTTGGGCGCATTATCCATGTGGCGGGGACAAACGGAAAGGGGTCTGTATGCGCTTTTTTGCAGCAAATCTTTTTGGAGAGCGGGTATCATGTGGGAATGTTTACCTCACCGCATCTGATCACCACGAGGGAGCGGTTTCAGGTTGACGCTAAGATGATATCTGAGGAGCTGTTCGTGGAGGCGTTTAACTGGCTTGCTTTTCGCTTAAAGGAATACAAGACTGTCAAGGCGGACTACATACCGACATATTTTGAGCGTCTTTTTTTTATGGGCATGTATGTGTTTGCAAAAGCGGGTGTGGAGGTTACCGTGCTTGAAACAGGGCTTGGAGGGCGGCTTGATACCACAAACGTGATACAAAATCCCACATTTTGCGTTATTACGGAAATCGGGCTTGACCACATGACGTATCTTGGAGATACAATTGAACAGATTGCATCTGAAA
Organism: Lachnospiraceae bacterium; assembly: GCA_014804345.1. Taxonomy (GTDB): domain Bacteria; phylum Bacillota; class Clostridia; order Lachnospirales; family Lachnospiraceae; genus COE1. The sequence goes on along the minus strand of JAAUZZ010000034.1, from coordinate 43,656 downwards.
AAGCAGGCATTATAAAGCCCGGCGTACCTGTCGTGTTTTTGGAGAGAAAAAGGGAAGTTTCTGATATTTTTCGGAAAAAAGCATCGGAATGCTGTGCAAAATATCATGTTGTGTCGAAAAATGCATATAAAATAAATGAAATTAAGAAAAAATACATTGATTTTTCCGTTGTCAGTCGGTATTATGATTATGGTAGCTTCGTTCTTCATACTGCCGCACTTTATCAAGTAGAGAATGCCGCTCTTGCGATTAAAGCATGTGAGGCGCTGATGCGGGAGTGCGGGTTTGCTAATCTTGCGGTAAAGGCTGGCATTGAGAAGATGCAGTGGCCGGGACGTATGGAGGAAGTGATTCCGGGCGTATATATAGACGGTGCGCACAATGAGGACGGAATAGAGGCATTTGTGTATTCTATGCAGAATGCCGTGGATTTGGATAGTTGTATGTTGATTTTTTCGGCAGTCGGCGATAAACAGTATGATCAAATGATAGAACAGCTTTGCAGTCTAACGATGGTGAGAGAATTTGTGCTGACGCATATTCCCAATGAACGCGGGGCACAGCTTGACAAGCTTGCGGAGAGATTTCGCGCATACACGGACAAGAACATACGTTTATTTGAGGCAATAGAGGATGCCGTTTCGTACTGCATGGAGCAAAGAAAGCGCGTGGACTGCGAGATTTATGTTGTAGGTTCGCTGTATCTTGCAGGCGCTGTGAGAAGATTTTTGGATACAAGTGGAGGTTTAGAATGATAGATTTTGAGGAAGAATTGAAGAAATTTCACCCAAGCCTTGAGATGGAGGACGTGGAGGATGCGATTTACAATCAGGACGTGACAGACCTTGCGGATGTACTTGTCAGATTTGTGAAGGATGCGAATGAAGAAGGATTAGGGGAAGGATAATATGTTTTGTTATAATTGTGGCTGCACCCTTTCGGAGAAAGACTTTTGTACCGGCTGCGGGGCGGACGTAGGATTATATAAAAAGATCATGTATGTGGCAAACCGCTTTTATAATGATGGTCTTGAAAAGGCACAGGTGCGCGATCTTTCCGGCGCTGTGACAAGTCTTAGACAGTGCCTCAAAATGAATAAAAATCATATAGAGGCGCGAAACCTTTTGGGGCTTGTGTATTTTGAGCGCGGTGAGGTTGTGGCAGCGCTCAGCGAGTGGGTGATCAGCAAAAATATCCGCAATGAAAAAAATATTGCGGACGATTACATTGAGATGCTGCAAAATAATCCGGGAAAACTTGACATCTATAAGCAGACCATTAAAAAATATAATATGGCGCTTATTTACTGCCAACAGGACAGTCAGGATTTGGCAATTATCCAGTTAAAAAAAGTAATCTCAATGAACACGAAATTTGTACAGGCCAGGCAGCTTCTGGCGCTTTTGTATATCAATTGCGAGGAATGGGAGCGGGCAAAAAAAGAACTGGAGCGGGCGCTTCGAATCGATGCCAATAATACGATGACGCAGCGCTATCTCAAAGAAGTGGACGAGATGATGCCCACGGAGGAGGAGCCTGTAAAAAGGAGAAAAGAAGCGATCGTCTATAAGAGCGGTAATGAAACCGTGATACAGCCTGTCGGTAAAAAAGAGGCTGTGGGACTGCAGACGATTTTCAATATTGTGATCGGCGTTGTACTGGGACTGGCAATTGCATGGTTTTTAGTGCTGCCTTCGCGCATACAGAAGATTAACGACGCGTCGAATGACAAGTACCGTGAAGTGAGCGAGCTGCTTGACGCTAAGACCGTACAGGTGAATGAATTGACGACACAAATTGATGCTCTTAGAGAGGAAACAACAAGTCTTTCAAACAGCCTTAGCGCGGCGCAGGAGGCGAATGCGGCAATCGGGGCGAATACTGACTTGATCGAGGCTGCGTTGATGTATATCAATGACACGGCGGACGAGCTTGCGATAGCGGACGAGCTTGAATTGATTGATGAGGACTATATCGAGAATGAAGCGACGGAAAGTTTTCGTAACCTTTATGCGGCAATCAAGGCAGGTATCGGTGATGCGGTGGCGAAAGAGTGTTACAACGTCGGATACGATGCATTTCGAACGGAGGATTATGATACGGCCATCACAAATCTGTCGCGGGCGTATGACTATAATCCGAGGAACGGGGAGGCGCTTTATAATCTTGGGAATGCCTATAACAAAAAAGGTGACACGGAAAAGGCAGTGGAAATCTACGAACAGGTAATCGAGCAGTTTCCCAACACGGAGAAGGCAAGAAAGTCGGATACTTATATTAAAGAGATAAAAGGAAATTAAGAGATACAAAAGAGGACAAGCAAAAAGGCTTGTCCTTTTTTGATCAATAAGACGACTCGCGAAGTGTGTCGGCGTTTGATGCACACGTGGATGCAGAGAAAGTCTTCTCTGCTTGATTGGAATAAATAGGACAGGAGGATTTATTATGGGAACAAAAACGCAGGAGTATGCAATTATTGACAACTATCTGTGTATCAAAATGCCGGCAGAGGTTGACCATCACAAAGCATCGGGGATTAGGGAGTGCGCAGATCAACTGATCCTTGACGATAAGGTGAAAAATATCGTGTTTGATTTTGAGGATACGACCTTTATGGACAGCTCCGGTCTGGGGATCATCATCGGGAGATATCGGAAAATATCCTGTTTTGGCGGAAAGGTGTATGCCGTGAATGCGAATGAGCGCATCACAAGGCTGCTTACGACATCGGGAATGACGGCAATCGTACAGGTGGTGTAAAGCGCGGGATTATAATAAAAAGTATAAAAAGTGAGGAATGGATTGACTATGGAAGGAAACGTGATAAATGAAATAAAGCTTGAATTTGAAGCGGTATCGGAGAACGAGGGGCTTGCAAGAGTGGTGATTGCTGCTTTTATCTCCGCGCTTGATATTACCGTAGACGAACTTGAGGACGTAAAGACGGCAGTGTCGGAGGCGGTAACGAATGCGATCATTCATGGATATGAAGAGAAAGGCGGAATGGTGGTCATGAGCGCCGTTCTCAAAAAGAATGGCAACGTCGAGCATCTTTTAACCGTCGAAATTTGTGACACGGGTGTCGGAATTGAGGACGTGGAGAAAGCGATGCAGCCCATGTTCACAACGGGATCGGAGAACGAACGGTCGGGCATGGGATTTTCGTTTATGGAGGCATTTATGGATCGGGTAACCGTGACAAGCTCGCCAAACATGGGGACCGTGGTACATATGGAAAAACAGTTCAAGGCATATGATGCGAGGCAGTAGCGTATGGACGATAAGGAGCTTTTTTTGAGGGCACAAGGGGGAGAAGGTGCGGCGAAGGAGCTGCTTTTTAATAATAATGTAGGACTGATCCATCATGTGTTAAAGCGGTTTATATCGCGGGCGGGCTGCGATGTGGAAGATTTGTTTCAGATTGGATCGATCGGATTGCTAAAAGCAATCGAAAAATTTGACACGGAGTTTGGCGTATGCTTTTCAACATACGCTGTGCCACTGATTATGGGCGAAATCCGCAGATTTTTGAGAGATGACGGTATGATACGGGTCAGCCGCGGTATCAAAGAAAATGCGGTTCATGTAAAACGCGCAAGGCAGAAGTTTATCGAAGAAAACGGAAGCGAACCCACGCTTTCACAGCTTTCCGAAATCACGGGACTGCGTGTGGAGCATATTGTGATGGCGTTAGAAGCGGGGCGGGAGGTGGAATCGCTTTACAAGACGATGTATGAATCGGACGGAAACGAGCTGCTGCTTTTGGATACGATTGGCGGCGCTTCGGAGCATGACAGGCTTATGAACAGGCTGTTTGTCGAGGGGCTTTTAAAGGTTCTCGATGAGCGTGAGCGTGAGCTTATCCGTCTGCGTTTCTATGAAAACAAGACACAGGTGCAGACTGCCGAGCGGCTTGGAATGAGCCAGGTCCAGGTGAGCCGTCTTGAGAAAAAAGCGCTGCTTCGGCTTCGGAGCGCCGCGCTTGCTTAGCACAAAAAAGTAAAAACGTGTTAATTGGTAAGAAAGGGTAAAAAAGTATAAACAAGAGTGATAAAAAGTCCGATAAAACAAGTAACAGATGGTATGCTTAAAGGGCACGGAAGCTCTTGGAAAGGTTGGTAAAAATGAACGGAATCAATTATAACACAGTACTCAGTAATACAGGACTTTTTTCAAACAGGTCAACCACCAGTGACCCGGTAAAAACCGCTGTTAATGCGGTGGCAAACAAGGCTGATGATAAGAAAGCAGCAAATCAGACCAGTGTTGACCAGGATACTTATGAGCATGGCACACAGACAAAGAAAGCAGGCTATGAGAAACCGAAGAGCGTTGAGAACAACAAGTATAAGGCTCTTGATTCAAACAATGTTCAGGAAGGAATTAAGCTTAGCGATAAGGCACAGAAGCTCCTGGAAGAGTTGAAAAAGAAATACGGCAACATGGAGATTGCAGTGGCAGAGTGGTCTACCGACGAGGAGCAGGATTACTATGCAAGTCTGACCGACAAGGAGTACAGCGTATTGCTCAATCCCGAGCTGTTGGAGAAGATGGCAGCAGACGATTCTGTGAGGGCACAGTACGAATCGGTTCTTGATAATGCCGGCAAGTCTATGGAAACTATGAAGAGTGAACTTGGCGAAGATGCGGACAAGATTAAGAGTTTCTCAATCACGATTGACGCAGACGGAAATACAAAATATGCCGTGCAGTTGATCAAGGATATGACAGAGAAGAGCAAAAAAGATAAGAAGGTTTCCAACAGTGATAAGCAGCAGGAGCGTATCGAAGAAAAGCGCGCCGAGAAAAAAGAGCAGGAAAAGAAAAGACAGGAGAAGCTTGAAACCGAGAAGCTTGAGGCGGATTCTCTTGAAGAATTGATTGCGGCAATCAAGGAAAAACTCAATCCGACAGAGCAGACAGAGAAAATTACGATTAAAGAAGAGGATGTAGCTGATACGGCAGCAGCAGCTGGTGTGAACGCTTAATCAAAAATATCTTCTATGCCGTTTGTGGCGTGTGGTTGATTATTTTCATCAAAAATGAACACGGGCAAGTGATTTGAGGTTCCCTCTTTCCATGCAAGATGCTTGGAAGGAACGTGAAGCGAGAATCCTTGCCCGCTTTTTATGCGCTTTGCATAGTCGACAGCGGATTTGAGCGGTGTGTCAAAACACATGCCGTAGATGCAGCCGCTTTCGGTGGCGCCGACTTTATGGATATCGGAGCCGGCAGTCATGGTAATTCCATGCTCTTTTGCGTAGCGGTATGCCATACGGTCCTGTTCGTGGGGATTTCCGGCATTTGCAACTTCAAAGGCATCACACTGATGCGGATGAACGTATACCTCTGAGAGATAACCGCGTTCTCTGAACGGATGCGCCTGTACTACAAGTCCGCCCTCCGCCTTGATTTTCTGATAGTGTGTGATGTGATCCCATGTCATCATTTCAGGGTGTTTCAAAAGCCATTCCTTGTCAAGTCCGTAGACTAAAAATTCGTCACCGAAAAAGCGTGACTCCCACGCGAAAAAGACATCAAGCCCGAGTCGGTCACCCTCTTGCTTAGCGTCCTCGTATCCCTGACAGAAAATGTCAATGCGCTCTTCCCACGGCAGATTTTTCGGCACACAGCTATTGCCGTTAAAAAAGTGATCTGTGACAAAGATGCCGCGATAACCGAGATCTTTATAGTATGCGATGTATTCAGCGCCTTTGCTGACAGCGCATTTGCTGGCGGTTGCCGTGTGAAGATGCGTTTCGTATAAATAGGACATGTGACTTCAAACCTCCATAGGAAAATAATCTTTTACTATTTTATCACAAAATGCTATAATGTGGTTAAAATTTTTAAAAGCACAAAAACCTTTTGAAGGAGTTATTGAAATGGATCAGGAAAAGACACCGCTGCTTGATGCAGTGCGAGATTTGATAGATACAAACCCCGCCTATTTTCGAATACCGGGACATCGGCTGGAACGCGGGATTAGCAGCCGTTGGACGGATCAGGTGGGAAATCGGATATTTGCCTATGATGTCACCGAAACGCCGTTTACGGACGATCTGCATGCGCCTGAGGGGGCAATCTGCGAGGCACAGGAGCTTTTGCGCGATCTGTATGGCGCGGATGAGAGTTTTTTTCTTGTAAACGGAACAACTTGCGGAAACGAGGCGATGATCATCAGCGCGGCGTTTGAGGGAGAGGAAATCATGGTGGCAAGAAATGCGCACAAGTCCGCGATGATGGGACTTGTGCTCTCGGGCGCAAAGCCGGTATATGTCATGCCGGAAGTAATCGAGGACTGGGGATTACAGGGCGCGATACCGCCCGAGCGGGTGCGTGCGCTTTTTCAAGAACACCCGCATTGCGGCGCATTGTTTTTGGTAAGCCCGACATACTATGGAATATGCTCTGATTTGCAAGCAATAGCGGATATTTGTCACGAGAATAATGCATTGCTTTTGGTTGACGAAGCACATGGTGCGCATTTATATTTTGACAAGCTAAAAGCAGACAAAAAGAGAGGAGCCTTGGAATGCGGCGCGGATATCTGCGTGCAGAGTATGCATAAAGTGACGGGAGCGCTTACGCAAAGTTCAGTATTGCATATTAAAAATCACGGCGTAAGAGAGGATGCACTTTTGCGTGTCGCCGAAAATCTGAAACTGGTGCAGAGCACGAGTCCGAGTTATTTGCTTATGATTTCGCTTGACTGCGCACGATATGAGCTTGCGATGCACGGAAGAGAAATGTATCAAAAGGCGGCAGAGCTTGCGGCGTATGCGCGCATGGAGATCAACGCGATAGAAGGCTTTGCATGTCTGGAACGGACGGAAACTGACGCGTCGGATTCTACAAGACTTGTGATATCTGCGCGTGAGCTTGAAATTTCGGGTTTTGCGCTGGATGAGATATTGTTTTCACAATACCATGTAAATGTGGAACTTTCGGATCATGAAAACGTGCTTGCGATCGTGACGTATGCAAATGAAAAAGAGGAGTTGGACAGGCTGATTTATGCATGCAGCAGTATTGGCGCGGAGTACGGTAATAGGGTTAAAACAAATAAAGGAAAAAATGACACGGATGTCATAAAAGGGCAACTGCGTTTTCCACCGCTTCCCGAGCAATGTATGACACCGCGGAGGGCATATTTTTCGAAAAAGAAGCGCATTGCGTGGCAAGAGGCTGTAGGCGCTGTTTCTGGACAGGTGATAGCGCCGTATCCTCCGGGAATTCCTGTTATTTATCCGGGGGAGCGGATTAGCCGGGAAGCATGGGAATACATAGAATGTTTTCGCAAGGAGGGCAGACACATTCACGGAGCAAATCGGGACGGGGAGCTTGATTCGATTCAAATTATCGTATAAAAAATAAATATATGCAAAGAATAACCATATAAACTGATGGGAGGACATGACAGAAGCGTCATGGTTATTTTTTATGGCAAATGCAGTGTTGTATATTATGGCAAAGCAAAACGTAGTCGCCCCCAAAAGCGATGTGGAGCTTGCGGATGTGGCAAGTGTCTATTGTGAGGATGAAACGGTGCGTGCAAAAGCTGAGGCGATGAAAGTGCATCGTTTCAAAAAGGACAGCGCTCCGAGAGTTGTCATAAGTATTATGAAGGTGATAGAAGAGCTCACAAAGCTAAATCCAGGGATTACTGTGGAAAGCATCGGGGAAACGGATATCATTATCGAAACGGCATCCTTTCAAAAAGATACGCAGGGCAGCAAAAAGGGATTCAAGGAGTGGCTAAAAGTTGCGTTTGTGGCGTTAATCTGCTTTTTCGGTTCGGGATTTACCATTATGGCATATCACAATGATATCGGCATATCGGAGGTNCTNGGNCGCATCTATGAGCTTGTGACAGGGAAGACNTCTAACGGCTGTACAATCCTTGAGGTGGCGTATTCAATAGGACTGGCAACGGGAATNNTCGTATTTTATAATCATATCGGNGGAAANCGTATCAGTCCNGATCCGACACCGCTNGAAGTGGAAATGCGNAATTACGAGCGNGATGTCAATCAGGCAATTGTGGAAATCAGTGAAAGAGCGGGAAAGGAAGAGGATGCNGNCTGATGCTGTTAAAAACAATATTAATCTGTGTAATGGGNTTTAGTTTTGGGATTCTTGTGTCGGCAGGNGTTTTTACNGTNCTTTTTGTGGTNGGACTTGTGCCGCGCTTTGCGGGAAAGACAAACACAGCAAGGTGTGAGGTNTTCTATGAGGAGTGCATTATTTTCGGTTCACTGATCGCCTGCTTTTTCAGTGTCTTTCCGATTACNGGNAGNNTNGNAGNATTTATGACACAANCGTCATTTTTATGCACGCTGCTTTTGGTTGTCATGGGNGTTTTTGCCGGAATTTTTNTAGGATGTCTTGCAATCGCGCTTGCGGAAGTTCTTGANGGNATTCCGATNTTTGCGCGGCGTGTTCAGTTAAAAATGGGACTTGATATTGCAATTTTTTCNGTGGCGATTGGCAAGGTGATCGGTTCGCTNATTTATTTTATTAAGNGTGGTTTTGAACCTTAGGGGATTATGGATTGATAGAAAGGAAAGGGNATCATCATGGAAAAACAGCAGAAAATNCAGGAATATCAGGAGTATGTAAAGCAGAATTCGCCAAANACAAACTTGCCGCTTCAAATGGCAAAGGCGTTTNTGATCGGNGGCGTNATNTGCTGCGTAGGACAGTTTATTGTAAATGTAGCNACNAATCGGTTTGGTCTTGACAAGGAAACNGCCGCGGCNTGGTGCTCTATGATTNTGATACTNATGAGTGCGCTGCTTACCGGNTTTAATCTNTACGGNGGNATNGTAAAATGGGGNGGTGCGGGAGCNNTGGTGCCGATTACGGGATTTGCAAATTCNGTNGTGTCCAGTGCGATTGAATATAAANCCGAGGGNCAGGTTTTTGGCGTNGGCTGTAAGATTTTTACGATTGCGGGTCCTGTGATTTTATANGGAATNTTTACAAGCTGGTGNCTTGGCTTGCTNTACTGGATTGCAAANGCGNTGGGAATGATGTGATGCGGCAGGCAGTTGACGAACGAAAAAAAGNATAGTATGATANAAGACAGNGAAANTACTAGGGANCAGAGGANNAACGGAGGAGAATGCAAATGAAAGGCAGTCAAAGAAAAGGTTCGTTATTTTTATGTATGATGTTGTTTGTGGCGATGACGCTTGTGNCNGTGGGGTGTANCGATACNCCNAANGATACGNTTTCGGATACGGCAGCTACACAGGANGGANNNCANGTTACAGAGCAGNCGCNGGGAGAGGGAAATACAAAATTTACCTTGACGGTCACAGATAAAGAGGGAANCGAAACNGTGTTTGANATCCATACTGATNAAGAAACCNTNGGGGANGCTTTGACAGAACTGGAACTGATTGACGGAGAGCAGAGCGCATACGGTCTTTATGTAAAGACNGTCAACGGTATCACTGCGGATTATGANAAAGATGGCGTATATTGGGCATTTTANATCAATGATGAATATGCTTCTACGGGGGTTGATTCGACNACGATCGTTGAAACAGACCGCTACGCCTTTCGGCTTCAATAGNTATGAAGCTTACAATTAGGGAGATTGCNGTNTTTGGAATGCTTGGCTCTGTNATGTATGCTTCCAAGATNATTATGGAGCTGTTTCCGAATATNCATCTGATTGGNGTATTTACANTCGCATTTACGATTGTATATCGAAAAAAGGCGCTGTATCCNATTTANACTTATGTTATTTTGAACGGTATTTTNTGTGGATTTGCGGCGTGGTGGATTCCGTATTTATATGTGTGGNCTGTTTTNTGGGGAGCGGTTATGCTCCTTCCGCGGCGTATANCAAAGAAAGTTCAGCCGATTGTCTATATGGCAGTCTGCGCGGCACACGGNTTTTTATTCGGAACCTTGTATGCACCGGCACAAGCGATACTTTATGGCTTNAGTTTTTCNAAAATGATTGCATGGATTGTTGCGGGATTGCCGTTTGACTGCATACANGGNATTAGTAATTTTTTTTGCGGAATATTGATATTNCCAATTGTTTATGCCTTGCGGCTTGCGGAAAAGAATACCNNATAAAAANTTNGGATATAAAAATAACGGACAGTACATTTTGTGCACTGNCCGTTATTTTTTCGTTTAAAAATTATTTAATGCTGATGTTAGAGAATTTTGCNGTGCTTAAGTTGTCAATATCNTTTGCAACNTTNTTTCCNTCAACNGCNAAACCGATAAGNACATCCTGTCCCATAGGGATTTCGGCNGAACCGATCAGCTTCCAAGNTTCGTTTGTATTGTTTCTTGCATAGCCTGTAAAAATGTTGCCNTTACGCTCAAGTTTGAGCCAGATGCCGTTTGTGACAGACTTGTTGTCCTTTACGGTTCTGAAGTANAAGTCCTCNACAAGCGGAATGCCTGCNTTTGCAGCGCTGTCTTTCGCNTCAATTGTTTCTGTCAGAGCGCTNATTTCGCCCGGTTTATTAACTGCGAGNGCNTCACCNCTATCNCTTGTGACAGAAGTAGCGCCTCTGTTTGCAAGNNATACAGCCCATGTNGTGTCNTCNANATCNGGATTNCCTTCGTTAATCTTTGTATTCTGCTTTACAAGGGACATTGACAGGAAAGCAGCGTTGGCATTTGCGGCAGCGCTTTCTCTGATCATAAGACCTGTATCNATGTGGTTATCAATCGCTGTNAAATTATCAAGTTTNGCAATGATTGTGCCGTCGCCGNTCAGTCCTTTGTATACATAGTGGAAATCGTCNGTAGTCGCATCNGCGGGAGCGCCGTCAACAGAGCCTTCTGATTTACCGATNTTTCCGGCGCCTTTTACGGTAAGAACTCCTTTCTCCANAGAAGCGGAACCTGCAACNCCNGGTGTACCGATGTCAACGCTCTCGTAACCTGCAGNGCCTGCAGCGCTGTTTACATGAATTTGTGCGGCGGTAGCCTGTGTAGCGGTACCGTTGTTGTCNTATGCTCTTGCGGANATGAAATAAGTNCCGTCNGCAAGACCGCTCATATCGCACANGTAAGGAGCNTGCGCAGCGGTTGCAACGAGTGTGCTTCCGTTATAGAATTCCACTTTTTCAATTGTGCCGCCGTTGTTTGCCTCGGCAACTGCGCCAATGACAATACTGTCACCGACATTATATTGTGTGTTGTTGGCAACAGTCAGCATNACTGTNGGATTGTCAGCAACTTTATGNTCGTCTACNATGCTGTTAAAATAGTTCTCAACATTAGAACGTCCGTTCTTTGCGATTGCTTTCGCATCNGCTGCGTTTGTCTTGTCTAAACCAANCAAATCTTCATAGAAGTCCGGCATACCGTCCATATCCGTNTCATATCCGTCTTCTCTTACAGAAGNGGCACATGCATATCCGCCAACCTCGTCNTCTGTGTTGANAAAGCGTCCTGTATTGGTTCTGACTTCCTGTACTACGCGCGCGTCCTGTGCNTCNCGNTTNGGATANGTAGCGCCTGCNTGATTNAANACNTTNGNNAANCTNNCNTCTGCGCTTTCCATATCTTTCTCCAGNGGGAAGTCNCANGCCTTTGTCGGCATAAAGGAAGTGCCGCCGATCGTGGTTGTATACTGTTCTTTTGCGATTACTGTCCAGTCGGGAGCTGTGTTTATAACACCGGTNTTCTTNCCATCGCCTGAATTATCGGCAGAAATTTTTTCGTTTTTTACAGCNCCGTCATAGAGAACGTTGCCGTTTACATAAAATCCACCGTATTTTTTGCTNTCGCCGGGNTTTGCNATNACTTNTGAAATGTCATCTCTGGAACCTACNCCGNTGATCATGTAATTATTCATATAGTTTGTNAGCTGCCANCCGCCGCCGTGNACAACGTTAAAACCATAGTTATAGATAACGTTGTTGCTTACCTGTGTNGTAGCGCAGTATCCNTAGGATTCNCCTGCGGATTCNTTNGTAGGATCNCCCATGGANCCGCCGCCCATACGCGGTTCGCGCGAGGTNTGGTTTGCCATCAGATTGTGGTGGAAGAGGACATTGTCACCGCCGAAGATNCCNCCGTATCCATGACGTCCCTTTGTGTGNCCNGATACGGTAAGNCTTTCATAAATCAGACAATACTGTACGGTACCGTCTTGTCCNCGNTAGGTAGAAAGCGTTTCNTCCGTATTCCAGCTNAATGAACAGTGATCCAGNATAAAGAGCTTGTTGTCGCGTCCCCANAGCGCGTCCATGGAGTCGCTGCCGTTTGATACGTTNTTTGCGCCCGGACGGAAACGCATATATCGGATGATCAGATTTTCGGAATTGCTGATATTTGTCTGATATCCCNTAATCGTAATGCCGTCNCCGGGAGCTGTCTGACCTGCNATNGTCACATTTTTNACATCNCGGAACGAGAGNTCGCTCTTTAGGTCGATGATGCCGCCAACATTGAATACGATCATTGCGCCGCCGTTTTCTTTTGCAACTTTTTCGATGCCGTAGCGCAGCGTACCNTCGATCGGCGTTCCNTCTTTTCCGTAGTCCTCAAGAGANGTNACGACGTAAGTGTCGTATCCGCGTCCGCCTGTTGCGTACTGTCCGCCGCCCTCTGCAGTGTCAAATGCGAGGACTTTTTCTGCGGCATTTGCCGTTGTTGACAAGGTGGGAGATGCCATGCCTGTCAGGACCATTGCGCCCGCAAGCGCGATTGCAATCGGTTTTTTCATGTTTTTCCATGGTGCCATTTTAAAAGTCTCCTTTCGTTTGAAAATAACATTTGGTTCCTGTTAAAAAATTGGTTGAGCCGTACATATTTTAATTGTAGCATTATTAAAAAATAATGTACAGCCCTTCCAAAAATTTTTGAATTTTAATGAAAGCTCTTAACCCAGTTGATAAGAGAATCGTGGTGCGTATTGTTGTACACGTCGTTTCGCATCTGTTCTGTGACAGGTCCTTTCTTTTCCATAATGGCAAGAATTGCTTCCTGGAGTCCCGCAATTTGTCCGTTTTTAAAGTCATCGCTCGGTTCGGCGGAAACAGTGTTTGAAGAAGCTGTATTTTGCGAAGCCGCATTCGAAGAAACCGTGCTGCTTTCTCCGGAAACAGGAGCTTGTGTTGTCTGAGCAGAATTGTTGACGGTTTCGGATTTGCTGCTTTCTTCACAAACTGCATCCGTAATATCAAGTGCGACAGGCTGATTGTCAAATTCTTCACAAACTGTATTATCCGTTACGGGCAGCCAGATATCGCCCGAATTTGCCTTTACGTTTACGCAGATCGTCCCGTTGACAACTGATACATGCTGACCGGACAGCACACCTACATATTCTGTTGTGGAACCGTTTACCGCGAGTGTCATTGTGTAGTCGCTGTCATCGTTGTTGACTGTGGCAACGGCACATTCTCCGTTGTATGTACGTGAAAACGCATACTGACGGTTCATCAGCAAAAGCTCTTTGTAATCACCGTAGCAGAGCGCCTTTGAACTCTGACGCGCCTTTCCGAGAGCCGCGATAAGCTTTGTGAACGAATTGTCCGCAAGGGCATTTTTGTAGTCCTCATAGGACAGTGCGGGGCGTAGAGATGCGTCGGAAAACTTCTCTTTTTTCCCGTCGATTCCGAATTCCGAGCCGTAATAAACGGACGGAATGCCGGGAAGCGTGTATAAAAGGACATGAGTAGGCGCATAGTGCGCTTTGTTGTTCAGCTTTGTGTAGATGCGCTCCACATCATGGTTGTCCACAAAGTTGTAAAGCCGGAAACCGTTGGGATTGTTCCCTCCCAAATCATAAAGACGCTTTACTGTGTGTGCAATTTCAAAGTAGTTGTGATCGTTATGACCGGAATAGAGCGCTTTGTGGAGATGATAGTTTGTCACGGAATGCAGTGTGCCCTCGTTTACCCAGCGCGAATAATCGCCGTGAATGACTTCTCCCATAAGCCAGAAATCGGGTTTTACTTCGTTTGCAACGCCGCGCAGGGCTTTCATAAAATCAAAGTCAAGTACGTCCGCTGCGTCAAGTCGAATACCGTCCACGTCAAATTCGTTTACCCAGAAACGAATGACATCGCAGATATAATCTTTTACAGCAGGGTTTCTCTGGTTTAATTTNACCAGAAGATTATAACCGCCCCAGTTTTCGTAACTAAAGCCATCGTTGTATTCGTTGTTGCCGCCGAAGTTTACATTGCAGTACCAGTCGCGGTATTGGGAACCCTCTCGTTTTTCTTTTAAGTCCCGAAATGCAAAAAAGTCGCGTCCCGTGTGATTAAATACACCGTCAAAAATTACCCGTATGCCGGCCTCGTGACACTTTGCAACATAATTTTTCAAATCTTCATTGTCGCCAAGTCTGCTGTCCAGTTTTTTGTAATCTGTGGTTTCATAACCGTGTCCGACGGATTCGAACAAAGGACCGATGTAGATTGCGTTACATCCGATATCCTTGATATGCTGTATCCACGGAATCAGATTATTTAAACGGTGGACAGGCGCTTCATAAGCGTTTTCTTTCGGAGCGTCTGCCATTCCAAGCGGATAGATGTGATAAAAGACCGCTTCGTCATACCAAGCCATTCCAAATTCCTCCTTTATAAAAAATGATACTTCCATAACATTTTAACACAAAATGAAATGACATGCATCAAAAATTATGATATTATATAAAAAGGATAAGATTGACGAGGTGAAAAACATGGAATATTTCTTTAATCAAAAGATTGCAAGAAATATGTCGCTGCTCTTAAATACGGTTTTTTTGTGCATGCATATTTTTTTCTTTACGTTTTTTTCTTATTATAATGTAAAGATTATGGAAAGTTTTAATATATTCAGTATCATTTTCTATTTTGCCGGCTTCTTGCTGATCGGAAAGAAGAAGCTTGCGACGTATGTCAACCTGATGGGACTTGAGGTGATTGTCCATATGATTCTTGCGGTAATCTGCCTCGGTATCGGCTATGGGTTTGAGATGTGTCTGATCAGCATTGTCGCGATTTTCTTTTATGCGGAATATTTTTCGCTCAAAGTGAATAACGGTAAAAGCAATGTGAGCGGGAGTCTTTTAAGTATGCTCAGCCTTACCAGCTATATCAGTCTGATTTTTGCGATGAATGCCAGAAAACCGCTCTATGTGATCAATGACAAGGTACAGCTTTTTATGTGTGTGGCAATGTCCCTGATCACGTTTTTGGTATTGATCATTTCTTTGAAACTGATGACGCTGTTTTTCTTAAGAAGCGAGGCAAGGCTGTCAAAACAGGCGGAATACGATGCGCTTACGGGTCTTCCGAACCGTCACTATATTCTACAGCATTTAAACCGGATTCTGGAGAAAAACGAGGCGGACGGATACTGGCTTGCAATGGTTGACATTGACAATTTTAAAAGCATCAACGATACCTATGGACATAATTTCGGGGATAAGGCGCTGAAATCGCTTGCGGGAATCCTTTCCGACGAAAAACATGATATAACGGTGTGTCGGTGGGGCGGCGAGGAATTTTTAATCATCGGGCGGCTTATGGAGGCTTCCAGACCGCCGTTTGAGAAGATTGACGCAATCAGAAAACAGGTCGAGGAATATGAACTGATATTTGAAGTTGAAAACAAGCGCGTGCCTCTTACGGTAACGATCGGTGCGGCGGTATATTCGAAAGAATCAACGATCGAGGACTGGGTGAGCATTGCCGATAAGCGTCTTTATGTGGGAAAATATAACGGTAAAAACAGGGTGGTCTGTTAGTTCCAACGGACTTGAACTTGTTTCCTGTGGGAATAAAGGTGTTGCAATTTAAGGTTTGTAAAGGTATAATAATATATAAAGTAAAATACGGTAGGAAGGTGGACGCGTCAAATGGCAAAATTCGGATATGAAGCGATTGATAAGCTTGGTAAGGAAGTCAAAGGCTCCATTGATGCTGCAAATGAGGATGAGGTAAAAAGTAAACTCAGAAGTCAGGGTCTTACGGTAGTATCGGTAAAGGGGCAGTCGGTTTTAACTGCCGACATCAATATACAAATAGGCGGATATCCTACAGCGAGAGATTTAAGCGTTATGTGCCGTCAGTTCGTCAGTATGAACAAGGCGGGCGTTACGATTATGGAAACGCTGCGAATGCTATACGAGCAGACGGAAAACAAGCGTTTAAAGGAAGCGCTTAATACGGTGCGTATCGATATCGAAAAGGGTGATACGCTTGCGCAGGCGCTTGCGGAGCATCCAAAGGTATTCCCCGATTTGATGATCAACATGGTGGCAGCGGGAGAGGCTTCCGGTACGCTGCATGTTGCGATGGAACGAGTGTCACAGCAGCTTGAAAAGTCAAGCAAGACACAGGCGCTTGTAAAAAAAGCGATGATTTATCCGATTGCGGTTATGATTATCGCCGTTGTGATTACGATTGTAATGCTTGTAGTCGTTATTCCAAGCTACCAGAGCATGTTTGTGGATCTGGGTACGGATCTTCCGGGTATTACAAAGTTTTATGTGGCGTTGAGTGACGGCTTGATCAATTACTGGTATATTATTGCACCTGTGGCGGCAGCGATTGCGTTTGGTATCGTGGCATTCTCAAAGACGGATATGGGAAAACATGTTTTCGGAAAGCTCGCGCTCACCATTCCGATGTTTAAAGATATGACTGTAAAATCCGCAGCGGCGCAGATGGCGAGAACTCTGGGTACGCTGTTGGGATCCGGTGTCAGTCTGGTCGAGGCGACTTCGATTGTATCGGGAATTATGGGAAATGTTTATTTTAAGGAAGCATTGAAAGATGCGTCCATGCAAGTGTCAATCGGTATGCCGCTCTCGCGTCCTTTGGAGGAATGCGGATTGTTCCCACCGATGGTGTATCACATGCTTCGTATCGGTGAGGAGTCGGGAAACTCGGAGGAAATGCTGGACAAACTAGCTGATTATTATGATGAAGAAGTGGAAATGGCAGTACAGTCGTTGATGGCTGCGTTGGAGCCGATGATTATCGTTGTGCTTGCAGTTGTCGTAGGAGGACTTGTAGCGGCTTGTATGGCGCCGATGCTTACAATGTATCAGGCATTGGATTCAATGTAAAATATTACATANAAANANAAAATAGAAACAAAAAGAATAGCCTNANCGGCTATTCTTTTTGTTTACGGCNGTGTTTNTCAGTTGGACGTAAGNGNNNNCATTTCATNGATGAGGTCACNNAANATCTTTAANGCGTCTTCAATNGGNTTTTTGGCAGACATNTCAACGCCGGCATCTTTNAGAATTGAAACCGGATCTNTNGAACANCCCGCGCTCAAAAACAGTTCTTTGTATGCCTTTACGGCAGGTTCTCCTTCTGTCAGAATTTTTTGCGAGAGTGCGATTGCCGCAGAGAATCCCGTAGCGTACTGGTACACATAGAAGTTGTAGTAAAAATGAGGAATACGCGCCCANTCAAGATCAATTTGGGGATCATGGAAAACATCNTTTCCAAAGTAAAGGTCAATCAAACTCNTGGTATGTNTTACATGCCGTTTCGGAATTGACGCTCTCGCCGTTTTGCACCATCTGACTCATTTTCAGCTCGAATTCCGCAAACATGGTCTGGCGGTAGAGCGTTGTCCGGAACTGTTCAAGGAAGTAGTTGATTAGATAGGCTCTTTCTTTTTTGTCCGTCGTATTCTTCAGAAGATACTGCATTAGCAAAGCTTCATTACAGGTCGATGCAACCTCGGCAACAAAAATCACATAGTCGGAGTCGATAACAGGCTGTTTTTTGTTGGAGAGATAGGAATGAAGCGCATGCCCCATCTCATGTACCGTCGTAAATTCGCTGTCAAGGTTGTTTTTATAGTTTAAAAGAATGAAAGGGTGCACGCGGCAGCCGCACGAGTACGCGCCGCTGCGCTTTCCCGTATTTTCATAGATATCAATCCAGCGGTTACCAAAGCCCTCGTCCAAAAGCGCTACATAATCATCACCCAGAACGGAAAGGGCGTTTTTGATATTGGTTTTCGTTTCCTCAAACGAGATGGTTCGCTCCGCATCGGGAATCATAGGCGCATAGAGGTCGTACATGTGCAGCTCGTCAACCTTTAAAAGCTTTTTGCGAAGGCGCACATACCGATACATATACTCCATGTTTTCGTGTACTGTTTCGATCAGATTATAGTAAACTTGTGGATTGACATTGTTAACATCAAGCGCTGCATGTAAGGGACTTTCATAATTTCTCATTTTGGCGAAAAAGTTTAGCTGTTTCATCTGTGCGGAAAGGATTGCCGCTGAGGTGTTTTTGTGTGCGTCATACGTTTTATAGAGGGATTCAAATGCCGATTTTCTGACACTCCTGTCAGTTTTTCGAAGCAGCGTGATAAATGTGGCATGTGTTACGGGATATCGGTTTCCCTCGATATCGCTCACGGAGTCGAAGGCCATATCGGCATTGTTTAAAAGTCCGAAGATCTCATCAGGCGATTGCGCGAGCTCTCCGGCGGCAGCAAGTATTTTCTCCTCAGAGTTGCTTAATATATGCGTTTTTTTTCGGCGGATATCGCCAAGGTATCGTTGATACGTTTTCAGCTCGGGCGCTTTCTCATAAAATGCATTCAGCGTTTCGTCACTGATTGCAAGAATTTCAGGTTCTGCAAAGGAAAATGCGGAAGAAAATGCGACAAGCGCGCCCATTGTCTGGTCTTTATATCCTTGATAGGTGGTATTTTTTGTGTCTTCGTCAGCTTTTCGCATGGAATAGTTTGCAAAGCGATCCAAAAAGACGCTGATTTCATCCTGTTGTTTTAAGAAGGAGAGCAGCGTGTCTGCGCTTTCGCCAAGTCTGCCGTTGTAGGATTCGATCTCGGAGCATTTTTCTTTGATTGTATCTAAATCCTTTTTCCATTCTTCATCAGAGGCATATAAGTCCTCAATCGCCCATTTATGGTCAAATGGGATTTCTTTTCTGCTTTTTATTTCTTCCATATTACGACCGATCCTTTCCAATTTTTATTATTAATGCGACGCTATTTTTATTGTACAGATAATTGCGACAGCATAAATCATTTAAACAAAAAGCGAAGCTTTTTGTTAGATGAGTGCGCCGGCACTCATCTTTTTTACTATTATCAGTGTACCATTTTAAAGAAGATTATGCTATACTAAACAGAAAGAAAATATAAAGAGAAGTTGAAAGCCCACAAGGCGGCATGGAGGCAGAATAATGGGGTTAAAATTTTACATCGGAGCTTCCGGCTCGGGGAAAAGCTATCTGCTTTACCAAAGGATCATAGATGCGTCAATGCAAAATCCGCACACCAATTATCTGATAGTAGCGCCTGATCAGTTTACCATGCAGACGCAGCTTGAACTCGTGAAAAGACATCCCAATAAAGGAATTATGAATATTGACGTGTTAAGCTTTGGGCGTCTTTCCCACAGAATTTTCGAGGAGGTTGGCGGAAACGATAAGCCGGTTTTGGACGATACGGGAAAGAGTCTTGTTCTGCGAAGAGTGGCGGCGGAGCTGGAAGAGGAGCTTAGCGTCATGAAACAAAAGGTCAGAAAGCCCGGATATATCAGTGAGATAAAATCGGCGCTTTCTGAGTTCATGCAGTACGGACTAAAACCCGAGGATGTTGAAAAGCTTTGTGCTTATGCGTCAAAAAGAGGAGCGCTTTCCTACAAATTAAAGGATTTGCATACATTGTACAGCGGTTTTTTGAAATATATAGAAGAACGTTTTATCACGACGGAGGAAACGCTTGAGCGGCTTCGCGGCGTATTGGCACGGTCCCATGTGGTGCAAAAAAGCGTGATCGTCTTTGACGGCTTTACGGGTTTTACGCCTGTGCAGAACAGGGTTATTCAGGAGTTGATGATTCGGGCGCAGCAGGTCATTGTGACTGTTACCATGGATGCGCGCGAAAATCCGTATGTGCTGGACGGAGAACAGAAACTGTTTCATTTGAGTAAAAAGACTATATATGACCTTAACAGGCTTTGCAGTGAGGCGGGCGCGGAACGTGAAAAAGATGAAGTGATTGCGGATCAGCAAGTGTTCCGATATCGGGATAATGCGGGACTGTCGCATCTTGAGCGGGAGCTTTTTCGATATCCGTACAAAGCGTTTGAACAGGAGCAGGACAGCATCAGGATTTTTGAAGCTTCAAACCCTAAGGAAGAGCTGCGGCAAGTGTGTTTGAAAATCAGGCAGCTTGTGCGCGAGGAAAATTACTGCTATCGCGATATCGCTGTTGTTACGGGCGATTTGGAGCGTTACGGTTTTCTTGCCAAGGAGGAGTTTGCGCGGTTTAACATTCCTTTCTTTCTTGACAAAACAAATAAGCTTGTGCTCAATCCGTTTATTGAATTTATCCGAAGCGCGCTTTTGGTGGTGATACAGGAGTATTCGTATGAGTCGGTATTTCACTTTTTAAGGTGCGGTCTTTCCGGAGTAAGCAGGGAGGATACGGACAGACTCGAAAATTATGTGATGATGATGGGAATCCGCGGAAAGAGCGCGTGGAATAAGCGGTTTACAAGACGAGTAAAAGGGGAGGAGGCAACAGAGTTCCTTGACGCGCTGAATGCGGTTCGGGAAAAAATTGTATCTATGCTCGAGCCGCTTATGGTAAAGCGGGCGACGGGACGTGAACTTGTGACGTTTCTGTATGAGTTTATCAAAAAGGCGGAAATCGAGAACGGACTGGAACGGTATGCGGAAGAATTTAAGGAAAAAAACGACCTTGTGCGCGCAAAGGAGTATGAGCAGATTTACAGGCTTGTTATGGAACTTTTGGAACAAATCTGCGCATTGCTTGGTGATGAGGAGCTTACGATAAAAGAGTTTGCGGATATTCTTGATGCGGGATTTGCGGAAATTAAAGTGGGAACGATTCCGCAGAGCGTTGATAAGGTGGTCATCGGAGATATCGAGCGAACGCGCATGAGTGAGATCAAGACGCTTTTTTTTGTGGGTATCAATGACGGAATCATTCCAAAGAACGGGGGAACAGGCGGGATTATTTCCGACATTGACCGAGAGTTTTTACAGGAATCGGAGTTTGAGCTTGCGCCCACGCCAAGGCAGCAGATGTATATCCAGCGGCTTTATCTTTACATGACAATGACGAAGCCTTCCGATTTCCTGTTTCTTTCTTATGCCAAGGTAGACAGCGAGGGAAAGAGCATCAGACCGGCGTATCTGATCAATACGGTGACAAAACTGTTTCCATTGATTATGATTGAAAAACCACAGCTAAGGCATATAGAAGAGCAGTTGGATTCTTTCGCGGACGCTATGGACTATCTTGTGGAACTGCTTCGACGCTATGCGGCGGACGGATTATTGGACGGAGAAAACACAGACGACAGACGGGTGTTTTTTACACTTTATGACATATGTGTCAGAAATGAGAGGTGCGCGCCAATTTTGGAGAGCATGAAAAGGGCGGCGTTTGCATACCTTGCAAATGTGGGAAATGCAAGACTTCCAAAAGAGCTTGCGGGACTTTTGTACGGTCATATCCTCAAAAACAGCGTGAGCCGTCTTGAAACATTTGCCTCTTGCGCATATGCGCATTTCCTGCAATACGGTTTAAAACTTTCGGAGCGTGACAAGTACAGCTTTGAGCGCGTGGATATGGGAAATGTGTTTCATGCGGTTCTTGAACACTTTTCGGAGCAACTGCCAAAGAACGGCTATACATGGTTTGATTTTCCGAAAGAGCTGGGAGAACAGCTTGTAGATGCGTGTCTGGAAAGCTATGCGGCGGCATACGGTGAAACCGTGCTCTACAGCAGCAAGCGAAACGAGTACATGATAACGCAGATGAAGCGGATTTTAAACCGCACTGTGCAAACACTGCAATATCAGTTACGACAGGGGGCATTTGCGCCTGAGAGCATTGAGATGTCGTTTCAGATGGCATCGGATCTTGACGCGGTAAACATTTCCCTTTCCGAGGAGGAAAAAATGCAGCTTGTAGGACGCATTGACCGTATTGACACTTGTAGGCGCAGCGATAAACTGTATGTCAAGGTGATCGATTACAAGTCGGGTAATCGGAAATTTGACCTTGCGGCATTGTATTACGGTTTGCAGCTACAACTTGTAGTTTATATGAATGCGGCGGTAGAGCTTGAAAAAAAGAAAAATCCTGACATGCGTGTCATTCCCGCCGCGATGCTTTACTACCATGTGAGCGATCCGATGACGGAAACGGAACAAGGAAAACCGGACGCGGCGGAAATTGAAAAAGCAATCTTGGATGAACTCAAAATGACGGGTATGGTGAGTGATGAGGAGGAGATTATCAAGCTTCTTGACAAGGATTTTGAAACGAAATCCACGGTGCTTCCCGTGGCGAAGAAGAAGGACGGCAGCTATACACAGGCGTCGAGTGTGCTCTCCAATGAGGATTTTGAAACGGTTTCACATTATGTAAATGCGAAGATTAAGGAGCTTGGAAGCGCGATTTTAGATGGTGATATCGGATTAAACCCTTATGAGCATAAGGACATGACTGCGTGTACTTACTGTGACTATAAAAGTGTCTGCGGTTTTGACAAAAAGCTTGGTGCAGGACTTGTGCGTCATTTGGAGGATCTGGATCAGGAACGGGCGTTGGAGCACATGCGAGCGCAAATCAAGGAGAACGGAGGAGCTTAACGATGAAATATACGGCAGACCAGCAGCGCGTCATCAATACAAGAAACAGTAATATCCTTGTGTCCGCGGCAGCGGGAAGCGGAAAGACCGCAGTGCTTGTAGAGCGCATCATACAGCGGATAACAGACAGCGAAAATCCTGTGGACATCGACAGACTGCTCATCGTGACATTCACCTCCGCGGCGGCGGCGCAGATGCGGGAGCGCATCAGCAGGGCGATCACAAACGGTCTGGAACAAAATCCCGAGAATGAGCATTTGCAAAAACAGGCGTCGCTGATCCATAATGCGCAGATTACGACGATCGATTCGTTCTGCCTTTTTGTGATTCGAAACAATTTTAATGAAATCGGCATCGATCCGGGGTTTCGCGTGGCGGATGAGAGTGAGATGAAAATGCTCGAGGCGGACGTGATGGACCGTCTTTTGGAGGAGATACACACGGAGCCGACCGAGCGTTTTTTGAACTTTGTGGAAAGCTACAGCACAGGCGCGGGCGAAAAGAAGATTGAGGAGGCTATTCTTAGGCTTTACCACTTTTCAATGAGTTATCCATTTCCCGAGGATTGGCTGAAAGAGCGGCTTTGCGACTATCAGGCAGACAATGTGCAAGAACTTTCCGAGCAGAAATGGTTTCGGGGGGCGCTGCAATATATTGACACAATTTTAACAGAGTGTACGGCAAGACTTCATCAGGCGCTTGCGATTTCGGAGCGGGTGGGGGGACCTGCGCAGTATATTGAAAATCTTGTTTCCGATTTGGAACTGATAGAAAGCTTAAAAAATGTGCGGGAATATGAAAAGCTGCATGAATTGTTTACCGCTTGTTCGTTTACAAGGCTTTCGGCGAAAAGATCACAGGACGAAGATCCAATGCTAAAAGAAACGGTAAAGGGGATTCGGGACGAAGTCAAAAAGAATATTACTGCTTTACAAAAGATGCTGTTTCAGATTTCAACAGAAGATACATTGCGTGATATGGCTGTGTGTCGGGATATGGTGGAGGAGCTTGTAGTGCTTACGCTTTTCTTTAAGGAGCGGCTTGATGAGGCAAAGCGGGAAAAAAATATCATTGACTTTTCGGATATGGAGCATTTTGCCCTTCAGATTCTTTTGGAAAAGAAAGCGGACGGCGCGATTGCATTAAGGGAAACGGCGTTGGAATTGCAGGATTATTTTGCGGAAATCATGATCGACGAGTATCAGGATTCAAACGAGGTACAGGAGCTTTTGCTAAAAAGCATTTCAGGAGAGGCAAACACAAGATATAATCGCTTTATGGTTGGTGATGTAAAGCAGAGTATTTATAAATTCAGGCTTGCGCGTCCCGAAATCTTTATGGAGAAATATGACACATATGTCATAAAAGACGACGACAAAACGAAAGAGGATTGTGTGCGGATTGATTTAAGCATGAATTTTCGAAGCCGCAGGGAAGTGACGGACGCCGTCAATTTTATGTGCGCACAGCTTATGCGAAAGTCGGTCGGAAATGTAGAATATGACGAAAACGCCGCGCTTCATGTCGGCGCTGCATATCCCGTGCCTGACAATGACGCATTTGATTCTTACGACGAAAATCCGTATCGGACGGAGCTGTTGATCGCTGCCGCGTGCGATGATGAGAATGATGATTATTCTCCAAAGGAGCGGGAGGCGCTGCTTGTAGCCGAGCGCATTAAAAAAATGGTCGGGCATTTTCCGGTGACGGACGATAAAACCGGTGAACTTCGTGCGGCGAAATATTCCGACATTGTGCTTTTGTTTCGGGCAACTTCCGGCTGGGACGAGGATTTTCGAAGGATTTTAAGCGAACGGGGAATACCGGTTCATGTGACGAGTAAGACGGGATATTTTGAAACCTTGGAGATTCAGGGGATTGTTAATTTTTTGCGCGTACTTGACAATCCGCTTCAGGATATCGCGTTTTTCGGTACGATGAAGCTGCCCTTTTTTGACTTTGATGAGGAGGAAATCTCACGGATCCGTTGTTTTGTTTCACAACAGGAGGTGTGCGAAAAGCGGAAACTGTTTTTATACGAACAGGTGAAATACTATTTTGAAAATGCGAAGCCAAAGGAGCCGCTTCGTCAAAAGCTGGAACGCCTTTTTTCAATGATTTCCGATTACAGGGAACGCGTTGCCTACACACCGATCAAGGACTTGATACGCGGACTGATCGATGAAACGGGTTACGGAGCGTATGTGGGCTCCATGCCGGGCGGTGACCAGCGGCTTGCAAATCTTGCGCTTTTGCTTGAGAAAGCGGGCGCGTTCCAAAATACAAGTTTTTACGGACTGTTCCATTTCATACGATATCTGGAAACGGTACAGGAACAGGAAGTGGATTTCGGCGAGGCAAATATTCTTGACGAAAACGCGGATGTTGTGCGAATTATGACAATCCATAAGAGTAAAGGACTTGAGTTTCCGATCTGCTTTGTGTGCGGACTGTCAAAGCAGTTTAATATGCTCGATATGCGGCAGGCAATCTTGATGGACGCGGAACTTGGCGTCGGCGTGGATTATATAGACCCTAAGATGCGGATTAAACGAAAGAATATCCGAAAAAATGTTGTGGCACAGCGCATGAAGGAAGATACGCGCGGAGAGGATTTGCGTGTGCTGTATGTGGCGCTTACGCGTGCAAAGGAAAAGTTGATTTTGACAGGGTATGTGGAAGATTTTCAAAAAAAACTTCTGTCAAATATTTCGCTTACCATGGAGGAGGACGAAAAGCTGCCGTATTCCGTCTTGATGGGAGCGAGTTCGTATATGGATCTGGCGCTTGCGTCCCTGATGCGGCATTCGTGTATGAAAGCGGTTCTTGAAGAAAACGGACTCGCATATTACACGCATTCCCTTCCCTATTCGGATGTGCCGATGAAGCTTACGATTTGCAAGGAAGCGATTGACTTAAAAGAGGAGATTTTGTCACAGGGAAGAAGCGCCTTTTTGGAAAAAGAGCTTGACAGGGCGGCAGAGCTTTCGGACAAGGAACTTCGAGAAAAGATACAGAGCAGATTTGACTTTTTGTATCCGTACGCGTACCTTGAAGGACTTACCGTAAAGACAACCGTTTCGGAACTCAAAAGAGAATCCTATAAGGAAACCATGGAGGAGGCAAAACCGCTCGTTGTTCTCAAACACAAAACGTATATCCCAAGTTTTGCCACGGCAGAGGGGGAAACCGAGGACGGCACGGAACAAACTGGAGTTCGATACGGTAACGCGGTGCATAAGATCATGGAATTATTGTCATTTGACAAAGCTTTTACATATCATACGGAAAAAGACAGCAAAAGACTTCGCGAAGTTCTTGTAAAGGAACGTGAAGGATGGCTCTCAGAGGGCAGAGTGACAAAAGACGAGGCAGACTGTGTGCCAGTCGGCAGAATTTGTGAATTTTTCAAATCGCCGCTTGCAGCCCGCATGATAGCGGCACAGGAGCGGGGGGCGCTTTACAAGGAACAGCCCTTTGTGCTCGGGGAAAAAGCTGTGGCGGGAACGGACGAATGGACGCTGATACAGGGCGTGATCGATGTGTTCTTTTACGAGGAGGACGGCATTGTTCTCGCGGATTACAAGACGGACAGAGTCGAAAGCGAAACACAGCTTACGGACCGCTACAAAACGCAGCTTGACTATTATCAAAAAGCAATCGAGCAGATCACAGGAAAGCCTGTGAAGGAAAAGTATCTGTATTCGTTTTGCCTGCAGCGGGAAATTCGGGTATAATGAAAGGAAACGAAAAGGAGTGTGGTTAAAGAGATGTTTGATTACATATTGTTTGACTTGGACGGTACACTGACCGACCCGAAAATCGGGATCACAAGCTCGGTACAGTATGCGCTTCGGGCATTTGGAATTGATGAGCCCAATCTTGATAAGCTGGAGCCGTTTATCGGACCGCCGCTCACGGACAGTTTTATGGAGTTTTATGATTTCACAAAAGAGCAGGCGCAACAGGCGGTCGTAAAGTATCGAGAGCGTTTTGACAAACAGGGAATTTATGAGAATACGATGTATGAGGGTATTGACAGGATGCTTTCCGCGTTAAAGGAGCGCGGAAAAATTCTTTCGATTGCGTCGAGTAAGCCTACGCCGCTTGTGATGCGTGTGCTGGAACACTTCCGGATTAAGCAGTATTTTGATTATATTGTCGGAAGCGAGTTTGACGGTACACGTGGCAAGAAAGAAGAGGTCGTTGCGTATGCGCTCGAGCAGATGGCGCCCGATTTGCAGGACGCACGGGAGCGAAAGGAGCGTGTGGCGATGGTCGGGGATCGAAAATTTGACGTTGAGGGGGCAAAGGCTTTTGGACTGACCTCAGTCGGCGTTTCGTTTGGTTATGCGTCCGAGGGCGAGCTTGAGGCAGCGGGGGCAGATTATATTGTGGATACGGTTTCGGAGTTAGAGGAGTTATTAATGTGAGGAAAGATAAAGGAATTCAAAAACGAACGACGCGGCTGCAAAAGTTTGCCTATATATTGCGTCCTTTTGTGGTCTACATGCTCGTAAAAACTGTGGCAATGCTGACGCTTGCGATTGCAATTCCGGCGCTTCCGATTACAGGAATCGACATGTGGGTGGGAGAACATTCGTACTTGCTGAGCGCTGTGGTCAATGCGGCGGCAAGCGTCATCGCCGTAAGCTTTTTGATGAATGATTTTCTGAAAGAGGCGGCTGTTTCTGGCGAGGTGGACATTGACGCGGGGATAATGAAGCAGTTTTTTGATTTTTTGAAAACGGAGTTTATAAAAGGGCGGGGGCTGCTCATCTGTATTGTATCCGCAATTTTCGGAGGCGTGTCGGCGGTCGGATTAAATATCGTCATAATGCGCCTGTCTGATTTTATGACACGCGTGTCGCAAACACAGGGAACGCTTGGCTCGGATCAATACGAGGCAGTAAAAAAAATTCAGTATTCCGTGCCGATTTTCCTTGGGCTGATACTGTATGGAATCATCTCGCCGTTTGTGGAAGAAATCGTGTTTCGCGGAATTATCTTCAACCGCATCAAACGGTTTTATGCAGTAGAAAGGGCTGTGTTGTTTTCGGCGCTTTTGTTTGGGGCGTTTCACGGAAATATGCCGCAGTTTGTATACGGTACATGCATGGGGATTTTGATCGCGCTCTGCTATGAGAGGACGAGATGCTTTTATGCGCCGCTCGTTTTTCATATGGCGGCAAATGTGGTCGTGTTTTTGCTTGCAGGTTAAAGCGCTGCATTCCCGATAAAAAGGAATTTTAGAGCGAATCTTGTTTCTTTTTATGGCAGTTTATGCTAGTATAGAACAAAACAGATAGAAATGGAGGATTACTATGGCGGACATCATGAAGCTTCAAAACGGCAGCGATATCAGAGGAATTGCGTGCGAGGGCGTAGAGGGAGAGCACGTCAATCTTACGGAGGATGCCGGAAATCTGATTGGCGGCGGGTTTGTCAGATGGCTTGCAGATAAGAAGAAAAAAGCGGTGGGAGAACTCCGAATCGGTATTGGACACGATTCGCGCATCACGGCGGACAGCCTTTTTGCGGCGGCAGCGAAAGGAATCGTGGCAGCAGGCGCGAAAGTTTATGACTGCGGACTTGTTTCAACCCCCTCAATGTTTATGGCAACGGTGTTTGACGCGTTTGCGTTTGACGGCGCAATCATAATTACGGCAAGTCACCTTCCGTTTAACAGAAACGGCTATAAGTTCTTTGACAGGGACGGCGGCTTGGAGCATGACGATATTACAAAAATCCTTCAGATAGCGTCAGACCTTTCTGTGGAGGACGCAAGCCTTGCAGATGTGGAAAAAGCAGACTCCCTTTCTGTATATTGTGATTTCTTAAAGGATAAAATAAGAAAGAGCATCAATGCCAAGAATTATGATAAGCCGTTAGCCGGCTTACATATCGTAGTGGATACCGGAAACGGAGCGGGCGGCTTTTTCGTGGAAAAGGTTTTGAATCCGCTTGGCGCGGACACAGTGGGAAGCCAGTTTTTGGAGCCTGACGGATACTTTCCGAATCACATTCCAAATCCAGAGAATAAACAAGCGATGGAGTCCATCAAGCAGGCCGTGCTCAAAAACAAGGCGGATTTAGGCATCATATTTGACACGGACGTTGACAGAATGTCGGCTGTGCTCCCTAACGGCGACGAGGTAAACAGGGACGCGATCATTGCAATGATGACGGCGATCATCGCAGAAGATTATCCCGGTGGCACGATCGTTACGGATTCGGTAACAAGTGACCGCCTGACACGCTTTATCGAGAGCATCGGCATGAAGCATCATCGATTTATGCGCGGTTACAAAAACGTGATCAATGAGTCCATCCGCCTAAACAACGCGGGTATCGTATCGCCGCTTGCAATCGAAACGTCGGGACACGGCGCATTGAGCGAAAATTATTTCCTTGATGACGGCGCATACATGGCAGTGAAGCTGTTGATCGCGCTTGCAAAGGCGGCAGAGAAAAACAAGCCTCTCTCCGCATTTATCGAAACGCTGGAAAAGGGCTTCGAGGAGCGTGAGTACCGCTTCAAAATTGCCTGTGACGACTTTAAGGAATACGGCAAAAATGCGCTGAATACATTTGAGGAGAGGGCGAAGGCAAAAGGCTACGACATCGCGCCGAACTCTTATGAGGGAGTTCGCATCTCGTTTGATACAGAGGAAGTAAAAGGCTGGCTTTTGCTTCGCATGTCGCTCCATGATCCTCAGATGCCGCTCAATATAGAAGGCGTAAGAGAGGGCGACTGCGACAGACTTTTTGACATTGTTTTGACACTTTTAGACGGTTTTGATAGGTTAGTGACACCTAACAGATAGAAAGGAAACAGGGAAGCATTGAGAGTAGGAATGGGTTATGACGTTCACCGTCTTGTAAAAGACAGGGCGTTGATCATTGGCGGTGTGACAATTCCGTATGAGTTTGGGCTTTTGGGACATTCGGACGCGGATGTACTGCTTCATGCGATATCCGATGCGCTTTTGGGAGCTGCTGCGCTTGGGGATATCGGCAGGCATTTTCCGGATACGGACCCCGCATATAAGGGGATATCAAGCATGATCCTTTTGGAGAAAGTGGGGGCGCTTTTAGAGGAAAACATGTTTTTTATAGAGAACATTGATGCCACCATTATTGCACAGGCGCCGAAAATGATGCCGCACATTGAACAAATGCGGGAAAATATTGCAGGCGCGCTTCATATCGGGATCGATCAGATCAACGTAAAGGCGACAACCGAGGAGGGACTTGGCTTTACAGGCAGCAAAGAGGGCATAGCGGCACATGCTGTGTGTCTGCTGACCAGTCCGCGTGAGATGGCGACGATGGAGGCGGTAGACGGCGCACAAGCGTCTATGTGTGAGGGATGTGACGGCTGTAAAAAGGCAATTTAACATCGGAGGATTTTTATGGAACAGATTATGGGAGGACTGCGCTCTACACTCTATGCGGCTGCGATTCGCAGAAATCCACCGCTTTTTGGCAGTCGTGAAACGCCATGCATGGTGGATATGGTGCGGCTTGATGCATGTTTTTTGTCCAAGAAGGCGCTATGTCCCGAAAATTATGATTTGACAAGGCAGGCGCTTCAATATCAATATAAACAGAAAGTGCCGCTTTGCCTGATTAATACGGACGCGCAGGCGCCGCAGGGAAAAACGGCGGGCTTTCACTATATTTGCGACCGACCGAATATTACGCTGAAAGGCGGGAGCATAGCAGTGCAAAAATCGGAGTGGGAGACTGTGGATAAAAGTGCGCTGCCCTCACTTGCAAATTTTGTAAATGCCACCCTCTGTAAGCGGTACGGTTTTTTTATCATACGAAGTACAGCCTACTATGAGGAGCTGCAAAAAAGACTGGAGGAAAAAGGCGGCGGACTTTACAAAATAACAAAAAATGGCGCGATCAGCGGTTATTTTGCCGAATGCAACGGCTTTGTGGAGGAGGCCGTGTTTGCAGAAGAAGCAGATATGGAGCAATATTTTGACACCTCGCAGGAGAAAACGCCATATGCTATGGCAAGGATTGTAAATCTGCCGGAGTTTTTAAAGTATGTGGCAGGGGACGGGAAAATCACAGTTGCAATCCGGTTAAAGGACGAAGAAATTGCACAAAACGACGGACTTTTTATATGGTACATCAATAAAAGCGGCAGCTTTATGGAGCGTGTGGAGGAGGGCGAAGGCAGAGAAGACAATCCTTCCATGCGACCCGAGGTGACAATCGATATCGGCACGTTTACGGCTTTTATTTTTGACTATATCAAGTTGAAAGAAAACAGGAAATTTGATAGTATATACCTATCCGGTCCCGCATGGATCAGGGAACGGTAAGACAAAAGGAGGAAATGTGATATGGCTCTTGTGACTACACCGCACATCAGTGCAGAAGATAATGCNTTNGGAAAGACGGTNCTGATGCCGGGNGATCCGCTGCGCTCAAAATTTATTGCGGAGAATTTTTTGGAGAATGCACAGCTTGTCAATAATATCAGAGGAATACAGGGATATACGGGAACGTATCGNGGNACAAAAGTAAGNGTCATGGCNAGCGGCATGGGNATGCCGACNATNGGNATCTATTCCTATGANCTCTACAACTTTTTCGGCGTGGAAAATATTATGCGCATCGGTTCGACAGGCGCNATGCAGGAAAAAGTGCATGTGCGCGATATCGTGATCGGTATGGGCGCATGTACCAATTCCAACTATGCAAGCCAGTANGGACTGGGCGGCACGTTTGCGCCGATTGCAAGCTATCCGCTGATGCGTGAGGCNATCGCGCAGGCNGAGGCGGTAGGAGCAAATTACCATGTGGGAAATATACTTTCGTCCGATGTGTTTTATAATGACAGCAAGGACGCNAATGCAGGGTGGCAGAAAATGGGTGTGCTCTGNGTGGAGATGGAAGCGGCTGCGCTTTATATGAACGCGGCGCGGTGCGGCAAAAATGCNCTTGCGATTCTCACCGTTTCCGACAGTTTGGTGACNGGAGAGGAAACGACACCGCAGGAGCGTCAGAACTCCTTTACACAGATGATGGAGATTGCGCTCAACACAGCGGNTTGTNTTGAACAATAAANGAATTTGACAAAATTATAACAATAGAGGCAGAAATGGGATTGATTAAGAGTATCAAAAATGAAATAAGGGTCATCAGAGAACGCGATCCTGCGATTCATTCAAANATGGAGGTATTTCTTTATCCGAGNTTNAAGGTGATGCTCCATTATCGGGTGGCGCATAAGCTTTANAAGAACGGTCACTATTTCCTTGCNCGNTGGATCTCGCAGCGNGCGGTTCGAAAGACGGGGATAGAGATACATCCCGGCGCCGTGATCGGCGAAAACTTTTTCATTGACCANGGAAACGGAGTCATTATCGGCGAAACGGCTGTGGTGGGNAACAATGTTACNCTCTATCAGGGCGTGACGCTTGGCGGTACGGGAAAGGAGCANGGAAAGCGCCANCCGACAATCGGCGATAACGTGATGATAAGCGCGGGCGCAAAGATTATCGGTTCCTTTAAAGTGGGTGAAAACTCAAAGGTCGGCGCGGGAAGCGTGGTGATCGAGGAGGTTCCGCCAAACTGTACNGTTGTCGGNGTGCCGGGCAGAGTGGTCAGGCGCAACAATCAAAAGTTAGTGCGNGAGGAGATGAATCAGGTCGATCTTCCCGATCCNGTAAGCGAGGACATCAGGGCATTGCAGCANGAAAATACAGAGTTGGCAAACCGTGTGATCGAGCTTGAAAATCAGATAAAACTCTTAATAAAAC
This sequence comes from Lachnospiraceae bacterium, assembly GCA_014804345.1. Lineage (GTDB taxonomy): Bacteria > Bacillota > Clostridia > Lachnospirales > Lachnospiraceae > COE1. Next base: position 11,243 of record JAAUZZ010000034.1, on the reverse strand, counting down.
AGTCNGAAAACANAGAGAAAATTACATAACGCTTTGGAGGCAGAAATGGAAAATAAATTATCCTTTTACAATACACTTACCAGAAAGGTAGAGCAGTTTATCCCGAACGAGGACGGAAAAGTAGGAATGTATACNTGCGGTCCGACGGTCTATCACTTTGCGCATATCGGNAATCTAAGAAGTTATATCATGGAGGANTTACTCGAAAAAACGCTGCGTTACATCGGNTATGACGTGAAGCGCGTNATGAATATNACNGATGTNGGACATCTCTCAAGCGATGCNGATACGGGTGAGGATAAGATGCTCGCCGGGGCAAAGAGGGANCACAAGTCTGTGATGGAGATTGCAAAGTTTTATACGGACGCGTTTTTCAGCGACTGTAAAAAACTNAATATNAAAACGCCCGATGTGGTGGANCCCGCAACNAACTGNATNGCCGAATTTATTCATATGATAGANGTATTGCTGGAAAAGGGATANGCGTATGAGAGNGGCGGAAANATNTATTTTGANACNTCAAAGCTTGANGATTATTATGTNTTTTCNAGCCAGAACGAGAAAGAGCTTTTGGTCGGCGTGCGCGATGACGTGGAGGAGGATTCCAACAAGAAAAATAAGAGCGATTTTGTGCTTTGGTTTACCAAGTCAAAATTCGATTCACAGGAGCTGAAGTGGGACAGNCCGTGGGGNGTNGGATATCCCGGNTGGCATATCGAGTGTTCNTGCATTAGTATGAAGCACTTGGGCGAGTATATGGATATTCACTGCGGAGGCGTTGACAATATTTTTCCGCATCACACGAACGAGATTGCNCAGAGCGAGGCTTATGTGGGACATAAGTGGTGTAACTATTGGTTNCATGTGCATCATTTGAATGATAAGTCGGGAAAAATGAGCAAATCAAAGGGCGATTTTCTGACNGTGTCCCTTTTGGAGAAAAAAAATTATGATCCGCTTGTCTACCGGTTTTTCTGTTTGCAGTCGCACTACAGAAAACCCTTGGAATTTTCCTATGAAGTGTTGGACAACATGAGCGCGGCATATGACAAGCTTGTTAAAAAAATCGGAACGCTNGACAAAACNGGTGCGGTTGACAGCGCNAAATTTGATGCGTACAGAGAAAAGTTTGAAGCTGCTCTTTGCGATGATCTCAACTCGTCGATGGCNATNACNGTGCTCTATGATATGCTNAAAGATGAGATGTCNGANGCNACAAAGGCTGCNCTTGCNGAAAGTTTTGACGANGTNCTNTCNCTTNATCTNANCACGGCACATGCCGCAAAGGAGGCGGANNGCGGAGTNGACGCGGAACTTGAGGCATATGTGCTTNCCAAGATTGAGGAGCGCAAGGCGGCAAAGAAAGAAAAAGATTTTGCAAAAGCGGACGCTATCCGNGCGGAACTGNTGGAAAANGGCATTGCTTTGGAGGACACGCGNGAGGGCGTTAAGTGGAAAAAGATAANTTGAGGNNATTNTCATGGGAGANATACGTTCGGAAATACACGCGGTGTTNGGCGCGGAAACGGNGGATATAAAGACTTATTCTCCGCTTACGTTTGCCTANATNGGCGATGCNGTGTTTGAGATTGTCATNAGGACGCTNATCGTGGAAAAGGGACAGCGCAGCGCAAANACANTGCACANNCATACNACGAAAATNGTCTGNGCCGAAACACAGGCAAANATGATNGANGCAGTCTATGAGCANCTTAGCGANGAGGAACGNGATATTTACAGGCGNGGCAAAAACACAAAAATCAATTCCTCGGCAAAGAATGCAAGTCTTGCGGATTACAGAAAAGCGACAGGGTTNGAGGCGCTCTGNGGATATCTGTTTCTGACGGANAACACACAGCGAATGATTGNAATTATTCAAAAAGCNTTGGANCTTTTGGAAATTGAATTATAAAGGANANNANNATGCGATACGAAGAATTTACGATAGAGGGCAGAAATGCCGTGATAGAGGCNTTTCGTTCAGGAAAGCCGATCGACAAAGTTTTCATACAGGACGGCGTACAGGANGGACCNATCCAGACCATTAAGCGTGAGGCNAAGAAGCAGAATACGATTGTGAAATTTGTNACAAGCGAACGCCTTGACCAGATNAGTGAAACGGGAAAGCANCANGGCGTGATNGCTTATGCGGCGGCATATACATANGCNGAGGTNGAGGACATGCTTGCCGCGGCNCGNGAAAAGAATGAGCCGCCGTTTCTCTTTTTGCTTGACAATATCGAGGATCCNCACAACNTGGGCGCGATNATAAGAACNGCAAATCTTGCGGGTGCGCACGGCNTTATCATTCCCAAAAATCGCGCTGTGGGANTGACGGCAGCCGTGGCAAAAACATCTGCGGGNGCGATTAACTATACTCCCGTAGCGCGCGTNACGAATCTCTCNAATNCCATAGANGAANTGAAAAAAGAGGGNATGTGGTTTGTGTGCGCGGATATGGANGGNACGACAATGTACGACCTTGANTTAAANGGNCCNATCGGACTGGTGATCGGAAGCGAGGGCGACGGNGTNGGNCGNCTTGTNAAAGAGCGGTGCGATTTTGTNGCGTCCATACCGATGAAAGGCGATATTGACTCGCTCAACGCCTCNGTGGCGGCGGGCGTGCTTGCGTATGAGATTGTCAGACAAAGAATGTCTTNAAAGNCATTCTTTNCTATGGAGGNTTNAGTGACNGAAAAATATAAAGGCATATCGGATGAGGAATTGATTGACAGACTGCGNCAGGGTGAAAACGAGATTACGGATTTCATTATGGATAAATANAAAAATCTTGTGCGNAAAAAGGCNCGTTCNATGTATATTTTGGGTGCGGACGGTGACGATCTCATTCAGGAGGGCATGATCGGGCTTTTTAAGGCAGTNCGGGATTATGACGCCGGGCGCGACGCGAANTTTTANACGTTTGCGGATCTGTGCATCTCGCGNCAGATGTATAACGCGGTACANGCNTCGCGCAGGGAAAANCATACNCCGCTCAATACATACATATCGTTGTATGCAAGCGCGGAACCGGAGCAGGAGGGGAAGGGCACNCAGCTTGTTAATATNCTTGTNTCCGAGGTTGAAACNGANCCCGAGAAATTGTTTATTGACAAGGAAAATGTGGCGCACATAGAGTCGATNATCGAAAAGGANCTCAGCAGCTTTGAAAAACAGGTGCTCGATCTGTANGTCACGGGCATGAGTTACTCGCAGATTGCCAAGGTGCTCTCAAGAGATGAAAAATCAACNGACAATGCGCTGCAGCGGCTCAAATCCAAGNTAAGNCGCGCAGTTGACTATCGAAAGGATAAATAATACGGGGGAACGATCATGCAATTTGAAAAAGTGAAGGTAGACGTGGAAAATGCAGTGAAGGCGCAGCTTTCGCTCTATATACAGGAAAGTTATCCGGAAATGTACGGAGAACGTAAACGCCCGATGATTATCATTTGTCCGGGCGGCGGATATGAGCATGTGTCGGTGCGGGAGGGNGAGCCGATCGCATTCGCGTTTCTTNCNNNNGGGTGTCACGCAGCGGTTCTGNANTATGATGTNGNGGGCGANGGCATGGANCATCCCTTGCCGCTTATNGAGCTTNCNTGGGCAGTTTCCTATATCAGAGAACATGCNGATGCGTANGCTGTAGATAAGGATAAAATCGTAGTNGCNGGNTTTTCGGCAGGNGGTCATCTGGCGGCATGNCTTGGCTGCTTTTGGGACAAGCAGTGGCTTTCNCAAAAGACAGGTATGGACAAAAACAGCTATAAACCGAACGGACTGATTCTTGCCTATCCTGTNATTACNTCGGGNGANCATGCACACAGAGATTCTTTTGTGNGNCTTATGGGAAGTNAGGCATCGCNTGANCTGGAGGNNCTTTTAAGCCTTGAAAAACAGGTGACGGATCANGTNCCGCCTGTNTTTATGTGGCANACNTTTGANGANNCCTCGGTGCCNCTNGAAAATTCCATGTTGTTTGCAAAGGCGCTGCGGCGGGNGGGCGTAAACTTTGANTATCATGTATTTCCGCACGGNAGACANGGACTTNCGCTTGCAACCGAAGAAACGNCCATGCCCGATNANANNANGNTNGAGCCGCAGTGCGAACAATGGATACAGCTTTGNAAAAANTGGCTGAAATACAACTTGTGANGTTTGNGTATAAACGGGAACGACGATAGGAGAAAAGACTTATGAACAGGCTTAAAAAGACAGCTNTGCTGACNCTTACAGGNGTNATGCTGCTTACNGGCTGTGNGGAGAGCGAGAATGAGAATGATGNTGCGACNCAGGTATCTTTCANNGGGGAGCAAAGCACGGAANCTGCGNCGGCAAGNGCGGCAGTATCAGNNNTAGCNGATGATGTATTNGATANTGTGGCGGGAATAGAGGGATGGGANCCNTTTGCCGAGAANGTGGCAATTACCATTCCNGTGTATGACAGGCATATGGAGGATGTGCCNGACGTTACGGANAATTATTGGACGGANTGGATACAGAAAAATTTTGGAGATCCNTACAATATCACAGTTACGTTNGTTGGCATNAANAGAACNGATGTTNTNAANGAATATGAGCGNCTGGTNTCGGCNGGAGAGCAGCCNACTGTTTTTATGGAGTATGATTATCCCAAGCTTGCGCAGTGGGTAAANGACGGCTATCTGACAACGCTTGATATGGATAAATTTATGGAGGTTGCCCCCGATTATTATCAGCGNATGGTGGANTTAGGGCTGCTTNCGTACACAAGNCTTGANGGNNNAANTTATTTCGCGCTTGCGCAAAGACCTTACTACAACACGGATTACGGATATGTAACCGTTTATCGTAAGGANTGGCTGGAACAGATCGGCTATGANGAATATCCCGATAATTGGGCGGANGAGCGGGAAATGCTGCTTACGCTCAAAGAGAGCGGNNTNTGNCAATATCCNTGTGGCGGAAAGGCGNTNGCGGGNTCNGATATCGACAGAAATTATNNGTACAGGAGNTTTCCGCTTGANGANGAAAACTGGGCATGNTANGGCGANTACGCAATNCCCGCGCTTGGTGATGAGGCAAACAGAAAACTGCTTCAACGGGAGAANGAAAAATATAATTTGGGATTGATCGAGCCTAATTACGANAAGATTGATGAGGAAACGGCAAGGAAAAATTTTGCNGNCGGAAAGTGCCTGTANTATCAAGGATACATGGCGNCNGACCTGGATTGGGTAAANGATTTTTANGAGAATAATCCGGANGGGANACTTGCNGTNAAGATCACAAAGAACGTGGTGGANCGTGANGGNGGGACAGTGCCNGCGCTNCGCGCAAACAATCCGTTNGGTATGATGATCGGTTTTTCGGCNNCGGCGAGCGAGGANCAGATCAAAGCCGCATGGATGTATATGGAATGGCTGACGCAAGANGAAAATCTNTTTACGATGCAGTGGGGAATNGAGGGAGAAAATTATANATTGGGACANANNGGACTNCCGNNACAGGTTNCCGACTANGACGGGGCNTGCAGACAGGGATNTTCCAATAATAAGGATTATTGGTCNATTACGATCGAAACAAGAGATGCGGGCAGTATNGAGGATATTATCGCAATGGTNGCGCCNANGAACGCNTCACAGGATTTAACNTCTGAACTGATCGCGAANTATTACGGACAGCTNGAGGTGGCTGANGCNGGGTATGCCGTGTCCGANTGTAATTTTGCGGTNGCNTTTGNNTCTGTATCGAAGTATCAGACGACNCTTCTTGANCTGTATAAGGAATATCGNAATCANCTTACAAAGTGCGATACAAAAAGATTTGANGCTTTATATGACGAACTTGCCGANCGGTATGCCGAAGCGGGNTATCAGGAAATNGTCGACGAGAGAAGANCTGCTTATCTTGCGGGNCAGAGCACACGGCTTAAATAGTTATNTAACCNTTTTTCGGAAAAAGAAGCGGATATTTCAANTTTTTTAAGAAAATATGACAATATTTGCTGTATTTTTTAAGATTNTGTGTTAAAATGTAAGATGTTAGAATATGTACAGGAGGAATTNGATATGGCGGAGAGCCTTAGACTGTCAAGAGAAGAAATCNTAATCTGCTATAAAGAGGATGTCGTCAAANTGTTGGAATTCCTGCCGTGGCTTCAACAGAAAAGCGGAGGCGCATCATCAAGCATTTACAGTGGAGAGGGCATTGACAAAAGTTCTATGTNTGTGCCTGTTTATGACTCCACACTCCTGAATTTTATCAAAGCNGTGCGAGAAACNGATTTTATCAACCGCAATTANGTGTANACGTNTTCAAGATATCGTATTAANACAGCAGAAGANGAGCTTCGTGTCATTGATGCGTGTTCTTTACAGGAGATNNCNGTGCTTGGCGATATTTTTTCAAAGTATGTGCTGCGGGGCGATGTAAAGGGCGCTGTATGGACGGAGGGCGTGTCAAACGGAGTGTATTTGGCATTGCTGCTGAAATTAAAGGATTTGATGGAAATAAGAAGTCCGCGGGCGTAACAAAAAATAGTTAGGAGTGGCAGTTATGGGTGACAAGTCATTACAGAAAAGNAATTTGATNGTGGAATCTGCAAGAGAGGTNTTTTTTCGGNNCGGCTANAAGGGNGTAACGATGAAAGATATNGTNGAGGNNTGCGGCATCAGCCGTGGAGGACTTTACTTATANTTTTCCAATACAAAGGAGCTTTTTGAGGCTGTGNTGGAACAGGANGAGCAGACGCTCTCGGTTGTACTCGAATCGTCTGCTGCGAAAGATGCGAGNCCCGGCGAAATCTTATTGATGTACCTTGAGGAGCAGAAAAAGGAAATTTTGAAAAAGAAAGGGAATCTGACAGTTGCAACATACGAGTATCTGTTTGAAAATAAACTTTCAAACACAGATACACCGATTAAGAAACGTTTTGACGAGAATGTAAAGGCGCTTGAAAAACTGATTACGAACGGAGTTGCCGAGGAGTGGATGATTTGCGAAAGCCCGGCAGATGCCGCGAAAAATATCGTGTACGCGATTGAGGGCATGAAGGTTGCGGCACAGACTATGGAAGTTACGGCAAAGACATTGGATCGGCAGATTGCATATATAATGGGAACGCTTGGTATGGTGATTAAAGAGTAAATAAACCGTTTAAAAAAGTTGGGTGCNCCCAACTTTTTTATCTATAGGAAATTGCGACAACGTAAACCATTTAAGAAAGAATTTGCAATGCAAATTCTTTGAGGTTTCGCTGCTGAGCGAANCCTTTTTTAAACGTAACGGGAATGTTTTACNGGAGGATAAATCGTTTGTGAAAGAGGTATGAAATGTACANAATAGGCATTTGTGATGACGAAAAAAATACCTGTNNGGAAATCGAGAAAATGGTGNGNGAGTATGCAAAGCAAACCGTGACGGAGCTGGAGACGCTTGTATGGCACACGGGTGAGGCGCTTTGTGAGGCGCTTAAAACNGTGTCCATCGANTTGCTTTTTCTGGATATTGAGCTTGTCACCACAAGCGGAATTGAGGTAGGCAGATATATTCGAAATGAGCTTGAAAATCATGAAATAAGNATTGCATATATTTCTGCAAAGAGCAGCTATGCAATGGAGTTGTTTAAAATACGCCCGATTGATTTTCTCATAAAGCCGATATTGTATGAGGANGTGGCGGAAATCATAGAGGAGTCNNTAAANCGTTATCGCAGGAATAAGCTTATCTTTGAGTATCGTGCAAAAGGCGTTTACGGTAAGGTGAAGTATCAGGATATCATTTATTTTTCGAGCGATAANAAAAAGATTAATATTATTTTGGCGGATTCCGTGNCTGCNTTNAACGGACGGCTTAAGGATATTTTACCGACNCTTCCCGATCACTTTATCCAGATTCACCAGTCCTACATTATCAATCTGGATCATCTGCTGGAATGCACCTACGATTCCGTAANAATGTCGGGGGATATGATANTNANTATCAGCCAGCCGTACAGGAAAGACGTTCGCAGGCAGATANCGGAATTTAACTGGNGTTAGTAAGATATGATTTTCTATATNTTCTATAAATACATGCACTGTTTTTTNGATNCCGNGGAANTAAACCGNAAAAGAGAGATATTGGTCTATCTTTTGATGCTGTTGTGGCTTGCCTTTGTGGCGTCGTTTTCGGAACCCGATTTGAGCAATGCGACAACGGCGCTTATTCTTTTTGTACTGACAGGGCTGTATCAGGAAAGGCTGAAAAAAAAGCTGCTTGTTACAGTAGTTATATTTGGAACGTATATTCTGAGTGAGGCGCTTGTCGCGCGCCTGCTTTCTTTTTTTCGATTTGATTCGGATATTGTTTTTATTATCGAACAGGTAAGCGTTCTTGCTTTGATGTACATATTTGAGCTGCTTGCGGAAATCTGGATGGAGAATCTGCGGAACATACGCGTCAAAATGGCGGAAAACGAGAATGCGAAAAGACAGCTTGCGGGGTATTCCAATCAGTTGGACGTTCTGAAAAATTCTGAGGAGAAAGTGCGGGGACTGCGCCATGATTTAAAGCATCATTTGAATGAACTGATGTTTATGGCAGAGCGCGATCAGTCTTCGGATATAAAAGCGTATATCAAAAGCATGGACAGTTTTATGACGTATTCCGGAGAGTATGTGTCAAGCGGAAATAAGGATATTGACAGTCTGCTCAATCTGATGCTTGACGATGCAAAACGAGAACTTGGCGAGGTATCCTGTAAGGTGTGTATCCCGAGGGAACTGGATATTGAGCTGTTTGATTTAAACGTGATCTTGGGGAATCTGCTTGACAATGCGATACGCGCGGCGAAACAGACTGGGGAAAAGTATCTGCATGTCAGGATAAATTATAAGATGGGAATGCTGCTAATCCATATTGAAAACAGCTACACAGGAAACCTGATAAAGGAAGGCGGTCGTTACCGTTCCACAAAGGAGGACAGTGCAGCCCACGGAATGGGAATCGCAAATGTGCAATGCATCGTGAAAAAATATGACGGTGAAATGGTTATCACAGAGGAGAACAGTCGGTTTCTGGTAAAGGTGGCATTATATGTTAAAACGGCATAGAAACAACGAATTTCGCCGTAACATATAGGAATTTCGCCAGTGGTGAATGAAAGCGCTTTTTTTGTATTATAATATTGCCAACGTAGAAATATGGGGGTAATGCAGATGACAAAAAAAGAAGAAGAAAGCTTTGTAAAAGGGGCGTTCGAGGCGCTTGTTACAAGAGGTGTGGCAGAACGTGGCATGTTTACACAGTCAAATGTTACACAGCAGGAGCTTGATGCGTTTGAGGAACGATTTGGGGTAAAACTTCCGTCGCTTTTTCGCACATATCTTTCGACGTACTGCTATGATTTTTCCGTGATATGTGCGCCGATACCTGTCGACGGACTTGAAAACGCAAAAGAAAACAGCGAAAAGTGGCTTTGGTGGATAGAACTTCTTTCGCTGCCAAAGGAGGAGCCGCTTAAGAACTTGTACGGGCTTATGGAAAGTCTTCGTGAAGTCTGTACCAATAAGGAGTTGTTGGGGCTTACGTTGAAAAACGTCAGAAATCTTGTTCCGATTGGAGAGTGGGACGGAATGCTTTGCATTGATTTAAGTGACGGTGGGCTTTGCAGCTTTTCGCAGGCGGAATTTGACTGGAAAAAGGCAGGGTATCTTGACGAAAACGGCATCGCGCACGGGATTAAGAGAATGACGGATTTTAAGATGCTCTTGGAGGTGTATTTTTATGGGAAATACGACAGGGAGTATGAAATACAGATTGCGATAAATAATGAAGAAAAGCCGGATTACACTACATATATTCATAGATAGGAGTGTAACGGAATATGGTGACAATCAAAATAGAGATCGGATTTGATAAAGCGCGGGACAATGCAGAAAAGGAATTTGATATCAGAAAGGCTGCCTGGCTTGCCGCACTTATGGACAGTATGATATGGCTTGTTTTTGGCGCATTCACACTGAACCTTTTTTATGGCGCGGCACAATATACGTATGTGTTGTCTTTTAATATTGTTATTTTTTTCACATATTTATTTTATATCATACTTAAAACATGTTTTTTAACTAAAAAATACGGCAGAAGCGTGTACCGGGACGAGTTTGGCAATACAGGACTTCTTCTTGTGGCATTTAGTGTCGTGGGGCTTCTTGTGCAATGCTTCTTTTTGCGATAAAAATCTGTTGACATTTTGCTATAATTTTGGCTTAATTATAAGTGGAGCGTTTAACAGTCAGATAAAGGAGCGGAGGTTAAAAATGGGCGGCTTTTTTGGCGTAGTGTCACAACAGGATTGTGTATTTGATTTGTTTTTTGGAATAGATTATCATTCTCATCTTGGGACAAGGCGAGGCGGTATGGCAGTGTATGGAAAGAACGGTTTTAACCGTGCGATCCACAATATAGAAAATGCGCCTTTTCGAACCAAGTTTGATAAAGATGTGCATGAAATGGAGGGAAATTACGGGATAGGCTGCATCTCCGATTATGAGCCGCAGCCGCTGATCATACGTTCGCATCATGGTACGTTTGCGATTACCACAGTTGGGAAGATTAATAACACGGAGGAGCTTGTACAGCGTCTTTTTAACGTGGGACATGCACATTTTCTAGAGATGAGCGGAGGCGAGGTAAATGCTACCGAACTTGTGGCGGCGTTGATCAACCGCAAGGAGAATCTGATCGAGGGCATCAATTTTGCACTGGAAGTGATTGATGGTTCGCTTTCCATTCTTTTGATGAACAAGGGAGGCATTTATGCCGCCAGGGATAAGCACGGAAGGACGCCTGTCACAATCGGAAAGCGGGAGGACGGTTTTTGCGTATCTTTTGAGAATTTTGCGTATAAAAATTTGGGATATTCGGATTACAAAGAGTTAGGCGCGGGTGAAATTGTCATTCTGACAGAGAAAGAGTGCCTTACACTTTCTGATCCGAACAATGAAAATCTTCGTATTTGCACCTTTTTGTGGATATATTACGGATATCCGTCAAGTTCCTATGAGGGGCTTAGCGTGGAGCAGATGCGTTACAATTGCGGTGCGAAAATGGCGCAGCGTGATCATGTAAAACCCGATATTGTGGCAGGGGTTCCGGATTCGGGAACGGCGCACGCCGTAGGATATGCCAATGAGTCGGGAATTCCTTTTTCGCGGCCGTTTATCAAATATACGCCGACATGGCCGCGTTCGTTTATGCCGACAATTCAGAGCAAGCGC
>JAAUZZ010000033.1 GCA_014804345.1 Lachnospiraceae bacterium | reverse complement strand
TCTAACTCTCTCTCTGGTGGACAAATGTCCGCGGCATATGGTGGACATTTGTCCGCTGCGGCTTCCGGCAGGGCTTTTGATTCCTGCAAAGCCCGCCTTGCGCGGCGTTTGCGCTCCCCCTCGGTAGACGACTGACCGATTAAAAGCTCAATGTTGCTCATGTACAAAGCCCCGTTCTGCAAAGGCTCTACAAGCCCTAACTTCATAAAAATCTGCAAAGCCCTCTCGACTGTGCCTACCTGCTGGCGGGTGATCGTGGCTATCATCTGTGCGGTGTAGGGGATATCCTCGTCAAGCTGTAGCTTTCCCCCGTTTTTCAATGATTTTAGGTACAGCTTCAAGAGAATGTTTGAGTAGAGCATACCGTCCTGCATACTTTCAAGCAGCACGATAGCGTCCTCGTCAAAATAATTCTCTTTCAGCTTTAGGTAATAATATTTGCGGTTGTCTGCCATTCGTTCCTCCTTTGGTTTTGTTTTGGGCTTCTGTCACGCTTTAGGGCGGCGTTTTTGGGGGTAAAGGATAAAAGTATCGCATACCCTTTGAGTGGTGCTTGAAAAGCCTTGATTTATGGGCTTCTTTCATAGCCTAAATGCGTAGAAAGGTGGTATCTTTTCCGCTGACGCTCGGCTTCTTTCCAGCGGCGCACTTTTGCGGCACAATCCGGGCAGTATTTCGCCCGGTTTGATTTCGGCAGGAAATACCCGCCGCACTCGGTACAGCGTTTCCTGTCTGCCCGGTGGAATAAGGCGGCTTCCAGTTGCTTATCCAGCGGCAGTACGGCAGCAATGAACCAGCGGCAGAGAAGCGAATAGCTGATACTCTGCACACATACACAAGGCTCGCCGTTATCCAGCAAAATACAGTTGCCGTTGTCATAATTACAGCACTCATGCACAAGCCGACACGCCGCCCGGTACTGTGGGTAGTCCATTCTTGGTATCTTATCTTTCATGGTCTTTCCCCTTTCCCCGTTCCGGCTCACGCCTTAAAATCTGCTCAATATTGCTCTTTATGGTCTGTAACTCTTTGGTGCGTTCCCTCTTTTCCCGGTATTCGTTGTAAAGGGTGTTCTTATCCCTTGTAAGCTGCTCAATCTCGGCTTGTAAGGCTCTGGACGCTGGCAGCTTGGAAATACCCTTTGCCTTGAAATAGCGGGTGGCAGATTCGGCTATGATAAAATCGCTTTCGTGCTGCTCCCGGTATGCTCTCCGGGCTTTCTCCGTTTTCTGCGCCCGTAGTCCGTCACGGGTGGGCTTGGTCTTGATGTAGGCTAATAGCTGTTTCTGCAAGTCCTTTTTCTCCCGCAAGGTGCTTTCCACGGCTTTCAGTTTGGCATGGGTGGCTCTGAATCCCTCGCTGGCGGCGGCAAGGGCGGCTTCCAGTTCTTCCGGGGAAGAAAAGCCGGATTCCTCGTAAATGCTCATGGTCGCCGCCATTTGCTTTAGATTATGGACAGCCGCCCAGCGGTCATATCCTATGCCCTTGCCCTCGGCTCGTTTAGCTTCCCGGTCTACCATGCGCTGTACGCCGTCCTGTTTCGGGGCGTTTATGGCGGCTTTACCTCGCTGTAAACGCTCTTTTAGGCTGCGGGGGTATTCCTGCTTGGGTGTGGGTGCTTCGGCGGCTCTTGCGGCGTTCTGTGCATTTTGGGTGAGCGTTTCCAGCACGGCAGCACGGTCAAAATCATCACCCAGTTTCCGGGCGGTTATGGGCTTCGTCCTGTCCGGCGTGAGATACGATAGCCGTCCCCGGCTCTCCTTGACTGTCACGCCTTGCTGTAACAGCTTCCCGGAAAATTCCTCAAAGGAAACGGAAGCGGAGAGGACGGCGCGGATCACGTCGCGTAACTTCTCCTTGTCTGTTTCAAACTTGGTCTGTTTGGGCGGCTCTCCTGCGGTGGCAAGGGAAGCGTTCTCTTTATCCAGCGCGGCTTGTCCTTTCCGTTTCGCCCAATACTCCCGCTCGGTGATGCGGTTCTTGCTTCCGTTCAGTAAATCAATCTGATAAAGGTTTTCCCGGTGGCACATTTCCATGACTTCCGCTTTGAGATATTCCATAGCTGCGTCGGTGCAGCGGTGCTTGCAGCCCGCCTTTGTGTCCGCTGGTCTGTCCATGTAGGGAAGCAGCGGCACTTCTTCAATCCGCAGGGAATTGATTACGATATGCACATGGATATTGCCGCTGTGGTTATGACCGTCCGGGTGGGTGCATACCAACGCTTGGTGTCCGGGGAAATGCTCGCGGCAAAATTCCTCGCCCAATTCCTGCGCCCGGTCTACGGTTAGCCCGTTGTCCGGCGCGTCGCGTGGGTCAAAAGAAATGATGTAGTGGTGGCTCTTTACGTCCTCCCGCTTTTGGTTCTTGCCATACCTAAGATTGGAACGCATACAGGCTATGGCAAAATCTTCATCACCACAATTCAGAGAAGAAATGCGGTAATCATCACGGGGGACAAGCCGCCCGTTTTCGTCCAGTGTGGGCTTCATGGTAAACTCGTCATGTTCAAAGGTTAGGTACTGTTCAGCCGCCCCATAGTCGGCATTTTTAGAGCTGATATGTTTGAACGTTGCCAACGGCTTCACCTACTTTCTGCAAGACTTCAAACTTCAAGGCGGCAAGCTCNGCTNTGGCGGCNCGTACNTCNTTNGAGAGGGTGTTNTANGGTGNGCCGTANTNGTTCAGACAGCGTGCTATCTGATTAAGGTTGCCNCCNATNTTCCCATACTCGGCTGTGAGNTTCCCAACGGCTGNAGAGCAGNNNNTCATTGACNGGGGAAACGGTAATGACCGGGCGTATCCTTGACTTAATAAGGGCTTGCCGGATATATTCAGACTGGCTCATTTNGCAGAGGGTGACNCGCTCGGAAAACTCGGCGTATTCTTCCTNGGTCAAGCGTGTCTTGATTACCCGGCTGCGGTGGGGCGTGTTGTATCTTTTCATGGGCTTCAACTCCTTTCTTTTACGCTTTGCCCTTTCACTGATAGGAGAAAAACAGGGGCATAAGCGGAAGTGTTTTTTGAAAAANCNNNAAAAATTTTTTGANGGGTTTTNCAAAGCGGCGCAAGCCGCAAAAAGGCGGGNTTGGGGTGGCAACCCCAACAAGATTCCCNCAGGACAAAATNNGCGTNNACGCGAATTTTGGTACTGTGGTAGAATCTTGCTCTAAAAAAGTAGCGGCTTCCTATGTGTGGGCTTCCGCTGATACCCTCGACGGACAGGGCTGGGATTCTGCCAACTCTGTGGCGGTATTTTTTCCCTATATCCTTACTACGCAGCGCAAGGAAAATCTGGCAAAGTCCCCCGAAATTTCCTGTGATTTCTTTTCGCGTTTTCCTATCAGCATTTGACAAAAATGGGCGCAAAAAAAAACAGGAAACCTTTTCTTGATTTCCTGTTTGGTGTTGCCGTTTGTGGCGGCGGTTATTTGGTTGTTATTCCCCGGAAGCGAATTTGTAGCCCATGCCTAAAACGGTCTTTATGTAGATGGGCTTTTTGCTGTCCGGCTCTATCTTTTTCCGCAGGTTATAAATCACGTTGGCAACGCTTGAATGGCAGCTATCACTATCCATGTTCCAAACAGCTTCAAAAATCTGTGTCTTTGTGAGGACAATTCCGGGATTGGAAGCAAGGAATACAAGTGTACTGTATTCAAGACGGGTAAGGTTTACTTCCTCCCCGTCTTGAAATACCCGGCGTTGGCTCTGCCTTATTTCCAGTCCCGGAAAAGACATTCCCGAAGCAGGTACGGGGATAGTCTGCACGGTTTCAAGTGATATACAGTCAGAGAGTGCTGCTATGATTTTGTCAATCGCCTTTTCTTCCTGTCCGTTAAGCGTCAGTAGTAGTAATTTCCCCATACTCCCGCCTTTCTCTATAAAATAAATATTGCAAGATACTTTATCCCTGTAAAACAGAATGTGTAATCTATCGCTTTATTTTAGCTAATTCTATTGCTTCTTTCCCGGATAAATGTTCAATGTCTAATTCTATCATACACAAAGGCTTCCATTCCCTGTTAATTGCAGTATTTCGGTTTGTTTCTGTATCAGTTGGATAGTATTTTACTGCTAACCGTTCTATTGCGTTTTTCATTTCTGTTCCATCTTCCATAATATGAATTTTGCCAAAAGCAATTACGCTTCTGAAATAAGTTGTGTATTCCTCCGGCACGATATGGTCTTGGTCGATTACGCAAAAAGACGCTTTACTGCATTTTTTGATTGCGTCTATTTTATGCCCGCTTTTTGCACCATGAAAAAACAACTTAAAATTGTAATATACATAACTGATTGGAACTGCATACGGATAATCGTTATCTCCTAACAAAGCTAATACACCGGCTGTTCCTTTTTCTAAGATGTCAACACATTCCTTTTCGGATAATATTTGTTTTTTCCTACGCATTTCTCTAAACATTTTTCTTACCTCTTTCTGATTTAATATATAATGCAATGCCCGCTAAAGCGACAAAACACTCTGTAACTGGAAAAGAAAGCCATACGCCTGTCATTTTTAATATAAAAGACAGGAAAAATGCCATAGGGATTATCATTAAAAATCCTCTTGACAATGAAATGATTTGTGCAGGCAAGGCTTTTTCTGTTGACGTAAAATATGCAGATATAATGATGTTAAACCCAACAAATGGAATAGCAGCAAAATATAATTTTAACCCTGATGTTGCGATTTCCTGCAACTGCATATTTTGCTCACTGTTAAATATGTTTACTATTGGACTAGCTGCAAGTAAAAAAAACAAGTAAATACCAAATGATATAACCAACATGGTCTTTAAGGCATATTTCAAAATCTGTTTCTGACTTTCATAATTTCCATATCCGTATACCCTGCTTAATATTGGCTGTGTTCCCTGTGCTATCCCGGTATAAATTGAAATAACCACAAGTGATAAATTTGCAACTACACCATAAGCCGCTACACCGATATTCCCCTGCAAGTGCAGGATAATCGTATTAAAAACTATCATTACAATTCCCGAAGCCATTTCAGTGATAAAGGACGGAACACCTAATGAAATGATATTTCCTATCAATCGAAAAGAAGGCTTTATCTGCACGAAATGAAATTGGTTTTGTTTTGTAAGCCAATGCTTAGATAAAACAATGAGACTAATAACAGGTGCTAATCCTGTTGCCAATACTGCACCGAATATCCCCATATTAAGCGGAAAAATAAATATATAATCTAAAATAATATTTGAGAAACTTCCCGTCAACATACCAATCATAGACAATTTAGGATTTCCGTCATTTCTTACAAAACAGATCAGTGTATCATTTGCCATAAATGCCGGAGCAAAAAGTAAAATAACTTGTAAATATGTTTTTGTCATATGATAGACATTTTTATCAGCGCCTAATAATCTTGTCAGTTGTTCGGAAAAGAGAATACCTGTCAGCATAAAAATGACAGCCAATGCAGACATAATATATATTGTGCTTGAAAAAGATTTATCTGCATTTTTATATTCTTTTTGCCCTCTGTAAATGGAATACTTTGTCGCACCTCCCATTCCAAACATCAGACCGCTTCCATGAACAAAGCTATATATCGGAATAGCTAAATTAAGTGCGGTCAGACCATTTGCACCTAAACCATTTGAAACGAAAAAGGTATCAGCGAGTATGTAACATGATAAGCCAATCATGCCGCATATATTTAATATTACATATTGCGAAAATTCTTTCAGTAGCGTTTTGGTTTCCATAGACATCTCCTTAAAATACAAAAGCGTCAGAACTTTCTATCTTCTCTGACCTAACGATAGAAAGTCTGACGCATAATCTCTTTACCCGGTGGCAAAAAGCAACGTTGTTTCCAGTACGGTATTATATACCAAAACAAATTGAAAAGCAATACCTAAAATTGACATTGAATTTTCTTTCTGTAAAATTCATTTTACGGAGTTATACCCGCCTTTTTTGCAAAATCGGCTTTTCTCCCGATAAGTTCCGACTGTTTTTCCTTTGGCAAATTATTGAATATATCGTCATAGAAAACATCATCTAACTGCATTTCCCTAGCAAGTAAAAACACATTTAGATTGAACCATTCTTCCCAAAGCCCCTCAAATAAGCTCTTACTGTCTGTATAAGTGTCAAGTTCTTCAAAGCCATATGACGGTGTATAACACTGCAATTTAACAAAACCATACCTGCCAGCATCAACCAATAAAATATCTTCATCTTCCATTTCGTACAGTTCCGCAAACGCATCAATCACTTTGTAGCACATTTCCCGTTCTTTCTCTGTGATATATACTGTTTTTTCCATGCTCATTTACCTCTATCCTTTCAAATCGTGGAATACTGTTTTCGTTTTTCTAATTTCTAATACTTCTGAACCACATATTTGAAATGCCACATATGCCATTTTATACGGAATAGAGGTATGGCTGTCTGCATTTATTGGTTTGTTACTTTATGACACCTGCGCATTTGCGCCCGGATTGTCATTNCCGTATCCCTCCANNAGATTGATNACGCCCCATACTGCCTACGCCTGCNCCGATTGCTGTNACNACTGTCTTTAATCCTGTAATTGCTGTTGCAAAAAATACCATTTTGTTTACCTCTTTCTTTCCATGAAATAATTTTTTGATAGTTTTGAAAGAGTTTTTCGTGTAAAATGCCCTGCCCTATGATAAAATAAGGACAGGGCATTCCTTCAGGAAGAACCCCGCGGGCATCCGGCTCTTTCAGTTTGGCGATTGGCAGTGCCGGGTGCTTTGTTTCTGTCCTTTCCCAAATACATGGAAAACTCCTTTCGTGGCTTTGGTCATTGTGTCCAAAGGTTAATCGTTCCATATTCAGTTGTTTTTGTGCGCTTTTGGTCACTGTGTCCAAAAGCCGCTATTCAGTTGTCATTGATGAATTTTCTTCCTGCCCGTTGACTTCCCCGCACTCAAAGGCTTCATCCACCTCTGTATTCGGAGTGATTTTCATGTGGTGCTGGCGCTTCACATAATTCTCAATGTCAAAGGCATTTTTCTGGTCATAATCGGACAGCTCTTTGTACCTGTCATGCTTCGTTATATCGAATTTATCCGAGAAAAATGGTCTTACGCCTCTAAGCTGCATGATACATTTCCCACCGTCCATGACCGCTATTTCATCCTGACTCATAAGCTCTTTTCCGGTCTTTTGGTAGTTCAGACCGTAGGACTGCGACGTACCCCTTGTGTCAGAGGTATTGTAGAGGTCTATTGTTTCTTTACCCAAAATCTCCGCCATCTCTTTTAAGGTGGTCTTTTCCTTCCCTCCGAGGAATAAGGTGGTATCACAGTTCCCCTCAATCGTGTCGGCGTTATCCTTATAAATCGCTTTGAGCTGCGACTTCGACTGCAAAATAATAGAAGCAGAAATTTCCCTGCTCCTGATAGTCGCAATTAACTTTTCAAACTGCGGTATCTGACCGATATTTGCAAACTCGTCTAACAGCATCCTCACATGAATCGGAAGCCTGCCGTTATACACATCGTCTGCCTTATCACAGAGTAAGTTAAAGAGCTGCGAATACATGATCGATACAACAAAATTGAATGTGGCATCTGTATCTGAAATAATGACGAATAACGCTGTCTTTTTCTCTCCAAGAGTGTCAAGCTCCAGATCATCATACTCCATGAGGTCACGCAGTTCCTTTATGTCAAAAGGCGCTAACCTTGCACCGCAGCTAATTAAGATACTTTTCGCAGTTTTGCCTGTTGCAACTTGTCAAGGACTTATTCATCAGTTTTTCTTGTTTTGCTCTGTTTCCCATGTTTTAGGTCATGGAGAATAACACGTTTTAGCTTGTCCTCTACGTTTTGGGTACTCGTATCAGAAAAATGTACTTCGACTAAGTAGGTTGTCTCATCAATCTTCTTTTGTAAACAGGGCGTTAATCGCCCTGTGGTGTTGGTCTGAATGTTGTCGCCCATTGTTCCTCCTTAATGCCCAAAAAATAGAGCATATAGATTTTCAATTTCTATATGCTCTAACGCCATTACTGTATTTGATTTTGATTGACATGTTTGATTATGCAAACTGCACTGTTTGACTTTCTAATTCTTTTACTGTTTCAAGAGATAACTCTGTATAATCAGCTATATCTTGCAATGACATTTTACCTGCCTTAATCATACGGATTGCTATTTCTTTTGCATTTCTTAATGCGGTTTCATTCCTCATATCTTCCATAATCTTACACATGGTAGCCACTCCTTTCTCATCCTGCTTGAAATACCTTGCCCTTTTAGCAAGTGCTTCAAAATTCATATCGTCGGGATTAGTGCATGAAAAATCGTGCATTAACTTTCCGATTTCATCATCGCCCCTATATTTGCCATTCACATATAGGATATGTGAACCGTCACCAAACAATACTTTATTTTCTCCGATTGTAATATATCTCTCTACTGGATATATCGGCTGATTTCCTTTCATTACATCATTTTCTGTAATAAAAATAACATAACTGTCGGGAATATCCTCCGTTTCTTCGCCACTCTTTAATATATGTGCGTCCAACAGACTGCTGTTGTGTCTTGCTCTTTTTGCGCCTGCTCCTGCGTCTTTCCTCTGAATTTCCACGTCAAATTCCTTATTGTCACTGTCAACCGCATGAACATCTAATGTAGCAGAACGCCCTTGTAAGTTTTTCAACACTTCCTGCGTCCGAACCGATTTAATTTTTATATCCCTTTTCCCTAAAACAATCCGAAGTATCAGTTCCACGCCTTCGAAATTATCCGCGAGACAGACAGTCATAAAATCATCGTCCATATATCGGAGTGATTTCAAACGCTGTAAATCCTCTTCATGTATCTGCTCCAATGTATTCAAAAATATCACCTTCTTTCACCACTTTTATTATACATCGAACAATTTCTTTTGAAAACCGAATTTTCTGTGAAATTTCCTTACCTTAATTCTTCCGCCCTCCATTTCATTTTGTCCTGTTGTCTGTAATCTATCCTGCGGATAGATTGCTGTCGGCTCTCGTTCTGAAGCTCCCTCTCAAGGTTCTTCCTGTTGTAGCTGATTACCTCGGCATACGCTAATTCTGTGGCGGTCTTTATCTGCTCTTTGCTGATACTGTTATACTCGGCTTGCAAAGACTGTATCTCGGCTTTCCACTGCTTCGGGGTTATCTTCTCACCATTCTGTAAAAGGCTCTGCATACGTTTCCTTAGTTCGGGGTACTTTGCAAGGCTCTCTTTATGCTCCTTATCGTATTTCATTTTCGTAAATCCCTTTAATGACTGGCTCTCCTTATAGGTGGCTTGGATTGGTGCATAGACCGCATACATTTTTGACAGTTCCTTTAATCGTTTTAGCTTCTGCCCTTTTGAAAGATGTACCGTTTCCAACTGTTGGTATCTCTGTTCTTTGTCTGCTGTGAATTTCGCAAGGCTCTCAAAGCCGTCTATCTTCCTTGTTGTGATAAATCTCTCCGCATTGTCGGCTGACTGCAAGGCGGTTCTGTCGGATATTTTTCTTAGGTGCTTTCCGCTGACAATCGGCAAGTCAAGTCTGCCTTTGCGCTCCCGCACTTTTGCAATCATTTCCATGATTTCATTCTTCACACTGGTTGCCATACTCCTAACCTTGGAATACCGTATGCTCTGTACTTCCTGCTTGGCAAGTTCAAGCATTGCCTTTGCCTGTTCCAACATCATGTTGTGCTTGACGATTTCCCGATTGATATTGCCCCTCTCGGTCTGCACCCCTTTGCGCTCTAAAGCATTGGCAATCGCCCCGATATGGACTGTCGGCTCTTTATCAATCCTCTGCTCCTTAAAAGAACGGTGTTCCCAATAAACCGCAATCCCTAACTGCTCATTGGTAGCATTGATCGTATCAGCTAAATCTTTACGCCACATTTTAGCGTTTTCTTGGCTGTTCCAGTTGGTGCTTTCTACTGTCTGACATTTCCACTGTTTGCGGTTTCGCTTGTCAACTTTCTGCTGACCTGTCTTTGGGTCAATGAGAGGAACACGCGCCCCGTTTTCATCAAAAACATAGACCTTTTTTGTTTTTGCTCCCCATTCTCCATTTTCCGTAAGCGGGCGCATGGTAAGCAAAACATGGATATGGAGATTGCGCTGTCCTTTGTCATTCTCGCTGTCATGGATTGCCCAATCCGCACACATTCCCTTGTCAACAAAATTCCTCTGCACATAATCCCTCACGACTTCCTCCGCAATTTCATAACTCCAGTCGTTGGGGAGTGACGCTTTCAACATTCTTGCAAGCTGTGATTTGTGCCCTTTCTCTGACAGCTCAACAGCGTTCCATAAGGTGGCTCGGTCTGCATATTCTTTGGGTGCATTGGGTGGTAGGG
>JAAUZZ010000032.1 GCA_014804345.1 Lachnospiraceae bacterium | reverse complement strand
TCGATTTCACATAACCGGTCTTCAATTTTATTCTCAAGTATTCATTCCTTTATCACTTAAAACACTTCTATCCTCTTTCCTCTATCAATACCTCTTCCTGTATCATGTTTTGATATTTGTCAATTTCTGCTTGCCACATCTGTCTTAAACTATCCGTAATAATATTGCCTCTTCCATTTGCAATTAATATTTCTTCTCTTTCTTTAATTGAGCGTTTTGAGGCCTCTTTGATTTTCTCACTTTTACAGCATTTAATAAATTCCTGTAAATTTTCTGCCATGTACCCTGCTTTAAATCCTTTTTCATGGTCACAAAAATAGATCTTTCCTGAATTATCATTGCCCAATCCAATTACAACATAATTTCCAAAGGAATCACAAGCGATAGGAAAATAACTTTTTTCTAACCATTCCTCTAATTCAACCTCTTCTATGCTTAAATCAACATCACCTACGCCAAAAAATCCTCGCAAATCCGATTCTATTCTTCTAACTTCAAAATCAGTTCTAGGCGTATGTCCTCCATTATATTTATATAAAAATTTTTTATATTGTGCCGGCAATATAATTCCATACCGTCTTTCTAAATCCGCAACTTTATCTTCTATATTACTATTTGAAAATTTTGATATTAACATTTTGCTTATCCTCCGTAGTGCCATTCCCATTACCGCCTTCAGATGCCGGCAGCGTACCGTTCAACAATCTTTACATCATATTTTCAACACTTCTTTTATAATTGTTTAAATAGCCCACCTTTTTTTCATTTATCTGTTCTATTGGGGTATATCTTTTAATTCTGCGTCCAGTCTTCTACAACTAATCCCTCCACACGGTTAAACCCCCTTGTATTATTTATCACAAGAATAAGATTTTCCGCCTTAGCATGGCTTGCTATCAGCATATCCATCGGACCAATCGGCGTCCCCTTCTTTTCAAGCGCAGCCCTAATTCTTCCATACTCTTCTGCCGCCTGTCCATCAAAATCCAATATCGTGATTGGAGAAAGAAATAAAGACAAGGCAACGCGATTTCTTCCTACAGCCATACTCTTCTCAACACCGTGCATTAATTCTGCATATGTGATTGCTGAAATACACAACTCTTCCGGTTCAAGCGAAAGAATTTTTTTAATCACAACATCCGGTCTGTGTTTTATCGCAAAAATGCAGATGTTTGTGTCTAACATATATTTCATAACGCATCACGCTCCTGCGCCATGCTCTGCTCACGTCCGTCACTCATAAAATCCTCTGAAAAGAGGTTCAGACTGTCTAAAAATCCGGACCATTTATTTTCTTTTGGAATCAACATAACAATATCGCCAATTTTGTTAATTGCCACTTCCTCATCACGAAAGCGATACTCCTTTGGCAGCCTGACCGCTTGACTTCTGCCATTTTCAAATATTTTTGCCGTCATCATTTTTTGCACCTCCCTATATTTTTAATATATATCACGATATATATCGCGTCAATACTATCAAACAATATTTTACTATTTCCACACTAATCTATGCGTATACAACAAAAGAGGCAGAAATTTCTGCCTCTTTCAAACGCTTCAATATTCTATAAATATTTCTTCAACGCATCAACCTTGTCCAACTTCTCCCAAGGAAGATCAAGATCATTTCTGCCGAAATGTCCGTAAGCCGCTGTCTGCTTGTAAATCGGTCTTCTAAGGTCAAGCGTCTTAATAATTCCCGCCGGACGAAGGTCAAAGTTCTCGCGTACAATCTCAACCAGTTTTTCACTGCTAAGCTTGCCTGTTCCAAATGTATCCACATTAATGGATGTCGGCTGCGCCACACCGATTGCGTAAGAAAGCTGAATCTCGCACTTGTCGGCAAGTCCTGCTGCCACAATATTCTTTGCCACATATCTTGCCGCATACGCCGCACTTCTATCTACCTTCGTACAATCCTTTCCGGAAAATGCGCCGCCGCCGTGACGCGCATATCCGCCATAAGTATCTACGATAATCTTACGTCCTGTAAGTCCTGCATCTCCGTGCGGTCCACCGATTACAAAGCGTCCTGTCGGATTGATAAAGAACTTTGTATCCGCATCAATCAACTCTTTCGGAAGAATTGCGTCAAATACATGCTTCTTGATATCCTCGTGAATCTGCTCCTGTGTCACATCAGGATCGTGCTGTGTCGAAAGAACCACTGCCTCAAGTCTCTTCGGCTTGCCATTTTCATCATACTCTACTGATACCTGTGTTTTTCCGTCAGGTCTCAAATACTTCAATGTGCCGTCTTTACGCACCTTCGTAAGCTGTAATGCAAGCTTGTGTGCAAGGTCGATTGGATACGGCATATACTCTTCTGTTTCATTTGTCGCATAGCCAAACATCATACCCTGATCGCCAGCGCCAATCGCCTCGATTTCAGCATCGCTCATTTTGTTTTCTTTTGCTTCCAATGCCTTGTCCACACCCATCGCAATATCGCTTGACTGTTCATCAATTGCAGAAAATACGGCACATGTATTTCCATCGAAACCGTACTCCGACTTATCGTAACCGATTTCCTTTACCGTATCGCGCACAATCTTTGGAATGTCCACATACGCCTTTGTTGTAATCTCGCCTGTTACAAGCACGAAGCCTGTACATGTCGCCGTTTCACATGCGACACGGCTCATTGGGTCCTGTTCCATCAACGCGTCAAGAATCGCGTCGGAAATCGCGTCGCACACTTTGTCGGGATGTCCTTCTGTTACGGATTCCGAAGTAAATAAAAGTTTCTCCATTTGTAATTCCTCCTTGTTTTTCCGAAGGAAAAATGCGACTGCCCAACAGGAGCAGAGGAATTTTCCTCCTTGTTTTCTTCTTACTTTTTGTTTTCTTTGCCAATAACGCAAGAACTTCCGCTTATTCGTTTAAATAAGCGGAAGTGATTTTTTACCGATAATCAAATCCTCTTATTGTTCGAACTATCGCCGTTTTACACGCAAACAGTAACTCGCTCAGGTTGGCACCTTCCGTCCAAAATAACGGGGTTGCCGTAGCTTCACAGGTCCTTTGTACCTCCACCACTCTGAATAAGAGATTTATATTCGTTCAATATTGAATTTTCATATCGGTTATATCTTATAACAGGATTGCGTTATTGTCAACTCCTAATCTTAAGAATTTACAATGTTTTCATCTTACGTTGCATTCCCTGCATACTGCGCCATATACAAATTGTAATACTTTCCCTTTTGCGAAAGCAGCGTATCGTGATCGCCGCTTTCCACAATCCTGCCGTGATCCATCACGACAATGATATCCGCATCCCGGATCGTAGAAAGGCGGTGCGCAATCACAATGCTGGTACGATTTTGCATGACCATATGCATCGCATCCTGAATCGCTTTTTCCGTGCGGGTATCCACATTGGAGGTCGCCTCGTCCAAAATCAAAATTTCAGGATCGGCAACAAACGCCCGGGCAATCGCAAGGAGCTGACGCTGCCCCTGACTGATATTGTCGCCAGAGCCTGTTAAAATTGTGTCATACCCCTGCGGCAACATTTCAATCATTTCCTTACAACGGCTCATGTTTACCGCCTCTTCTATTTCATCCATTCCGGCGTCAGCATTTGCGTATTTTAAATTATTCAAAACAGTGTCCGAAAATAAAACGGTGTCCTGCAAAACAATCGCAACATTTTTACGAAGATCGTCTCTTGAAATATCCCTGATATTCTGCCGATTTACAAAAATATATCCGCTGTCAATATCGTAAAAGCGCATCAGCAGATTGACAACTGTCGTCTTTCCGCTTCCCGTTGCACCTACAAGCGCCACTTTTTTACCAGACGGAACTGTCAGTGTAAAATCATGTAAAACAGGGCGCGACGGTTCATAGGAGAACTGCACATTTTGAAATGTGACCTTAGCATTTCCCGTTTCCTGAAACAGCCCTCCCGTCTTATCTTCATTTCCTTCATCAAGCACCATAAAGACACGCTCCGCACCGGCAACGGCTGTCTGCAGCTGCCCGTAAACCTGCGCAATCTCATTAATCGGACGGCTAAACTGCTTGGCGTAAACAATAAATGCCGAAATCACGCCAACCGAAATCAGACCATTCACAGAAAAATACCCGCCAAATGCGGCAATAATAACAAAACCGATATTGCCGATACAATTCATAACCGGTCCCATAACACCGCTGAAAGCATCCGTCCAAATCCCCGCCTTTGTAAGAGAATCCGACGTTTCGCAAAATTCCTCTGTCGTAATCTCCTGGTGATTATAGGCTACTACCGTACGATATCCGGCTATCATTTCCTCCACGGTGCCGTTCAACTGCCCAAGCAGCATCTGCCGTCTGCGCGAAAATTTGCGAACCTTATTTGAGAGCATCTTTGTCGCAAAAACAGTCAGAAGCACAGTCGCAAAACTAAGCAGCGCCAACTGCCAGCAATACCACAACATAATCGCTACCGTACCGGCAACCGTCAATACACCGGAAAACAGTGAGGGCAGTGACTGGGATACCGTCGTTGAAATATTTTCGATATCGTTGGTCATGCGGCTCATCACATCACCGTGAGAATGCGTATCCAAATACCGAATCGGTAAATCCATCATCTTGTCAAACAATTCTTCCCGCATTCGTTTCACAATACTCTGGCTCAGTCTTGCACTGATCAATCCCTGCAATAGCTGTCCGCCACTGTAAAACAGATAAACGACCGTCATCAAAATCAGTGTCGTCGTCAGATTCCCTTCTTTCGTCTTTGCAATGATATCAATCGCATTACTTTGCAGGCTGGGTGCATAGACGCCGCACAACGTTCCAAAGATGACTACTGCCAACATACCGCATACCATTATTTTCTCTTTCACAAAATAGACGCCGATACGCTTTAATGTGGCTTGCGCATTTTCGGCGTGCTCTACCTCGGCAAACCGCTGGCTCCGATTCATCATCCCCGGAATATTGCGCTCCGCAAGTTTTTGTACTTTTTGTTCTGCCATTGTTTATGCCTCCTGTCCAATCTGCGAATCACAGATATCCTGATAAATCGGGCAAGTCTTGCGAAGCTCCTCATGCGTTCCGACAGCGACAATCCTGCCATGATCCATTACAACAATTCGATCCGCCCTACGCACCGATGCGATACGCTGCGCCACAATAATTTTCGTGCTTTTCGGATGCGATTTCTGCAAAGCTCCATACAAATCCGCTTCTGTCTTCAAATCCAAAGCGCTGGTTGAATCGTCAAATACTAAAATTTCCGCCGACTTTAACACGGCTCTTGCAATCGAAATTCTCTGCTTCTGCCCACCAGACAGGCTCATGCCGCGCTCCGCAACGGGTGTATCATATCCCTCGGCTGTCGAAGAAATAAAGCCGTCCGCCTGCGCAACTTCCGCCGCAGACTGAATCTCCAAATCGCTCGCATTTTGTTTTCCCCATGAAATATTTTCCCCGATCGTCATGCTGAACAACTCGCTCTTTTGCAGCACAACGGCAACCTTGTCGCGTAGCGCTTTCTGCCGATATTCCTTCACATCAACGCCGTCAACCAAAACTGTTCCTGACGTTACATCATAAAAACGGGGAATCAGATTAATCAAAGATGTTTTTCCGCAGCCGGTAGCGCCCATAATCGCAACCGTTTCCCCCTGATTCACCTTTAAATTGACATGCTCCAAAACCGCCTGCCCCGAATCGGGATACGCAAAAGATACATCTCTAAATTCGATACTCCCACGGCGGTCCGTATTTTGATCAAAGGCACCATCCTTTAACTCCGGTGCGCTGTGTAACACTTCCTTTACACGTTTCCAAGAGATATATCCCCTTGAAATTCCCTGAAAAAGCATGACTAGCATCAAAATACCATTAAGCATCTGCGTCGTGTATGTAATTGCCGCCATGATACAGCCGGGAGTCGTCATACCGCTTCCTACATCAAACGAACCGACCTGCAAAATCACAGCCACCACAAGGTACATCAACGCATTGATCATCGGATTCATAAAAGCAAAAATAACCAGTACGCGCAGCTGCGTTTTAATCAATTCATCATTCGCCTTGCCAAACCGCAGCTTTTCATATAGCTCCCGCACGCACGCCTTGATAATCCGGATTCCGGAAATGTCCTCTTGCATAATCGCGTTAATTGCATCCAGCTGCGTCTGCAATTTAGCAAACAGCGGATTCGCATTTGTCAGGCAGAATACGATACATCCCACCATAAAGGGAAATGCGCACAACACGATCAGCCCAAAGGTTTGATTCAGGCGAAACATAAAATACATACTTCCAAAGATCAAAAGCAATGTACGGATCATGCCGCGCACAAACTGCGCCACAAAGGTCTGCACCTGCGTAATGTCGTTTGTCACCCTTGTCACAAGGGAACCGGTTCCAAATCGGTCAAGCTGCGGAAACGAAAAGGTCATAATATTGCGAAAACAATCCTTTCGCATCTCATTTCCGACATTCTGTCCCGTCATATGCACAAATACATTATTCATTGAGCCACAAAAGCCGCCAAACAGGACAAGTAAAATCATTTGAAGTCCCAAACGCCAGATTAAAGTCAAGTCACCGATACCGCCATTCTCTAGCCCAAGTACACCATCATCCACGATTTCACACATCAATCCCGGCTGTATCAGATCCATCATGACCTCACAAATCATAAACAATGCGGCAAGAATTGCAAATGGCAAATATTTTCTGATATATTTCCACATGGATTGTCACCTGCCTTCTCTTTCATGATGATGCTCATGCTTGCCATTCCTGTGTCTGCCGTGGGAATGGTCATCCATATTTTTATAGCGTTCCCGCCAATCTGCATTCAATTTTTCAAGCAGTGTAAGCAATGCGGTTTTCTCTTCCTCTGTCAGACACATAAACATTTGTTCATGCCGTACTTTACGTTGCTGCGCTGCCTCCTCCGCCTTTATTCTTCCCTGTTCAGTGAGCGTGATATCCGTAGTGCGGCGGTCAACCGGATTTTCGGTACGCGCAATCAAACCGCTCTTTTCCAGTTTTGTAATCACCTCACTCGCAGAGCCAGGCTGAATGCCCAGCCACTCGGTCAATCCCCTCTGCGTAATCGTCCCGAATTCCAAAAGAATAATCAGAATACGTTTCTGGCTTCCCCGTCCTTCATACAAAGAATGCATGATATGATCGATGTCCCAAAAGTTAATCATTAGCTTGTCATTTCTGTCCGTCGCATCATAGTGTGCCTGACGGAACTCTTCTCGAAAATTTTTCTTCATATTCGTTTCCCATTTTTATATTATTCAAAATGTTAAGGTACCTTAACATTATAGAATGTTATCTCTATTTTGTCAAGGTACCTTAATAAATTCCTGCCTATATTACTTTTGCAAGCTTCGTAAAGCGCTCCACACACTTTTCTTTTTTCATCGGTCTTATCATTTTACGGTCTGCCTGCAGCATCAGCACAACTGCCACAGCAAGCGCCACAAGTTCCGCAATCGGAAATGCCCACCATATCATAAACGCTGCATTGTCAAGCCTTGTAAACAGCCATGCGAGCGGCAGCACAACGATGCACAGCCGAAGCAGGGAAACGATCAGCGAATTCAGCCCGCAGCCCAACGCCTGAAACACACCCTGTATCGCGATATTCCCTCCTGCAAACAGAAAACCTGTCGCAATAATTCTCGCCGCTAAAACGCATAATTCTTCCGTTTCCTTGGACATTGCGAATAATCCGATCAAAGGACTTGCAAATACCTCCAGTCCAATCATACCGACCAGCATAATAATCTCCGTATACAAGATCCCATAAAAAATACCCTGTTTTACGCGTTTCCTATCCCCCATTCCGAAATTAAAGGACACAATCGGGGTAATCGCGTCACGCAGACCAAAGCCGGCAAAGAAAATAAACTGCTGAATCTTATAAAAAATACCGTATGCCGTCACAGCCGCCTGAGATACGGTGCCAAAGATTAGATTCACGCCATATGTCATAAACGACATCAATGCCTGCATGATGATCGCCGGAAGTCCGATGACGTAGATTTCCTTTACAATACCCTTATCCAGCTTCAAATACTGTCTGCCTGATTTGACTTCCGTATTTTTCTTATAATGGAAATACATCGCGATCAACATAGATGCCACCTGTCCGATCACGGTTGCATACGCCGCGCCGCGAATGCCCATCTCGGGCAGTCCAAAGTATCCGAAAATCATAATCGGATCCAGCACAATATTGACCACGGCGCCCGTCACCTGCGCAATCGTAGAATAGATGGTTTTTCCCGTTGACTGCAGCAATTTTTCATAAACGGAAAACAGTACCATACCAAATGAAATAACACAGCAGATCGATAGATATGAAATACCCATTTCTAGCACCACCTCGTCTTTCGTCTGACTTCCGATATATGCTTTTACGCCAAATAAACCAAACAATAAAAATGCCGCATAGATGATAAGGGCCAGTGTCACCCCGTTCCCGGCTGTCTTTGCAACCTTTTCCTCATCCCGCTGCCCCAGACTTTTTGCAAGCAGCGCATTGACACCTACACCTGTCCCAATGCCAAACGCAACGATCAACATCTGTACGGGAAATGCTAATGTCAATGCGTTTACCGCGTATTCCCCCATATTAGTGATATTTCCGGTATCCGGAATCCTTGCCACAAACATACTGTCAACGATATTATAACAGGCTTGCAATACCATTGACAGGATAATCGGAATTCCCATGCTTAACATGACTTTTGGAACCGCCTCGGTTCCCATTTTGTTTGCTGTTGCTTCTTTATTCAATTTTCCTCCTTTTCTTTTGAGAAACTACGCTCTCTGGAGACTTTTTCGGAAAGCTGCCATAACCATATTTTTATGTGATTAAACGAAAAAAGCGCAAACCCATAATCTGGATTTACGCTTCTCGCTACTCGACGATATTATTATATATGCGTTTCTTTATTTTGTCAAAGGGGAAATTCTCAAAAACAAGCCTAAATATTTCTCTCCACCCCCGCAAGCTGTTCCCGCAGTTCTCTCCTTGCGTCCTCAATCTTCTCACGGCTGCGGGAATTGAGCGCCTCCTCAAATGCTCTAAGCCACATATCGATTCTGATACGCACATCACCCGTGCTTTCCTCGTACAGCCGCTCTCCTTTCAGCAAAAGCAATCTGTTCTCCTCCTGATCGCGCGGATGCACTTTTAGGTACGAAAGTTCCTCCATGCGCTGTTTTACTTCCTCCTCGGACATATCGTTGCTCTTGCCCTTGATCACCTGCTTTTTCACTTCGCCCGTTGAAACCACCTTCACCTCAACCTCCAAGAGCGAGTTGATATCATAGGTATATGTAATGTCAATCGCCTCCTCACCCGCCGCGCCTTTCGGCACGTTCACGGTCATACTGCCAAGCAGAAGATTGTTCTGCGCAAAGCGGCTTTCGCCCTGTAACACATTGACACGGATGCTCTCCTGGTTGTCATGCAGCGTATAGACACGCTCCGTACGGCTCGCCGGAATCACGGTATTGCGGTCGAGAATCGGCATAAAATGCCCTGCCTCAAAACTGCCGTTCCCCCGCTCCACACAAACCTCCGTTCCGAGCGTAAACGAACACACGTCCGTCAGAATAACTTCCTTGACTGCCTCGTTGCGTTCCTTCATCGCCGCCTGGATTGCAGCTCCAAGCGCGACCGCCTCGTCGGGATTAATCGACGTGTCGGGGAATTTTCGGAAAAGCTTTACGATAAAATTATGTACCGCGGACAACTTTGTCGCACCGCCGACAAGCACCACCTCGTCAATATCCGAGAGCTTGATATGCGCATCCGACAAGCTTCTCTGAATCGGCTTTCTGATCTTTTCGAGCAAAGGCTCGCAGAGCGCTTCATAGTCCTTGAGCGAGATTGTGTATTCCTTCTCCTCCTCATGATACCGAAACGCAATCGTCACCTCATCTTTGTCCGAAAATTCACACTTTGCGGTTTCCGCCGCCTGATGCAGTTTGCCAAGCTCTCTTAGCGTAAGCGAATCCACAGAAATTTCATGCTCCTCGAGAAACGCGTTCACTAAAATATCTGTGAAATCCTCTCCGCCCAAATAATTGTCACCCGCCACGGCGCGCACTTCCAAAATATTTTCAAACAGCTCAAGAATAGACACGTCAAACGTGCCGCCCCCAAGGTCAAACACCAGAAATCGGGTGCTTTTTCGCTTCTCGTATAACCCGTAAGCAATCGCAGCGGCAGTCGGCTCGCTGATAATGCGCTCCACTTTCAGTCCCGCCAGCTCGCCCGCACGCTTTGTCGCCTTTCTGCGCTTATCGTCAAAATATGCAGGGACACTGATGACCGCCTCCGTAATTTCTTCGTTTAGATACGTTTCCGCGTCCTCCTTGAGTGCCCGCAATACAAAAGCCGAAAGCTCCTCGGAATGATATTCATAATTGCCAAGTTGATACTGTTTGTCCGTGCCCATAAAACGCTTGAAGACACTCGCCGCCCTGTCGGGATGCATCAGCGCATACTCCTTCGCCGTTTCTCCCACAGAAACAACGCCCTGTTCGTCAACACTAACCACAGACGGCGTCAGCGGCTTCCCAAGACGGTTCGGAATAATTTTTGCTCCCTCTTCGCTGTAATATGCGCAAAGACTATTTGTTGTTCCCAAATCAATTCCTATTATCATTTGCACATGTCCTTTCTATCCTTCTTTGTTCCATTTTTTTCCATACTTCCTCTTGATGCAAAGCATCGCGTATCCCTTATAATATCCGCGTTCCCTGACCGCCCTTTCGTAATAGTCATAGGCACGCTCTATTTCCCCCTTTGCCTCGTAAAACACACCAAACGCCTCAAGACGGTCATAACATGACGTCTCATTGCAGTCCGCACACAGTGCACACGGCTCCAACATGGCAACATACTTTTCGGCAAGCGCCACTTCTCCGGTCAGTGACAAAAACTGAACGAGAAACGTAATCGAATCAAGCCTCAATGATGGAGAACTGTTAATAAAATCATCATAAATATCCAAATCCTGATTACCAATCCGGCGATGCAGCGCGTCCACAGCAAGTTTTTTATAATGCGCTACTTCATCCTCTTTCTGTAAAAATTTATTGAGGCGTATCAAGTCCAGCAGACAATGCTTGCTCTGATCCCACACAATTCCCCGAATTGTCTTTATCTTTTCCCTCACAAAAATTGCTTCCCTTACCCGGAGGAAATCATACGCGAGCATATCGGAGTAGAGTTCCCGCAGATCGTCCCTGTCATATTGGCGCAGCGCCTTTTTGACTTTCCAAAAAAGCAGCCACTTTTCTCTTTGCGTGGTACACGCCCGATGACGCAAAGAAAGCATCATATATGTATAAAAACCTTCGCCTATAATCTTCTCTCTGTATGTATACATTTTCAACAGCGTAATCGCCTTTTCATACGCGCCTACCGAAACATACATGTCTTTGAGCGCTATGACTGCATATGCTTTTTTATTCGACTTATAATACTCCATATGATCCTGTATCAGTTTTTCGGCGGCATCAAGCCTTCCAAGCTTCATATAGACGTGTCCTAATGAAAGCACTGCCTGATAAGCATATTCCTTGCCTTTCTCACTCTCCTTAATGAGTCTGACTCCTTGCTCCATATAGGAAACCGCCTCTTCATAGCGTCCCAATCCGGCACATGCTCTTCCTATCATGATATAGACATCATATCTGTGCTCCTCTTGCGAAAGCCGATCCGACTCCTGAAGGCAGAAAAGCGCTTCCCGATAGTTTCCGAGATGCAGATATGCGGAACCGCAACGGGCATACGCATAAGCGATGTCTTCCGGATCATATGCAATATACTGTTTCCAAAGTCTGATGACATCATGATAATAAATCCACCTGCGGGAGGCAATATCAGCATAGAGCATCGCTGCTGCCCGATAGACACGTGCGTTTTCGGGTGCGCAATCAATCATCTTTTTTGTATATTCACACGCATGGTCCATATCGTCCATTTCAAAATAGCGTTCTGCCATTTTCAAAAAAAGATCCGCACTCGGTGTAAAATTCTGCTCAATATAAAGATATTCATTTAATGCTTCCTGTGGCTGTTCATTTTGAATATACAGACCCGCAAGCGCATTGTGATATTTTGCACGATCATGAACCTCAATCGCACTGAGAAGATGCTGTCTTTTGTTTTGTCGAAACTGTGCCGATAAAATCGCCTTCAGATAATAAAGCTCCGCAAGATAATCTTTGGTATAGAAATTTTCCGCATCCTGCTCGCCTTCGCGCAGCATCTCATCCAGCTCTCTGTCTAAATCTGCCGCAAAACCATTGTCCGCCGGACTTGAAAGACAGCGATAGATCAGATTTAGCGCACGCAGACCATAACTTGTCACCTCTGCCTCATCGGCCCTTGCAAGGATATTTTTGGCATCGTCAAGCTGTTCATTGTCCAAGAAGACCCGCACCGTGTACTCGTAGATTCCCGCATCCCGCGCACCCTGATCCAACATCTGATAAAATAGCCCGATAACTTCCTGTCCTCTCCCCATCTCATAGCATACTCTCTGCTTTAAAAAGAGCAGACCGTTCTGTTCACCAAGCTGACGGATCAATTCCTCATAAATTGCATATGTTTTCCCATATTCCCTTATTTCGGAATAACAGTACGCAAGGTTGATCTGTACTGTCACGTTCTCGGGTGTGATATCTTGTGCCGCCAAAAGAAACGATACAGCCTCACGATATAATTTCATGCGCTCCTTACGCAGCCACGCATTCTTTGCCTGCATCATCAAAACCAGACCAAGCTGCAGATTGGAATCGCAAAGACTTCGCATGAGCGATTCCTTTGTGTCGTCCTCATCGACAGGCGCTCCCGCCTCCAATTTGGCAAGTTTTTCCCCGATACTCTCCAGTCTTAGCTTTCCATACTTTAACGCCATCGGATAATCCTGTTTCTGCTTATACATATAGGAAAGGAGCATGTAATAGCCCTTAATCTCTTTTTCATAGGAAGGCTTTGACGTAATCACGGCAATCGCCTTGTCGGGATTTCCCTGATAACTGTACGCATACACCAACAGACGCACATCCTCGGATTCCAAGTTTTCCGTATTTTGTTCGCACAATGCGATAAATTCCTGTTCAAGCCGATCTGCCGCCTCATTCAGTTCCGCGTCATTGCTGAGATTCCTGATGGCATAAACATGTTGCAGCGCTTTTCGCAGCTCCCCATGCTCCATCTCGTAAAATGCGGCATACTTATTTCCGATATAATTTTCGTCATTCAGCGCAAGGCTTTGACACAAAGCAGAATATGCTTTCTCTTTTTCTCCCGCACGCCAAAGCGTCGCACCGCAATGCATCTGGATATCAATATTGTCCCGATACGCCTCTACCTCAAAAACCGCAAACGCAAGCACTTTTGCCTCCTCATCTTTCCCTTCCGAAAGCAGATAATCCGCCTTGTCAAGCATATAGTAGGGATGACTGATCTCAAGCGCATCAATCGTCTTGATCAAATTGCCCGCATGCGTCTTATCCTCCTCGCGCATCGCGCCCTCAAGCTCATGCACATAATTTAAAAAGGCATCGTAATCCGCATCGTCCGCTCCCTCAAGCATCGCCAGCCACTCATGGGAGTAACCGCCGTTTCCGTTATTGATACAGGAGACCATATAATCCACAAAACCAACCGGCAGTTTTTCCTTAAATTCCTGCGCGTTTTCGCAGATTTCAAAACGTTCATCCAAAACCCGATAGACTTCGTTCGGTACGCGGTAATTGTTTGCAAGATAAATAAACAACACCCACTTCGCATCTTCATAATAATCAAGGTCGTCAAACGCATTGTCGCGCAAAAGTTCCTTCCACGATTCGCAGTCAATTCGCGCGGAGATACTGTGATAATTCTTTTCAATTTTTTTTCGCAATAACCCGATTGGTGTATCGTCTTCCGGATCGTCCCTTTTCCGTACACTGTCGGGAATACGGCTGTATGCAAGCGCTTTTTCATAAGCCTCCCGCAGCGATTTGAACCCTTCGGGATTCTCCTCGGGATTGTTAGCGGGCAGCGCCATACGATACGCGCTGCGGATTAGGTTTTCATCCTTTGTCATTTCTATGTTAAGAACAGCAAACGCCATATTGAAATCCATGTAGTTTGTTCTCCTTTGTCGTTTTGTATATCAAAGCGTGAAACTTAGCGCTTCTCCACGAAGCAGCCTCTGCTGTGAGTGGTTAGAAGTACTTTTCACGTTACCCTTACCGTACATTTTACCAGTAAAATTTCGATTTGTACATGGTATTTGATTGGAAAACATAAGCTCAGCAGCATGCGTCTGTTCTATTGTTCCGATGAAAAGCCAATATAAATATCCGCCCCGATGCCGTCCGCTTTTCGTATGCCGTCATTGTCAACTGTGGTAAATGCCTTTGTCGGAATCTGAAACGTCTTTTGCGCCTGTTCACCCGGTTTTACCTGAATACGTCCAAATGCGGAAAGCTTCGCATTCGGAATTTCGTTATCCGATCCGTTTACATGCACGTAAATTTGCACGGTATCACTGACACTCGTGTCATTTTTTGTTATACAAGAAACCTTAATTTCAAGTCCTTTATCCGCGATTTTGTCATAAAGCTTTTGGTCGTGTATCCGAATGCGCCAATTTCCCTGCCCGGTCTTTTCAACTGTAAGTCCTTCACAGTCGGATNCCTGTATCNCCGTTTCCACATCATTGATTTCAAGCGTCCCGTATGTAAGACCAAAACCAAACGGTTTCCACGGCTTCTTTGTCAGATACCGATAAGTGCGCTCTTTCATCGCGTAATCTTTGATATCGGGAATATCGTTCTTATTATAATAAAATGTAACCGGAAGTTTCCCTTGCGGCGCCGCATTTCCGAAGAGAATATCCGCGNCTGCACGTCCGCCTTCGCCTCCCGGATACCATACCTGCAAAATCGCGCCCGCCCGTTCTTCATAAGCAGACAGATCNATCGGACTCCCCGTTGCGTTGATGAGGATAAACGGTTTACCTGTNTTTGCCACAGCTTCAATCAATGTTCGCTGTGTTTCGGGCAGCAGCAGATCCAATTTATCGCCNCTTGGGAACTGATTTCCCCTGTCNCCCTGCTCGCCCTCCAATCCGGCNTCCAGTCCAACGCAGAGAATCGCAAGATCCGAATTTTGGGCGGCAATCACNCCCTCTGTCACAAAATANCCCANATGNGGCTTTTTCGGNGGTGTATTNTCATATAAATGACANCCCTGNGCATAATGNACCTCAATATTGTTCGCAAAGCAAAAATCACNGATTCCCTGTAACAGCGTAACGGCTCTTGGCGGAGTCCCGTTNTAATTTCCCACAAGNGCNGCTACACTGTCCGCATTCGGACCNATCACNGCGATTGACCGGTACTTCTTTTTGTCCAGCGGCAAAAGNCCGTCGTTTTTNAAAAGCACGCAGCTTTTCACTGCCGCCGTATATGCCAGATCCAAATGTTCTCTGCACCCCACTACGCTGTAAGGAATCTCATCAAGCGCCGATTGGTCAAACAAGCCAAGCAGATATCGCGTAGTAAACANCTTTACAGCGCTGGCATTTATCTGTTCCCTTGTAACCTTTCCCTGTTCATAGGCATTTAAAATTCTCTGATAGGTACAACCGCAGTTTAAGTCACAGCCCTTTCCGAGCGCAAGCGATACCGAATCCTCCGGCTCTTTTGTAATATGATGCTTCTCGTGAAAATCNCGAATTGCCCAACAGTCGGAAACATAGTGTCCCGCAAAGCCCCATTCACCTCTTAGNACCTCGTTCATCAGATATTCNTGTGCGCAGCAAGGCTCTCCGTTTGTACGGTTATAGGCGCCCATAACCGCTTCCACGCCCGCTTCTTTCACACATGCCTCAAACGCCGGAAGATATGTTTCCCACAAATCCTTTTGAGATACNTTTGCATCAAANTCGTGCCGCAATTCCTCCGGACCGGAATGCACAGCAAAATGCTTGGCACACGCCGCCGTTGTCATATANCCGTCTTTCTTCTGCTGCAGTCCTGTTATCATNGCACAACCCATCTCTGCCGTAAGCTGTGGATCCTCGCCAAAAGTTTCCTGACCTCTTCCCCATCTGGGATCCCGAAAGATATTGATATTGGGCGCCCACATGGTAACTCCCTTATATTGGGTTCTGTCTCCATGTGAGGAATAGGCATTNTACTTTGCTCTTGCCTCCAGTGCAATTGCCTCTGCCAATTTTTTCACAAACTCTGTATCAAATGTGGCAGCCAAACCGATTGCCTGTGGAAAACANGTTGCAACNCCCGCCCGNGCCACTCCGTGAAGCGATTCATTCCACCAGTTNTATTCGGGAATCCCCAACCGTTCTATCGCCGGAGCGTCATATCGCAGCTGCGATGCCGCCTCCTCAAGCGTCATTTGGCTGACCAAATCNTCTGCTTTCTTTCTTGCTTCTTCTCTTGTCATCTTNACCTCCTAGTCTTCTAAAACAAAAACGGATACCCTGNTTTGAGTATCCGTTTGTTTTAGCATNNATTAATTGATTACTTTATCACAACATCGTTCCATGAATCCGAAGGAACTAACGCNACATACGTTTTACCNGTATTGAGCTCAATCTGTTCTCCTGTTTTCTTATCCAGATAGATGGTCGGTTCGCTCTCNCTTGCCTTAATCCATGTCACCTCAATCGCCTTTCCGTTTGTGATGTAATATGCGTCACGTCCCGAATCGATCGCATTGTAGATGAGATATCCGTTCTGGTCAAGCTGCGCAAAGGTTGTATCCTGTANCANNANNTTTTTAAANGTAAGCTGCGCATTGTCATGCTGCGGGTCTACATGCGCCTTTCCGTANTCGAAGTAATCATATGTTCCTGTACTCTCATTATACTCAAGCCTTGAGCTGTTGTGAGGGAATGGNAGNTCTATCTTTGTACAGTCNNTCGTATCTCCCACATCGGACAGATCAACCTCGGTATTCGAGAAGAAATANTGCTGTCCCGGATAATATTTATTGTACTCTGTGCCATACTTGGAATCGCTGAACTTCTTGTCCAAATCGCCCGCACATACATACTCTGTAAATTCTCTTGATTTTCCNTTATTCACGCGCGAAAATCCGCCNCTGAAGTTTGCGGAATAATCTCTTGCGATCCAATCATCTATATAGAACGGACCACCGTCGTGGCAAAGCACAGCATTCCATTCTGCCGCAAGCATNATGTTTGTCGGTCTTGTGCTTCTGATGCTTCCGAACTGCTCAATCTTTCCCCAGTCTTTCACAATCGCCATAAAACGTGTGATCCTGCCGTTTGCCGTGCTGTTCATAATNTCATATACGACATCCGCNTCCGTAAGACCGTAGTGNGGCAGCGCAATCGACTCGTTATCCACCATGATNGCTACGGGACGCTGNTCCTTTAANCTCTCGTCAATCCACTCGTTCGTAATCTCGCTGCGNTACATCCCCTCGCGTGTTTCCTCGACNGGCTCCTCCGGGGTAGTTTCCGNCTTTGTTTCTGTTTCCGTCTTGTTATCGGACACATCGTTAAAATCAATCTCGGTTGCAGGCTCNTCGTTGTTGTTTTTGTTTCCGCAGGCAGTCATTGCTGTCGCTGCCAAAGTCACTGCCATTAATAAAGCGATACTTTTTTTCATGTTCATTTTCTTCATTGTCTTTCTCCCCTTTTTGTAACTTTATAACCCTTAACTTTACTCACACACCGNGCGNACGACTTCGAATCTGTTACCCATGCACGTTACCTTTACAGCCTGCTCCGCCAGGCNCCCTCACGGCACATACGAAATCCACCTTAGTGCTGCTATATTCCTATCCTGACACGGTTCGATGGCACATATTGCGTAAGACCCAAACTTCAACGCCACTTATAAAGGGCAGCTGCATCAGTGCAGACCCTCTTGCCGTCCATCACCCCTACTATAGCGGATTGAAGGTACAAGGCNCCGCTACCGCCCCGGCTGCACGGTGCTTTTATTATAACCTTTTTGCTATCATTTCGTCAATGCNATTCATTGTTTTTTTATATTATTATGTNAACGAATTTTTCAGGGAATCTCGATTTCACCCAAGTCCGCCAAATTCCGCTCTACNATCTCNATCAGCACATAATCACAATCCGTATCCGCCACAAGTGAAAGGTCATANGGCGTTGAGCGGTTAAATANNNCNNTGTCAAANGTTTGGCCCATGTACGGTATCATCGCCCTGCCAAAGCTGTCACGATANACAAGAATGGATTTTCCGTTCCCGTCCGCCGCCTGTGTGCGNATNGTCAAATCNTCAAGNCTGTGCAGTCTGCCGATATAATCATAGCTTTTNNCNTCCTCATAAATGCGCTGCGCCTCACANTGCTGCGCNTCGGGAAAAAGAATNTGATATAAATCCGGACTATGNCTTTCTTCTATAGTATATCCTGTAAGCGCATAATTATCAGAAAGACCNTACAATCCGTAGATTTCATTNAAAACAAGCCTTGCGCCCGTATTGTTCCAGTGCGTGTCCTCGTGNAGATACANTTCGTCTTTTGCCTTTTGNTCCAGCAAAATCCGCTGCGCGTCCACATACGGCACANCNTNNGCCGACAATTTCNCCTGNANCAGCGTCAGATTACNCTGATCTGCCTTGCTGCCGAAACGCGCGGGCATATATTCAGAATAAATANTATTTTTATTTGGAACAATNACAAAAAGCGGCTGTTTTCCNTGACCTTGAATGTAATCGCAAACATCTGACATTTTTTTCACAATCNNATTCANCTCATCNTCCGTCAGCGTAACNCCNGCATAATCGGCAAGCGTTTCTCCNAAAAAGAGCCAGCCNTCCTTTCCNATNACAACNTGATCGTCACAAGGCGTGTGAAACAGCTTATATTTTACCATNCTGTCCGCCGCCACCAACTNCCCGCGAAAGGCAAAATGCTCTGATACATATGTCTGCANATCCTGAAAATAATTTTTGTTCCATGTTCCCTCCGCCGTCCGAAACGCGGGCTTNTCCGACANNGNCCTGTTTTCCGCAAGNTCTGCATGATAAAACAGCATTCCCACGGAAGGAATCATACAAAGCACAAAAAACGCNGTCACAAAAATCCATGCCGCNNCATGTTCTCTCTTCATAGTAATATCCTCATTCTNTTTCTTTTATCAANACNNCGTCNCGNTTCCCTATTAAAAGCGNAAATAAATAAACGGATTGTAACTGCTTGATGCCAGATTTAAGATGCACAAAATCAGCAAANCCAAGGACGCNNCATACGAAACCGCCGTATTCTTTACCTTCTTNGCAATCCANTTGGAAACCGGCGCNCTAAGCACAANCGCNGCAAGCAGANACACGACATTGTACGGCGTTAAAAGTTTCGCGATCAGCACAAGCTCCGCCGCCTTTGCATGAAATCCCNTAAACATCGACGNNAGAATATGTCCCGCCTGTCCGATCGTATCNGCNCGNAANATCACAAANCCGCAAATNACCACAANCATTGTATAAACATGCGCAAATACTTTATTTTTNAGCGGTATCAGCTTCTTGTATTCCAGTGTGATAAACAATCCGTGGAACAGCCCCCATACAAGAAACGTCCAGTTTGCGCCATGCCATATNCCCGTTGCCATAAACACGATAAGNTTGTTTAACATCGTTCTGCCNNCNCCNTTGCGGTTTCCNCCAAGCGGAATGTAAAGGTATTCCTTAAACCATGCAGACAGCGAAATATGCCACCTTCTCCAAAATTCCTGAATGCTTCCCGAGATGTACGGATATTGAAAATTCTCCTGAAAAGTAAACCCAAACATCCGCCCCAGCCCGATCGCCATATCCGAATAACCGCTAAAGTCAAAATAAATCTGAAANACATAGCAGACTGCCNCAAGCCATGCGGTCAGTGAAAAATCAAGCGATGTCGTATAGAGNGTGTCCACAATATACGCCATCGCATTTGCAATCAAAAGTTTTTTCGCAAGACCNCAGATNAAACGTCGAATNCCGATNGCAGAATCCTCGATTGTGACACGCCTGTCGGAAAGCTGCGCCTCAATNTCATGATATTTTACNATCGGTCCCGCAATCAACTGCGGGAAAAACGATATGTAGAGCATCAGTTTCCACACATTTTTCTGCACGGTATNCCGATCCCTGTATACNTCNATACAATANGAAAGCGCTTGAAACGTATAGAACGAAATGCCAATCGGAAGCGCNATTTCGGGAACGGCAAACGACAAACCAAAAAGNCCTCCNACCNTTTCCACGAGCAGCGCACTGTACTTAAACACTGCCAAAAGACCGATGTTAAACACAANNGTCAAAANAAGCNCGGCTTTNGCCCACTGCCGNCTCGCCGCNATCANACGCGCNAGACAATAATTTACAAAAATCGAGCCGATCATCAAAAAAATGTAGATCGGCTCGCCAAAGGCATAGAAAAACAAACTTGCCAAAATTAACAATGCGTTTTTNAATTTTAAATTCGGGCAGATACAGTATAACAGNTATACGATTGGCAAAAAGAAGAATAAAAAGATACCTGAACTAAATACCATCTTAATCCTCCATTATTATCCAAACAGTTCTATGAAAGATACCTTATCACCGGACATCTCCANACCGATTGTTTTATTTCCCATCTCGTACAGCCATTCCGAGCCCTGTTCCGNATAAGCGCTNCCGAATGCCGCNATAACCTCTTCCTTCGTGCTGCCGATATGAATTCCNGACACGAGCGTTTCACTGCCCGTAATCTCAATCAGTGAAATGACATCCGCACCGTTTGTAATATAAGTATAGATTACCGCGCCGCCGTATGTATAGACCTTGTCCTCNCCCGCCTCCGTACAGCTTTTGGCAGAAGCAAAGTCATNCGGATCTCCCAAGGANGCCGTATAGTTACGCATATCGCCGCGAAGGGGGATTGTTACGCCNTTAACNAT
Organism: Lachnospiraceae bacterium; assembly: GCA_014804345.1. GTDB lineage: Bacteria > Bacillota > Clostridia > Lachnospirales > Lachnospiraceae > COE1. The sequence goes on along the minus strand of JAAUZZ010000032.1, from coordinate 2,234 downwards.
CACGGCATAATCGCTGTCCGACACAGAGCNCTCCNGANCCANACTAGCCACATCTTCTCCCNCTGCGGGAACGGTTTCNTTNTGATCCGGTTCGTTNTCCGGNTGCGGCTTTGTCTGNACCGTTTCTTCTTCCGCANGNTCTGNCNTNGTTTCNGTTTNGATNTTTNTTTCGGGTTTNTCNTGCNTTTNGTCCNNTGNTTCCGGCNCTGCNGGCTGCGTNTCCGNAGCCGCAACAACNTCTACAACCNNTTCGTCCGGCAANACTTCAATCTCCGANGTNGGTCCGTCAGACNCTTTGCACCCCGATAAGAGTATCATACTCCCAATCAGCATGGCAGACACGCNAAACGTTATGTTTCTCCTAAATTTTTTCATAAACTCCTCCGTTTTTTGTNCCTTTATCGCCTGCCGGGNANNTATTNATTCTACTGNATCACAACATTTNNCCAAGAATCGGAAGGNACCANCGCNATATANGTCTTTCCTGTATTNATCTGAATCGGNGCNCCTGTGAGTTTATCAAAATACANNGTCGGCAAATTCTCCCCAACCTTTGCCCATACCACCTCAATCGCTTTTCCGTTTGTGATATAGTAGCCNGAACGTCCGGCATCGATTGCATTGTANATCAGATATCCGTTCTTATCAAGCTGCGCAAATGTCGTATCCTGTATCANCAGATTTTTAAANGTTANCGGNGCATTNTTGTGCAACGGATCCGTNTGCGCTTTTCCGTACTCNTAATAATCATAAGTACCNGTTGCCGCATTATAAATCAGCGTCGACTGATTGTGCGGGAACGGCAGGGCAATCTGATTGCANACTCTCGCCGTAGGATTTGCNGANAANTCCAGTTCNANNTCGGANAAANTAAAATGCTGTCCGGGATAAAAGGCATTNTACTNTTTGGTATANCCTGCGCTCTGAATTCTCCTGTTCAGNTCACCTGCGGTAATATANTCNGTAAATTCTCTTGCTTTACCGTTATTGATTCGGGANAATCCGCCACTCANATTATTNGCATAATCTCTTGNAATCCATTCATTGATNTAGAACGGTCCTCCGTCATGACANAAAACNGCATTCCATTCTGCCGCAAGCATAACATTCGTCTGCCTTGTNCTGCGGATATTTCCAAACTGCGTNATCTTTTCCCAATCTTTCACCACTGCCATAAGACGCGTAATCCGATCATTTGCAGTGCTGTTCATCATCTCATACACCACGTCCGCCTCTGTCAGCCCGTAGTGCGGCAGTGCAATCTTTTCGTTGTCNACCATAATCGCCACAGGACGCTGCTGCATCAAGCTTANGTCAATCCACTCATTTGTCAGCTCGCTGCGATACAAATTNCCGACAATCTGTGTGGGCTGCTGCATTTGTCCAANNCCTNCTGCCAAATCGGGCGGCGTCATCGGAAGACCTGTTTCTGCCACCGGAGTATTTACAGTTTCTTCTGCCGCCATGCTGTTTGCACCGACAGACATTACAGCAATTGCCGTCAACACCGCTGCACACACAATTCTGTAGGTTTTCTTCTGATTTTGTTTTCTCATAAAGCTTCTTCCTTTCCTCTAAACATTGTTGGTATCAGTCTGTTGCATTTTCACGTAACTTCCGTGAGTTTCTCCTATTTGTAGCTTCTCTATAAGATGTATTATATTTCTTTTCAGAGGGTTTTTCAACCGTTTTGCAAAAGAAAAGGGGGTTGACTACTGTGACAAACCGTCTCCCGCAACAAAGCTTTCCTCTCCGTCAGCGCTGATGCAGACACGGTAAAAACCGTTGCTTGTAACGCCCGTCACCTGTACTGGAACGCCTGTTTCGCAGAAAGCCGAAACGACCGCGCTCTCAACTGCGGGCTGTACATAAAAGACTGTTGTGTCATTTGTGTATAATACTTCATCTACGTCCGTAACCGTATATTCCACTTCCACTGTTTTCGGTCTGTTCTGCGCAACTTTCCCCATTACGTCCAAAATCAAGTCGATATAGGTATCGCTGTCCCAATGGATCGTATCAATCATTCTGTCCTTGCTTCTCGACGCATAAAAATCCGTATAATCAAGGAACTTGTCCGGAAATGCCGCTGCCAGTGTGTCGTTAAATATCGCTTTGTCAGGCGTGGCTTTGTAATACTTTGTCATCGTCGCCACAGAAAGGAAATAGAAATCCGCCTGTGGGAACTCATATTTCATCCAGTTACGGTATGAGTTTACATAATATTTTGCAAC
>JAAUZZ010000031.1 GCA_014804345.1 Lachnospiraceae bacterium | reverse complement strand
GCTTTTCAAACATTTAACGCATATGACGGTCTGTTTGACAAGCTGAATACAGCGGATATCAATTTTATAATTCCACATGTTCAGGATAATAAAGATCTTCTCGCAGAAGTGGAAGAAATTGACGGGGTATCATTTGTTGAAAAGCATGAGGGGGTATTTACTCCGGTAACAGTCCGTGAATTTGCAGGTTCTGATTTTGACATGAATACTGTTTTTTACAATCTTGATGAGGAAAGAACGCTGAATTTGTTTGATGTTACGGAATATTCCGGGAAGAGTGGCAGTACTGTTTATATTCCCATGTATATGAAGGAATTGGGCGGTTTTGCGGAAGGCGGCAGTATTGCTTATTCCATAGATGGCAAGGAGCATACTTATGATATTGGCGGAATTGTATTGGAAATGCAGTATGGAAATTACGGTACCGGGATGATTGGCGCTTATTTCCCAAAAGCTGTCTATGAGGACTTTGCGGATAAATATCGTGATCATGTCGTTGTAGAATACTCCTTAAAAACAACCGGCATTGCTGGTTTAAGCAAAATGAAAAATACAATCTCCGAAATATTAAGAGAAAAGGGAATTGCATTATTAAATATCAATGACAGAGATACCTCAAAGCAGACCAGAACGATGGTTTGTACCCTGCTGATCGTTATATTTTTGGCGCTTGCTGCCATTATACTGGTAGTGAGTATTTTTCTCAGTAACTTTCGGATACGAAGTGCAATCGAAGACGAACTGGCACAGATGGGGGTATTAAAAGCGATGGGTTATACAAGCCATCTGATTATTGCTTCAACAGTTATGCCCTACATGCTTGTAGGCATTGTTTCTACGGTAATCGGGATAGCCTTGTCTTATGCAGTTTTGCCTTTCGTAGCAGGTATTTTAGCAATCCAATCAGGATTTTCTTATACGCCTGATTTTGATATAATGGCTTTGATGATTGTAATGCTGACACTGACATGCGCGATATCACTTTTTTCCTATATTTCAGCAGGGAAAATACATAGATTAGAGCCGATTAATGCCATAAGAGGCATCACAGGAGACGAATCGGCGGGACAAAATATTTTATTGTTTATTGTATCATGTGGTATTATGGTGTTGCTGTCTTTCGCGGGAACGTTTCTATATAATGTAAATGTCAAACCGGATAATTTTATGAATACACTTTCAGAAGAATTACCCTCTGTTATCTTTACGGCAGAGGATGAAAAAATGACGGAACTTAAGGAACTTCTTGAAAATGACAGTCGTGTCAGGATTTTTGTGGAATATGCATCTGTACCTGTAAGTTATACAGAAGGAAGCCTTACTGCCTTTGTGTGTGAAGATTTTTCCAAAGCAACAAATGATATATGTTACGAGGGCAAAAGTCCTGTGAAAGATAATGAAATTGCAGTAGGAAATGCAATTTCGGACAATTACCCTATCGGTAATGAAATAGAGCTTACGGTTGGCGATAAATCGGCGGATTACATTGTAACCGGTTATATTCAAAGTGTGAATAATGCAGGAATGGTATGTCAGTTGACAAGCGAAGGATATGAAAAAATTGGCGATACAACAAATTCCGTCAATGTTTACTTATATGATAAAAATGCCGATGCGTTTATAAAAGAGTATGAAGAAAACCACAATGCGATCATTAAATCATCCGTAAATTTTGAGCAGATGAGTGAAAATGGCAGAATGATGTATACGGGCATTGTTTCTGTAATTGTGATAATCCTGTTTGTAATTTCCGTTCTGATGGTGCTGCTTGTGTTGTATGTGATCATAAATTCAATGATAAGCAGACGCAGACAGGAATTTGGCATCTATAAAGCGATTGGATACACAAACAGGCAGCTTACGGTTAAGACAGCGCTTCGATTTATACCCGTTGTGGCTGTGGCGTCAATCATTTCGGCAATAGCCGGGCTGTGGTATCTTCCCGCAATCAACAATATCATTTTTTCCCTGATTGGGGCTGTAAAAAATCATTTTGAAGTATCTGTTTGGATATTAATTGCATTTGCCATAATGTTTACTGCGGTGGCATTTGTAATCAGTATACTTCTTTCTGCGCCAATTAAAAAAATTACTGCATATTCACTCTTAAAAGATTGATGGAATGGAGGATTAGTATGAATTTTTCTGAAAAATTAAAGGAAATACGAAAAAAAGAAGGTATCTCACAGGAGCAGCTTGCCGAAAAAATCGGTGTTACAAGGCAGGCTATCACGAAGTGGGAAACCGGAAAAGGTTTACCGGATGTTGAAAATATGGTAATCATAGCAGAGATTTTTAAGACTACTATAGATGAGCTGCTTACGGATTCTGTCACAAAAGCAGCGCCGGAAACACTTGTGTATACAAGTGAAACCATTTATGATATTGACTGTGAGAAACATTTTGATGTCAATATTGGCAGTGCGGCTACAATCATGCTGTCATCAGGCGATGATGAGAAGCTGCATGTTAAGCTGTCTTCTGAAACCCTTGAGAATTTAGACTCTATGTTTAAGATAAAGCTGGATGACAGGAAAAACAAGCTTGATGTAATTTGTATTAACAAAAATAAGCTGAGCCGCTATGAAGCAGAGGAGTCGCTGACAGTTGAGATCATTCTTCCGAATAAATATTCTGACCATTGTGAGATTACAGCCGGCGTTAAACTTCTTACAATAAGCAATCTTCATCTGAACCATTTAGAATATGATGGTGATGCAGCGCAGGTCCTGATTTCAGACAGCAGTGGGAATTTGGAATTCACAGCAAAGACAGATTATGACATTACGATTGATAATGTTATGGGAAGATTGGATATTAACCAATGGAAGGCAAAAGCAATTGTGCATATTCCGGAAGAAAACATTGTAAATGTTATCAATAGGGGCAGAAAATGTAATGTTTATTATGTAAAAGAAGGAAAACCGGCAGAGTGTGAAAATGTTGCTGACAGTGAAAATGAAATCAGCATTTCGGGAATATTTTCAGAGCTGGTTGTGGATTTGGTAGGGTGACAAAAAATATTTGCCATTGGTTTATTATACCAAGCGCATAAAAAACAAGCGGCTGCATAGCAACCGCTTGTTTTCCTAGGGTCGATGTTTTTCCCTTAATAGGTAATAGATGTAGTCTGCATTGCTTGCGAAACTTGACATTGGGTTATAAACGTTGATAAATTAGATGAAATGTTACGTGTCTTCAAAAGTCGAAAGATACGGAAAAAAATTGAATATTGTGGATGTTTATGGTAGATGTTATAATGATGGCAGATAAAAAAGTGTTTTAACAGTCCATAACCATTCGGCAATAGGGGAGGTGTATAATGAAACATAAGGGTAACATTGTTTTTTTTATGACACCTGCCTATGGGCATAGCTTGTGTGTTCTCCCAATTATAAAAAGACTTGTAGAAAAGGGTTATAGGGTTCAGTGTTATATAACCTCAGAATTTCAGAAGTTGGTGGAGCAGTGCGGCGCAGAATATGTTTCATATAGTCTGGACTTTGAAAACCTTGTGCTAAAGGATGTTACGGCAAATTTCTATGAATTGATGAAGGCGTTAACTACACTGAATCAGGAAGCATATCCGCTTTATTTGCCTGTTGTGGAGCGTGAGCAGCCGGATATAATTTTATATGACTCTATGTGTGCATTTGCAAAAAATATTGCACATCGGACACAGATACCGTCAGTCTGCATGGTAGCAACGTTGGCATTTAATTTACCCGTTTTCTTGTTTTCACACATGTTTCCCTCCAGTGTTTTATTGTATTTGAAAAATAGGAAGGGCATTCAGAAGGTAATAAAGGATGAAAGACATTTCAGGCGGCAAAACAGTCTGCCGAGATTTCGGATGATTGATTTATTTATGAACCGTGCTAAGACCACGATCGTACTTTCTCCAAAGGAATTTCAGCCATTTTATAGAACGTTTTCTAAAGGAGTGCATTTTGTCGGCACCACGCTAAAGGATAAGATTGCAATGTTTCATGAGCCGCAAAAGGAATATGAAGCCTATGATTTATATATTTCCATGGGAAGCGTATTTACAGACAATATCAAGGAATTAAAAAGCCTGTTTTTAGAGGAGGAAGGCTCAAAATATTCAATAATTGCGGTTGTGGGAGACCAAGAAATAAAAACAACGCATGATAATATCACTTTATGTAAATGGGTGAATCAGATTGATGTGATTCCTCACTGCAGGTTGTTTGTGAATCAGGGCGGATTAAACAGTGTTTATGAGAGCATTTATTTCGGTATTCCTCAGCTGTGCATTCCAAAACAGGAGGAGCAGCGTTTGGATTCTAGAACCGTTCAGAAAAAGAAACTGGGTTTTTTTAGAAAGGAATTTCGGAGAGAATGGCTGGAAGCTGCATGGGAAAGTAAAGATAATTTGGAGATTTCCCGTATGCAGAAGATTTTGAGGCAGCAGGATGGAACAGCACGGGCAGTAGAGCTGATTGAACAGGCTATGGAGAGGAAGAACAGCGGATGAAGGAGACAGTACTATTGACTGGAGCCACCGGTTTTTTAGGTGGATATGTAATTGATGAATTGCAAAAGTTCGGATATCGGGTAATCGCAATTGGAAGAAACGAGAAGCGGGGTAGAGAGCTGGAGAAGAGAGGCTGTACTTTTTTTCAGATTGACTTTACGGACAGGGAAGCACTGGAACATGTATTTGCACAGGAGGCGATTGATTATGTTATCCATGCAGGTGCCTTATCAAGTGCATGGGGAAAGTGGGAGGATTTTTATCGGATTAATGTGTCAGGCACGACTTATATTGCGGAGCTGGTGATGCAGTATAAGGTAAAGCGAATGGTATATATATCATCTCCAAGTGTGTATTCGGATAAATGCGATAGATTTAATATATTAGAAACGGACGTGGATAAGAATAATCGGTTAAATTATTATATCCGGACAAAAATTATGGCAGAGGAAGCCCTGCAGACTTTCCAGAAGAAGGGGCTGCATGTAGTGATATTGCGTCCCAGAGGATTGATTGGAAAGGGAGATCCAAGCCTTATGCCCCGATTGATGCGGGCAAACAGCAAAATGGGGATTCCATTATTTAATAATGGCAGGAATCTTGTAGATATTACATGTGTGGAAAATGTAGCCTATGCGTGTTTTCTTGCCATGACAGCAGAGGGCGTAGAGGGACAGGTGTTTAATATTACCAATGGAGAACCAAAGGAATTTCAGGTACTGCTAGAGCAGTTCTGTCATGCTGCAAATGAAAGGGCAAGATTCCTAAAGCTGCCGTTTTCGGTTATTTATGCAGCAGCCTGCGTTTTTGAGTGGATATATAAAACCTTCCGTTTAAAATCAGAGCCGGTGCTTACAAAATATACAGTCTGTACATTAGCATTTTCACAGACACTTGATATAGAGAAAGCAAGAGAAAAATTACATTATGAACCCCAAAAAACATTGGAGGAAGGAATAAGGGAATATGGAGACTGGTGGAGTGCTAATCGAAAGAATTAAATTATTTCAATGTGGATATTGTGTGAATCATCTGTCACACATAGTTAAGCATGAGAGAGATAAGCGGCTGGAGTTCCCTGCAATGGTTGTTTTAATCACCCATAAGAAATATGGCAATGTTTTGTTTGATACGGGATATTCAAAAAGAATTTATCAAAACGGTATCATATCACTGATATATAATCTGCTGAATCCAACCCATGTGAAGGAGGCGGATACCATTCGTTACCGATTGCAGCAGGAGGGAATCACAGCCATAGATAAGATTATTTTATCCCATGCTCATCCGGATCATATCGGCGGATTAAAGGATTTTCAAGGCTATGAGCTGATTGCGACAAAAGAAGTATGGGAAAGCATGGAACACATTCATATCAGTAATCTGGTATTTGGAAATCAGGTTCCGCACATAAACCAGAAGACACAAGCATGTGGTGAGGGGATATGTAAAAGGGTAGCACAACCCACAAAAAATAAGCATTTTTTGTCAGATTACTTTTCTGAGATTTATGATTTGTTAGGCGACGGCAGTATCTGGGGGGTTCGACTGGACGGACACTGCAAGGGGCAGATGGGAATCTATATTGAGGCATTTCAGTTGCTTTTTGCTGCGGATAGCAGCTGGGGAAGTCTCTTCATGGAAAGAGCAGAGCAAATGCGGTGGATTCCAAGAAAAATACAGGCAGATTTTGAGTCATATAAAGAGACGATACAAAGAATACAAAAATTGCAGCGGGAGCACAGAGAAATAAAGGTGATTTTTTCGCATGAACCATTTGAGGAACGAATATATGAATAACAAGCTGGTAATTGCAAAACATTATTTATATTATAAAAAACTGCGGATGAAGAACCGGGAATACTTAGAGCGGTATCAGCAAAGGAAAATTGATAAGCAGTTAGACTTTGTGACGAAAAATTCGCCGTTTTACAGGGATTATGCCGGAAAGGAGCTGGCGGCATTTCCGGAAATGAATAAAAAGATAATGATGGAGCATTTTAATGAATTAAATACGGTGGGAATTGACAGGGAATCAGCACTGGCGCTTGCCATTGACTCGGAAAAATCCAGAAGCTTTTCGAAAACCCTGAATCACATTACGGTGGGCTTAAGTTCAGGTACATCAGATACGAGAGGTATATTTCTCGTGGCAGAGGAAGAAAAAAATCAGTGGGCGGGGTATATTTTATCCAAGGTCTTATATGGCTCTATTTTGCAAAAATACAAGGTGGCGTTTTTTATGCGCGCAAACAGCAACCTATATGAAGCGGTAAAATCAAACAATATCAGGTTTGAATTTTTTGATATTTATAAGCCCATTACAGAAAATATTTCTGCTCTGCAGGAGCTTTGTCCAGACATTTTAGTAGGGCAGCCATCAGTGCTGCTGGAAATCTGTGACTATATAGAGAATAAGGGATTAAAGATTCGACCGAAAAAGGTTATATCTATCGCAGAGGTGTTGGAAGAGAGAGATTGCAGGCGTATTTCCAGCGTGTTTCAGATAGAGCCGGTGCATCAGGTTTATCAATGTACAGAAGGATGTCTTGCCACCACATGTGAGTACGGAACCATTCATTTAAATGAAGATATTGTGTATATTGAAAAGGAATACATTGATGACAGGCGTTTTATCCCTGTCATTACAGATTTTACAAGGCGATCCCAGCCGATTATCCGCTATCGGCTGAATGATATTTTGGTCGAAAAGCAGGGAACTTGTCCCTGTGGCAGTTGCTTTACAGCATTGGAGCGGATAGAGGGGCGGGAGGATGATGTCTTTTTATTTGATGCACAGGACGGACAGGTGGTAAAGGTATTTCCGGATTTTATCCGGCGTGTTGTGTTGTTTTCAGGGGAGGTTGAGAATTACAGGGTGTTGCAGACAGAGTCAGGGGCATTAGAGATTTACATAAATAAGTCGGAGAAAATACAGAAGTCGATTAGACAGGAGTTTGACCGGTTAGCAAAGGACCTGAAATTTCAATTACCGGACATATCCTTCTTTGCGTACAGCTATGACAGAAGCAAAAAATTAAAAAGGGTAGAGTCCAAAAGAAAAAAATAATAGGAGGAAAACAAATGAGAAATGTGGAGATAATCGGGTACGGAAAGTATTTACCTCAAAATACCATCAATATTGATGGACAGATAAGGTATCGGGCAGGAGAAGGAGAAACACAGCTTACGATGGCGATTCATGCAATCAGGCAGGCGATGGAACGGGCACACATGGATATCTCCCAGATTGATTTAATTGTTGCGGCTTCGGCGGTGGATATTCAGCCCATCCCCTGTACAGCAGCACTAATTCATGAGCAAATTGCAAAGGGCAGCGAAATTCCTGCAATGGATATAAATACCACATGTACAAGCTTTATTACGGCATTAGATACGATTTCATATTTGATTGAGGCGGGAAGATATCACAATGTGCTAATTGTTTCCAGTGAGCTGGCCTCTCTTGGGTTAAATTCGAACCAGAAGGAAAGCTTTGAGCTATTTAGTGATGCTGCTGCCGCAGTAATCGTCAGTAGAAGCAGGGATAGTCAGACAGGAATTTTATATGCGGCACAAAAAACGTGGTCGGAAGGGGCGCATGCAACGGAAATAAGAGGGGGATTGACAGGTTTTCATCCGAAGTATTATAGTGACAAAACCAGAGCAGAGTATATGTTTGACATGAAGGGCATAGAGGTGCTGTCTTTGGCGGCAAAAAGGCTACCCCTTATGTTTGAGGAGTGTTATCAGGAAAGCGGACTGTCAGTGGAGGATATAGATATGGTAGTTCCACATCAGGCAAGTAAGGCACTGAGTATGGTTATGAAAAGATGTAAGATACCGGAGGGCAAGTATATAAACAAGGTGGATCAGTTTGGCAATATGGTATCGGCTTCTGTTCCGGTAGCGATGATCGATGCCATTGAAAATGGAGAGATTAAAAAGGGTAATGTTGTAATGCTCTGTGGAACAGCCGCTGGTCTGACTGCAAATATACTGGTAATGCGGTATAATAGCCGATTGTAAAGGGAATTTGAATAATCAGAACCACCGGCTAAGCCGGTGGTTCTGATTTGCCTGATATTATTTTCTTAAATAAACAGAAGATTGACTGGAATGAAGGAGAGCAATATCTGAAACGCTATGTTGGAGGACTTGTGGAAATTGCAGAAACAGGTGATGTTGTATATTTGGGAAAGGACTTTCCAGATGAGTATTCCAGTTCAAAATATACCAGAAAGAAAAGCATTCCAGTGATGCTGCTAATGGCTGGTATTACTATACGACAAGGTTTGCAATGCCGGTATATAATAATGATATGAAAACAGAAAGTATGTATTCAATAAAATGGAAGTACCAATTATTAATAATGACGGAGATGTTGAGCCATGGGTAAATAATGCTATGCACGACGAAGGTGATCCGATTGGAAATATTGAGTTGGATAATGTAACATAAAATAAAATCGCACGTTTCTCATCTCAAAAACACAAAATACTACCTTGCGTTGAATCAAGATAAACTGAATAGAATTTTCTGTAACGGCAAAAAAGAACTAATTGATTGTAAAATTGTTGAAAATTTTGCCGATGATGTGGTATACTATATAGTAAATTAGTGAAGTTTTTGATTCGATTTATAATGGGGGATAGCAGATGCGATACCTTTCAGTTACTGAAATAGCGAAAAAATGGAATGTGTCGGAGCGTAGCGTTAGAAATTACTGCGCTCAGGGACGTTTGATGGGTGCATTTCTGACCGGCAAGACATGGAACATTCCTGAAAATGCAGAGAAACCGGAGCGCACCAATAAGAGAAAAGAGCAGCCTATTACTCTGTTGGATATTCTGAAAGAGCAGAGAGCAAGCAAATACTCCGGCGGTATTTATCATAAGACACAGATTGAGCTGACATACAATTCCAACCATATCGAGGGCAGTCGTCTGACCCACGATCAGACCAGATATATCTTTGAAACCAATACCATCGGTGTGGAGAATGAAGTCCTCAATGTGGATGATGTAATCGAAACAGCAAACCATTTCCGTTGCATCGACATGATTATTGAAAATGCAAAAACGAAGCTGACTGAGAAATTCATCAAGGATCTTCATCTGATCCTGAAGAACGGCACCAGTGATTCTAGAAAAGATTGGTTCGTTGTTGGTGATTATAAGAAATTGCCAAACGAGGTTGGCGGCATGGATACCGCCCTTCCGGAAGTGGTTGCCGATAAGATGAAAGCATTACTGACAGAATACAACGCCAAGGAAGAAAAGACCTTTGAAGATATTCTGGATTTCCATGTGAAGTTTGAAAGAATTCATCCGTTCCAGGATGGTAACGGTCGTGTGGGCAGACTGATTATGTTCAAAGAGTGTCTGAAATATAATATAGTTCCGTTCATTATCGAAGATAATCTAAAAATGTTTTATTACCGTGGATTGAAAGAATGGAATAATGAAAAGGGTTATCTGAAAGATACCTGCCTAACTGCACAGGACAAATATAAAGCGTATTTAGATTATTTTAGGATTGAATATTAAGAGAGCTGATATTCAAGAATCCGTCAAATCATATTAGGAACTGGCTATTTGCGGAAATAATTTCGCGAATAGCCAAGTCTTGTTATTTTATTTGCCCAAAGTGTTTTGAATAATATCGATAAATGCCTGCATTGGTTCAGACAGCTGCTTTGCATATACAATTCCATAAGGTACTTTATATCCCCATTCTATAGGGATAGTAACGATGGACGGGTGAACGTCTTTCCAAATATCTAATGTTTCCATGATACACCCTGTTTGCTCACATTCATTAAATACATTCGTGTCATAAAAATGCGATATATCCAAAATCCTGATATTAGAGTGTTTTGTTTTGATTTCATCACGCAATCTATCCAGTACAGGAGAGTCGCCCCGTTTTACAAGCATAAGATTTTCTCCGTCCAAATCGCTCCATTGCAGTTTGTCTTTTTTAGCTAATCTATGTTTCCGTGGAACGGCAATACAGCACTCCCCCTGTTTTAACACAAGGATATTATATCGCTCTTTCCATGTGAGAGAATCACACGGACCGACAAAACAATCTATTTCCTTGCCAAGAGTTTCTAACATTTTTTCCATACTTTCCGGGCTATCGTCGAAAGGTACAATACGAATCGTCACAGGCAGTGTCCCGTCATCAAGCTCCGACCATAAATCTACCAACATTTTACATGGACGGAGAATAGATGTTCCAATACGGATTGCCTGTTTCTCATTTTTGGCAATTTGGCGGGTACGGGCTATCGCCTGTTCTGATTGCTTTATGATTTTTTTTGCGTCCTTGTAAAAGGAACGCCCGGCGGCGGTAAGTTGCGTTCCCTGACCGGTTCTTTCAATCAACTTTACACCAACACTTGCTTCCAACTTGTTAATTCGGTTCATCACTGACGCAGCCGTAATATACAATTCTTTTGACGCTTTCAAAAAACTTCCCTGTTCTACAACTGAAATAAATGTGGTAAGTTCCTTGCTATACATGATATCATCTCGCTTTTAGATTTTCTAAAAGCCATTTTAACATTTTGGTATCTTCGAAGTCAATGGATATTCTGCTATAACATATTTAGGCAGACAATTAGTCAAACCATTGAAAAATAACAAAGCAATTTAGGAGGGAATTGAAATGAAGAAAACAATCATAGTTATAGGTGCAGGAAACTTCCGAGATTGTTCACTAAATGATAAATACAGCAAAGCAGGAGCGTAAAGCAGATGAATAAAAAAATTATTATTTTGAATGGAGCTGCAAGAAAGAATGGGAGTACAGCAAAACTGGTGGAGGCTTTTGCAGACGGGGCAGAATCCGCAGGAAACCAGATAAAGATTTTCTATCTTGATGGGATGGAAATTCATAGCTGCAAAGGATGTTTGAGGGCTGGAAAGGATTCCAAAAGTCCATGCAGCCAAAAGGACGATATGGAACAAATCTATGCTGAATTTGAAGACGCCGATGTGGTGGTATTTGCTTCTCCGCTGTATTTTTGGACGATAACAGGTACATTAAAAACCGCAGCTGACAGATTATATGCGGAACTGGAATGCTTGGGATACAGCAAGTTCCCCAAAAAGAGTGTGTTGCTGATGACTGCGGACGGTGGTGATTATTCTCAGGCAGTAACATGGTATCGGACTTATGAAAGAAATCTTAGCTGGAAAAATTTGGGTGAAGCGCTGGGCAAGGGAAAGACGAAAGAAGCCTATCAACTTGGAGCTTCCATATAAATGTTTAAACTGGGGAAAGGGACTGGGTAAAAGGAGAACAAAAACGATGAATAACAAAACATTGACGCAAGGAACGCCGTGGAAAGGAATTTTATCATTTATGTTCCCTGTGTTTATGGGATTGCTGCTTCAACAATTTTATAATACAGCGGATGCGATCATCGTAGGTAATTTTGCCAGCGAAACTTCATTGGCAGCTGTTGGAGCCTGCGGTGTGCTGACATTGGCTTTCTTAGCATTGGCAAACGGCTTTTCTGCCGGGGCTTGTGTATTGATTGCACAACTCTTTGGTGCAGGAAAGGAACAGCAAATGCGCAGACAGGCGTTATCCTCTCTCCTTGTTATGACTGGTATGGGGATTATAGCAACAGCAGTTGGTGTAGTTATCAGCCGCTTTGCTTTGAAATATATTCTGGCAACTCCGGAAAGCCTGTTATCTATGGCAGATACTTATTTCAAAATTTATGCAATGGGACTTCTGTTTCAGTTTGGTTACAACATAATTGCCGCTATTCTTCGTGGAATCGGAGATAGTAAAGCAACCCTGTATTTTCTTTTGATTGCAAGCGTCATCAATATAGCGCTTGATATTGTACTTGTTTACAACTTTCGAATGGGTGTTGTCGGCGCCGCTGTTGCCACAGATATAGCACAGGCTGTTTCATGCGTGGCGGGGTTTATCTATATGATTAGAAAGTACCCTTTATTCCATTGGAAATTGAAAGAATTAACTTTTGAATGGTCATTAGCAAAACAGTCGCTAAAAACAGGTTTTCCTATGGCATTGCAGCAGCTTATTGTGTCTTTTGGTTTTGTTTTTATTCAACGGGCAGTCAATAGCTATGGTGAAGTTATGACAGCGTCTTTTTCGGTGGCGCAAAAAATAGAAACCTACTTGACACTTCCTGCAAGTGCGTTAATGACAACACAAAGTACATATACCGGGCAGAATATTGGCGCGGGACGACTTGAGAGGGTTATGACTGGCGCAAAGCATACCGTTATCATTTCCGAAATAATCTC
Organism: Lachnospiraceae bacterium; assembly: GCA_014804345.1. Taxonomy (GTDB): domain Bacteria; phylum Bacillota; class Clostridia; order Lachnospirales; family Lachnospiraceae; genus COE1. The sequence continues at coordinate 18,146 of JAAUZZ010000031.1, read as the reverse complement.
TATCTGTATTTTATCGGTGGTATTTGTCTTTGCAAAGCCTATTGTAGCTGCATTTGGATTAGGTTCAGCCGCCGCCGATTATTGCGTTTCGCATATTAGGTGTGTAGCAATTTGTTTAATCCCTTTTGCTTCCTATTTTCCGCTTTTAGGTTTATTTCAAGGAGCAAACAACGCTCTCTATTCTACCTTTGTTGCGACTAGCGCATTAGCAGTTCGTGTTATTTCAACTTATACCTTGCAGGAAATTCCTGCGATCAGCTATCGTATGATTTGGTGGAATGTTTTATTTGGGTGGGGATTAGGCTGTATTATCACATGGGTACATTTCTGCAAAGGAAAATGGAAACCCCATATTGAGAATTAAGAAAAAATAAGAAAGATATAGTCTTAAAAGGCAGCAGAATCATTTTCCAGAATATATTTTAGGAGTGCGGTGCAGCCTTCCATAACATCTTTATAGGTGGTATCAAAATCTCCAGTATACCAAGGGTCGGCAACATCGCGTCCGCTGTCTGCAAAAGTAAGAAGTTTGTATATTTTGCCATCTTTGTCACCGCCCGCGATTCTAGTCATATTCCGTATATTTGCCGTGTCCATACCGATAAGATAGTCATAGCTGTCATAATCTGCCGATGTCATTTGCACGGCGCGGTGCGGAACAAGAGGAATGTGCATTTCTCTTAATTTTCCTACTGTGCCGTAATGCGGTGTATTGCCGATTTCCTCACGGCTTGTGGCAGCAGAGTTAATATAAAAAGAATCTTCCAAATGTTTTTCCTTAATTAAATAGGTCATAACGCTTTCAGCCATTGTGCTGCGACATATATTGCCATGGCAAATAAAAAGTATTTTTATCATTTTGCGTGAACCTCCTAAAATTTTTGAATACCGCATAATGCGTTGCTATTACGGCAAAGTTATGTTCGGTCATGATTGCCATTCACCAAACATGCGAGCATGTTCTTCTCGATAACTTTCATTATACCATAATTGCTTCGCAATTACGGTATTTTTATGCCCATTCGGGCGTAGTATAATGTCTATCGACATTATATCATAGAGACACATTATTTTCTATGTGATTTGCAAATTTGCATTTTTGAAAATCTGCAAAAGTCTAAAAAATCCAAAAGAATTTAAAAATATGATTGACATATCCCCCAAAAGTGATTATTATATTCATAGAAATAAATACACTATTAAACTGATGATCAAGAGGAGTACATACTTTGGTAGGTTTCCAGAGAGCCGCAGGCGGTGGGATTGCGGTAGTCAAAGAAGTATGGAATGGACTTGAGAAGGTGGGAGAAACGAGCCGATGAATATGCAAAGGCTTTAGTAATGCCCAACGGGANTTCCGCCCGTTATCAAGGGAAAGCGNATGATNGTNCGTGTGNAGAGAGGGTGCATTTTGATGNGCCAANTTAGGTGGTACCGCAGAAGTTTCAAGCTTTTGTCCTAATAGAAATATTGGGATAAAAGCTTTTTTATTTCCATAAGGCGGCTCGCAAAGCNNGCTGCCGTTTGANGAGGAGGATAAGAAAATGATTAAGCCNACNTATGAACAGGTAAAACANTACGAAAAAGATTATACATATGTACCCGTCTGCAANGAAATTTTAGCAGACGANATCACGCCGATTTTGATGCTTCGNAAGCTTGCNGCGCTTGACCAACAATATTTTNTGCTGGAAAGCGTGGAGGGCGGAAGTCTTGGAAGATATTCTTTTTTGGGCTATCACCCNAAGCTTTCNGTTTTCTGCAAGGACGGCGTGACAAAAGTAAAAGAGGACGGAATGGTGCGCATTGTACAGGGAAANNCNAANGAGGCATTGCAGAGCATCCTTGACCAATACCGTTCCCCGCAGATAGAAGGACTTCCGACNTTTACNGGCGGNTTAGTNGGATATTTTGCATATGAGATGATACAGTANGCGGAACCGAAACTNAAAATCAAACAGAGTGATATCAATGANTGCGANCTNATGATGTTTGACAAATTGATCGCNTTTGANCAGCTCCACCANAAGCTCTGCTTTATCACCAATGCAAAAACNGCGGAGAAAGAAGAAGGNTACAAAAAAGCGGTCGAGGAACTGGAAGCGTTTGTGGAAACGATAAGACTTACCGATCCCATTCCGTATGAAACNCCCCTTCCNGCNCCNNATTTCACATGCAATCTTTCCAAAGAAGANTATTGTAAGATGGTGGANAAAACAAAGCNNTATATNAAAGAGGGCGANATCTTTCANGGCGTTGTNTCAAGGCGTTTCGAGGCGGATTATGACGGAAGCCTTTTGAATGCNTANCGNGTATTGCGCACGACAAACCCCTCACCGTACATGTATTACATGCAGATCAAGGATATGCAGATTGCGGGAACTTCCCCCGAAACCATGGTGAAGCTNACNAACGGAAAACTNATGACATTNCCGGTAGCGGGCACAAGGAAACGCGGAAAAANCAGNGAAGANGANTTGGCGCTTGAAAAAGAACTTNTGGCGGANGAGAAGGAATGNGCNGANCACAACATGCTTGTGGATTTGGCAAGAAACGATATCGGACGGATTGCCANGTANGGAAGCGTNAACGTGAATGACTATATGGCAATACACCGTTTTTCAAAGGTCATGCATATCGCGAGCACAGTAACGGGAACGCTTGCGGAAGNGAAAACGGCGGCAGACACGGTTGAAGCGNTGCTGCCTGCGGGAACGCTTTCGGGAGCGCCGAAATTCAGAGCATGTGANATNATNGATGAGCTGGANCCTTCCGCNAGAGGCGTGTACGGCGGAGCNATCGGATACCTTGATTTCAGCGGAAATCTCGATGTCTGCATAGCGATAAGGACAGCNGTNAAAAAAGGAAAGAAAGTCTATGTACAGGCAGGNGCGGGAATCGTGGCNGACTCGGTGCCCGAGAGCGAATATCANGAATGCGCGAACAAGGCAGGCGCAGTAATCGAGGCGATACGCATGACAGAGGAAATCTGNGTGTAGNCGACAGAACGNAGACGTTGAAAGGAGCATAGCAATATAATGATACTTTTGATTGATAATTATGACAGNTTTTCCTTTAATCTGGTACAGATGATNGGAGAGCTTATAGAGCANAAACAAGANCTACGGGTCATTCGAAATGACGAGCTTGATGTCGAGGAGATTATGGNGCTTGCGCCGTCCCANATCGTNATNTCGCCGGGACCNGGAAAGCCGTCCGATGCGGGCGTGTGTGAGGCGCTGATCAAAACGGCGCTCGNAAAAATCCCGATNATGGGCGTGTGTNTGGGNCATCANGCAATTTGTGAGGCATTGGGAGGAAAAATTACATATGCGCCCGAGCTGATGCACGGAAAGCAGAGCTTGGTNAAAGTAAAAAATGACAGNTTGATATTCNAAGGACTTCCGGAGGAAATACGCGTTGCNAGATATCANTCGCTTGTCGCNNANAAGGATATGCTGCCGGANTGNCTTGCAGTGACTGCGGTTGATGAACACGGCGAGATTATGGCGGTACAGCATAAGGAAAGTCNGGTTTACGGTCTGCAATTCCATCCTGAGTCGATCATGACCCCCGACGGGAAAGTAATGATGCAAAATTTTTTGAACTNTAAAAATAAATAATGGAAACAAAAAATGACATGAGTGTCATAAAANAATGAAAATCGGAGAGGTGAAGAAAAATGATCGTAGAAGCAACAAAAAAAGTAGTTGAGGGAATGGATCTTACAGCGGCGGAAGCAGAACAGGTCATGGACGAAATCATGAGCGGTGAAGCGCAGCAGATGAATATGGCGGCATTTCTGACGGCGCTGCGCATGAAAGGCGAAACGGTTGAGGAGATTACGGCGTTTGCAAAAGGTATGAGAAAGCACGGCACAAAGGTTCCAGTGAGCGGTGATGTGCTTGAAATCGTCGGAACGGGCGGAGATGAGGCAAATTCCATCAACATCAGCACAACGGCAAGCATTGTCGCGGCAGCGGCGGGATATAAAGTGGCAAAACACGGAAACAGAAGCGTATCAAGTAAGAGTGGCGCGGCGGACTGTTTGGAGGCGCTTGGCGTAAAGCTTGATCTGGAGCCGGAAAAAAATGCACAAGTGTTGAACGAAGCGAATATCTGCTTTATGTTTGCTCAGAAATATCATGCGGCGATGCGTTTTGTTGGTCCTGTCAGAAAGGGAATCGGTCTTCGAACGGTATTTAATATTCTCGGACCGCTTGCAAATCCCGCAGGAGCAAATGTTGAACTGATGGGCGTGTACAGCGAAGAGCTGGTGGAACCGCTGGCGCATGTGCTCAGTAACCTTGGCGTAAAGCGTGCGCTGGTGGTCTATGGACAGGACAGACTGGATGAGATATCCATGAGTGCGCCGACAACCTGTGTTGAGGTCAATAACGGCACATTCACAAAGTATGAGATTACACCGGAACAATTCGGGTTTACAAGATGCAGCAAAAGTGATCTTGCCGGCGGTGACGGAGCTGAGAATGCAAAGATTACGGAGCAGATTTTAAAAGGTGAGTGCACGGACGCAAAGGCGGATGCGGTTTTGCTCAATGCGGGTGCGGGCATCTATCTGATGAACGGCGCATCTTCCATAGCAGAGGGCATTGAGATTGCAAGGGAAACCATTCGCAGCGGCAAGGCGTATGAAACATTGCAAAAATTTGTGAAGCTTACCAATTCGTAAGCTTGGTTAAAACGGATATGCACAAAAACATGTGTGGGAATGGAGCGGAATATGATACTGGACGATTTGGCAAAAGCAACAAGAGAACGGGTGGAAAAGAAGAAAAAAGAAGTTCCTTTTGATGCGGTAAAGGAAAAGGCATTGCAGCTTGCAAAAAGCGAGGGGGCATTCACCTTTCCGTTTGAAAAGGCAATTCAAAAAGAGGGCATGAGCTTTATCTGCGAAGTCAAAAAGGCATCTCCCTCAAAAGGAATCATCGCGGAGAATTTTCCGTATCTTGATATCGCCCGTAATTACGAGAGCGCAGGAGCAGACTGTATATCGGTTCTTACGGAAACTGATTATTTTAAGGGTGATGACAGTTTTTTACGAGAAATCAATGATGTGGTTTCCATACCGACAATCAGAAAGGATTTTATCATAGACCCTTATATGATCTATGAAGCGAAGTGCCTTGGCGCTTCGTGCGTGCTCTTGATTGCGGCTTTATTGGATACCGATACCATTCGGGAATATAAAGCAGTCTGTGATGAACTCGGACTTTCCGCGCTTGTCGAGGCGCATGACGAAAAGGAGCTGGAGAGTGCTGTGAAAGCGGGAGCCCGTATGATTGGCGTAAACAACCGTGATCTAAAGACCTTTACGGTAGACATCAACAACAGCATCCGGCTTCGGAATCTTGTGCCGAGAGAACTTCTTTTTGTGGCGGAGAGCGGGATTCAAACGGCAGACGATATCGAGGCTTTGCGTCAGGCGGGAGTGGATGGTGTGCTTATCGGAGAAACGCTGATGCGCAGCAGCGATAAGAAAGCAATGCTTGATGAACTTAAGGGAAATGGAAAAGGCGGGATTTGACTATGACGAAAGTAAAAATATGCGGCTTAAAGACGCTTGCGGACGTTGCGAAGGTAAATCGATATCTTCCCGAATATATAGGGTTTGTGTTTGCAAATACAAAGCGGTTTGTGACCGATGAACAGGCGATGGAAATGAAGCGGGCATTGGATGACAGAATAAAGGCGGTAGGCGTCTTTGTGGACGAACCGCTGGAACATGTGGTAAGTCTGTGCAAGAAAGGGATTATTGATATCGCGCAGCTTCACGGTGCGGAGAGTGAAGAATATATCAGAGAATTAAAACAAGAAACTGACATATGTGTCATAAAAGCGACAAAGGTGCAGACAGCGGAGCAGGTATCGGCGCTGATGTCGAATGAGGCGGATTACATGCTGTTTGATACTTATAAGAAAGGTGAGCTTGGCGGTACGGGCGTGCGATTTCCGCTTGAAATTCTCGAAAAGAGTCTGAAAGACATGGCGGCACAGGGTAAAAGCGTAAAACCGTTTTTCCTTGCGGGTGGACTCGATTATGAGAATGTGGCAGAGGTAATCGGAAAGACGGAATGCTTTGCGGTAGATGTCAGTACAGGCGTGGAAACAGACGGTGTAAAAGATGAAGCAAAAATAAAGCAGTTTATCGAAAAGGTAAGACAAGTGTAGCAGAATGGAGGATTATTATGGAAAAGAAAGGAAGATACGGATTATACGGTGGACAGTATATTCCGGAAACATTGATGCCTGCTGTGCAGGAGCTTGAGCGGGAGTACGAGAAGTATAAAAAAGACCCCGAATTTCAAAGGGAATTAAAGGATTTGATGGAGAAGTACGCGGGCAGACCGTCGCTCTTGTATTACGCGGAAAAGATGACAAAGGATTTGGGTGGCGCGAAGATTTATTTAAAAAGAGAGGATCTAAATCACACAGGTTCGCACAAGATTAACAATGTGCTCGGACAAGTGCTTTTGGCAAAAAAGATGGGTAAAAAGCGTGTGATCGCGGAAACCGGAGCGGGACAGCACGGTGTGGCGACTGCTACGGCGGCGGCGCTCATGGGGCTTGAGTGCGAGATTTTTATGGGCAAAGAAGATACGGACAGACAAGCGCTTAATTGCTATCGAATGGAGCTTTTGGGAGCGAAAGTGCACCCTGTCACGTCGGGAACAATGACCTTAAAGGACGCGGTAAACGAAACCATGAGAGAGTGGACGGCAAGAATGGACGATACGCTCTATGTGCTCGGCTCCGTGATGGGACCGCACCCGTTTCCGATGATCGTGAGGGATTTTCAGAAAGTGATCGGAGAAGAAATCAAACAGCAGCTTATGGAGACGGAGGGAAAGCTTCCCGATGCGGTGATTGCCTGTGTAGGCGGCGGAAGTAACGCGATGGGAGCATTCTATGAGTTTATACCTGACACGAGTGTCAGATTAATCGGCTGCGAGGCGGCGGGACTCGGCGTTGACAATCCGAAGAATGCGGCAACAATCGCAAACGGAAGTGTGGGTATTTTCCATGGAATGAAATCCTTGTTCTGTCAGGACGAGTATGGGCAGATCGCACCGGTATACTCGATATCGGCGGGACTTGACTATCCCGGGATCGGACCGGAGCATGCAAATCTCAATGAAACGGGGCGTGCGCAGTATGTGCCTGTGACAGACGAGGAGGCAGTGGAAGCGTTTGAGTATCTGTCAAGGACAGAGGGCATTATCCCCGCGATTGAGAGTGCGCATGCGGTGGCGTATGCGAAAAAGATAGCGCATGAGTTTGATAAGGATCAGATTATTGTGATTAATATTTCGGGACGCGGCGATAAGGATGTGGCAGCGATTGCGCGTTACAGAGGCGTGGAAATATTTGACTAAAAAACGAAAAGGGAGAGAAAAATGAGCAGAATAAAAAATGCATTTGAAAATAAAAAAGCGTTTATTGCGTTTGTGACGGGCGGAGATCCGGATATTGAAACAACGGAGGCGCTGATACCGCAGATGGCGGAGGCGGGAGCGGATTTGATCGAGATCGGCATTCCGTTTTCGGATCCGATCGCGGAGGGTGTTGTCATACAGGCGGCTGACGAGAGGGCGTTAAAGGCAGGGACGACCACAGACAAGCTTTTTGACATGGTAAAAAGGGTGCGTGAAAAAGTGGATATTCCGCTTGTGTTTATGACATATGTGAATCCAATTTATACATACGGCACGGAGCGGTTTACGCGGCGGTGCGCGGAGTGCGGAATTGACGGAATCATTGTGCCCGATGTGCCTTTTGAGGAACATGAGGAAGTCAGGGGCGCTTGTGAGGCGGCGGGAATTGAACTGATCTCAATGATCGCTCCCACATCAAAAGAACGAATTGGCATGATCGCGAAAGAAGCAAAAGGATTTCTGTACTGCGTATCATCCCTTGGTGTTACAGGTGTAAGGAGCAAGATTACAACAAATATTAAAGAGATGGTGGAGCAGGTAAAGGAAGTGACCGACATTCCGTGCGCAATCGGATTTGGCATTGCGACGCCCGCACAGGCAAAGGAGATGGCGGCAGTATCGGACGGCGCGATTGTCGGAAGCGCAATCGTCAGAATGATTGCGGAGCATGGAAAAGACTGTATAAAGCCGATCTGCGACTATGTAAAGGAAATGAAAGCGGCAGTGTCAGCCGTGTAGAGAAATGTCTTGCATAAATAAGAAAAGGCGCTATAATCTTTATAAGATGTCGGAAAATATGAAATTCCGACATCTTATAAAGATTTTTTGTTAGAGAGGAGCATTGACCGATATGAAAATTATCATAGCAGGCGACGGAAAAGTCGGTTCGACACTGGCAAAACAGCTTTCTGCCGAGGGTTATGATTTGACGTTGATAGATGCAAAATCAAAAGTGCTTGAAATGAGTGAGGAGCGCTTTGATATTATGGCGGTTCAGGGAAACTGTGCCGAGATGGAAGTGCTCGACCGTGCCAACGTTAAGGAGGCGGATTTGCTGATTGCGGTCACAAATGCGGATGAGGTCAATCTTTTGTGCTGTATGATCGCACACGGAATGAATGCTAATATACATACGATCGCGCGCGTGCGTAATCCGGAATATACCAAGCAGGTGTACGAGATGCGCGGATTGTTCGGCATTTCCATGATGATCAATCCGGAGGGTCGCGCAGCGACGGAAATCGGGCGGTTGATCAAATATCCAGGTTTTTTAAAGCGTGATACCTTTGCAAAGGGCAGAGTGGAAATCGTGGAACTGCGTGTGGAGAGCGGTTCAAAGTTGTGTGATTTAACGTTGAATGATCTGGGAAGCGTGATTAAGTGCAGCATCCTGGTCTGCGCTGTTTTGCGTGATGGAAAAGCGATTGCGCCGAACGGACATTTTACATTGAAGGAAAACGACAGGATTTTCGTGACGGCATCACCTACAAACCTCACAATGCTGCTAAAAAACCTCGGAATTATCACGCATAAGGCAAAGCGCGTGATGATATGCGGAGGCAGCAGGATCAGCTATTATCTTGCGCAGGCATTGTTAGGCAGCGGGATTTCCGTGGTGATCATCGAGCGTGATATAGACAGATGCAAACAGCTTGCGACAGCGCTGCCGGAGGCTGATATTATAAACGGTGACGCAAGCAACGAGTTTTTGCTTGACCAGGAGGGGATCGCAAACTGCGATGTGCTTGTGACGCTTACGGGCGTGGATGAGATGAATACAATGATCTCGCTTTACGGGAACAGCTGCGGTGTGCCGCAGATTATCACAAAGATTGCCCGCATTGAAAACAGTACGCTTTTGAATTCGCTTCCGATTGGAAGTGTAATCAGTCCGAAACAACTTTGCAGTAATGCAATCGTAAGATATGTCAGGGCGCTTCGAAATCAGGCGGGTGCGGCGCGCGCGATTCATTATATTGCGGACGGACAGGCGGAGGCGATCGAGTTTCTCGTGGATGAAAATACATTACACTGCGGGGAGCCCCTAAAGCAGCTTCACATCAAAAAGAATGTGCTTGTGGCATCGATTACAAGCGGCGTTAAGCAAACGATACCAAACGGTGATTCGATGTTTCATAAGGGTGATACCGTACTGATTGTGACAAGCGCAAAACAGGTCATTTACAGTCTGAATGACATTTTTGAATAAGGATACGACTATTATGAACTATAAAATGATGGGAAAATTTATAAGCAGAATTTTGCTGGTGGAAGCCGTCTTTATGGTACCCGCATTATTGATCAGTATATTCAGCGGTGAAATAAAAAGTGTGATCGGCTTTTCTTTAAGCATACTTATTATCTTTCTGCTGGCATTTTTTTTGCGTCTGATCTGCGGCAATTCATCAAAATCGTTTTACGCAAGGGAAGGGCTTGTATGCGTGGGGCTTAGCTGGATCGTAATCAGCTTTCTGGGCTGCCTTCCGTTCGTGATATCGGGTGCGATTCCGAATTTTATCGATGCGCTCTTTGAAACGGTTTCCGGTTTTACCACGACGGGCGCGACGATTTTAAATGAGATTGAAGGAATGCCGTACGGATTGCTTTACTGGCGCAGCTTTACACATTGGATCGGCGGAATGGGCGTGCTTGTCTTTGTGCTTGCAATCGGCTCGAGCGGTGACAGCAAGAGCGGTTTTACCATGCATCTTTTGCGGGCGGAAAGCCCCGGCCCGAAAGTGGGAAAACTGGTGCCGAAAATGAAGACCACGGCGGAAATTTTGTACGCGATTTACATTATACTGACAATTGCCAATGTTATTTTTTTGCTGATCGGAAAGATGCCGCTGTTCGATGCGGTCTGCACGGCGCTGGGAACGGCGGGCACCGGAGGATTTGGCATCAAAAATGACAGTATTGCAAGTTACAGCCCATATATACAGAATGTATGTACGATATTTATGCTATTGTTTGGCGTTAATTTCAGTTGCTACTATATGCTTTTGATCAAACAGGTAAAGAGTGTATGGAAGGACGAGGAGCTGCGCTTTTATCTTGGAACCGTTTTGGCAAGCATTGCTTTGATTGCATGGAATATAAGAGGATTTTACGGCACGATAGAGGAAACGATAAGGCATGCGGCGTTTCAAGTGGCAAGTATTGTGACAACGACGGGGTATGCCACAACGGATTTTGATCTGTGGCCGGCGTTTTCGAAGATGATCCTTTTGACGCTGATGCTTGTCGGCGCATGTGCGGGAAGCACGGGAGGCGGCTTTAAGTTTGGCAGACTTCTTTTGATCTTGAAGAGTATCAAACGAAATGTGCAGCAAGTATTGAAACCGCAGAAAATACAGGTGGTGCGTGTCAATGGACAGTCCATTGACGAGAAGGTTTTGGAAAACACCAATGCATATCTTGCAATTTATGTGATTATAATTGCAGTAAGCTGTATTTTGGTGGCGGTAGACGAATTTTCCATCACGACAAACATTTCGGCGGTCATTGCGTGTTTTAACAATATAGGACCGGGATTTGATGCCGTGGGGGCAACGTGCAGTTTCAGCGGTTTTGGGTATTTTTCAAAACTGGTGCTGATCGTCGANATGCTTGCGGGAAGATTGGAGATATTCCCNATNTTTATCCTGTTTCTNCGTGATACNTGGAAACNCAGATAGAGATTTGACTTATCCGCAAAATAAGNCTATACTTAATAATACTTGGGATAATAACCATANTAATATGCAGATAGGAGTGTTACNATATGAAAAAACTGGAAGAATACGTAAGAAGCATACCNGATTTCCCGGANCCGGGCATTATATTCAGAGATGTGACAAGTGTGTTGCAGGATGCGGACGGATTAAAGCTTGCAATNGACACAATGCAGGATTTNGTGAAAGATTTGGACTATGANGTNGTNGCGGGAGCAGAGTCGAGAGGCTTTATTTTCGGAACNCCGATTGCTTANAANAANCATAAACCGTTTGTTTTGATCAGGAAAAANGGAAAACTCCCTTCTGAAACGGTATCGGTAGACTATGATCTGGAATACGGAAAAGCGACGATNGAGATGCACAAGGATTCNATTCAGCCGGGACAAAAAGTTCTCGTTGTAGACGATCTGATCGCTACAGGCGGAACNACNGAGGCGATGATAAAGCTGATNGAGTCGCTTGGCGGAGTGGTAGTCGGNGTTGTTGTTATGATGGAACTTGCCGGACTGAAAGGACGCGAGAAACTTGCNGGNTACAGACTTGACTCAGCNATAACNTATGAAGGNAAATANAATGAAAAATCTGTGATTTTTCATTCGGTAAATTTGTGCTGATGCCAAAATTTACAGGTTATGGTAAAGATAAAGGATTANAATTGGTTTGGTGATGNGAAGTGACAGAGGAAAAGAAANTGAAGGCGGGNTCGTACGAGGATTCTCTGATTATNAACGGAAGTAAATCCAAGCCNCGNTGGACAGATGAGCGAAGAATTGAATACATNAAAGAATTNCAAAGTCCCGATNCACTCTATCAAGGGCTTATTCGTCGTATGCAAAAATATCATCCTTCCGATGACATTTCATTGATTGATAAAGCATATGCCACGGCATGTGAGGCGCANAAGGATCAGGTGNGAAAGTCGGGGGAGCCTTANATTGTGCATCCGCTTTGCGTTGCNATNATTCTTGCGGATTTGGAGCTTGACAANGAAACCATTATTGCGGGCATTCTCCATGATGTGATNGAGGANACCATNATGACGGAGGAGGAGTTAAGAGAGCAGTTTGGTCCCGATGTAGAGCTNTTGGTGGACGGTGTNACAAAGNTGGAACAGTTACAGTANACGGGCGATTCNGCGCCTGACCGNACGACAAGCCGCGAGGAGCTTCAAGCCGANAANNTGCGGAAGATGTTTCTTGCAATGGCAAAGGANATCCGNGTTATTTTGATCAAGCTTGCGGACCGTCTTCACAATATGCGCACGTTAAAATATAAGTCNCCCGANAGCCAGAAACGAATCGCAAGAGAAACGCTGGATATNTATTCACCGCTTGCGGAACGNCTNGGTATTTCNAAAATNAAGATTGAGCTTGANGACCTTTCGCTCAAGTANCTTGAGCCGGATGCGTATTANGATNTNGTNGANAAAATCGCNCTCAGNAAGGANGCNCGCGAAAAATACGTTCAGGATTTGGTTGACGAGGTTACNGAGCATATCACCAAGGCGGGTATTGAGGCGCAGATTGACGGGCGCGTAAAGCACTTTTTCAGNATCTACAAAAAGATGAAGAACCAGAATAAAACGATCGATCAGATTTACGATCTGTTTGCTGTGCGCATTATCGTCGATTCCGTAAAGGANTGCTATGCGGCGCTTGGCGTTATNCATGAGATGTATAAGCCGATGCCGGGGCGGTTTAAGGACTTTATTGCGATGCCNAANACAAANATGTATCAGTCGCTCCATACGACGCTNATCGGAAGTACGGGTACGCCGTTNGAGATACAGATNAGAACATTTGAAATGCATAGGGTAGCGGAGTACGGTATTGCTGCNCATTGGANGTATAAAGAGGAGAGTGACGGAAAAGTNTCCAAGGGNGGNGAGGAAGAGAAGCTTGCGTGGTTAAGCCAGATTTTGGAATGGCAGCAGGATACGTCGGATAATAAGGAATTTGTAAAGCTGTTAAANAGCGATCTGGATCTGTTTTCGGATCATGTATATTGTTTCACACCGTCGGGCGATGTNAAAAATCTTCCGGCAGNTTCGACGCCGATTGATTTTGCGTACAGTATNCACAGTGCGGTAGGCAATAAGATGATNGGNGCGCGGGTAAANGNGAAACTGGTTACTATTGATTATAAAATTAATAACGGTGATTGTATNGAAATCATTACTTCGCAGAACTCAAAGGGACCAAGCCGTGANTGGCTGAACATTGTGAAATCGTCCCAGGCAAAAAATAAGATCAATCAGTGGTTTAAAAATGAGTTCAAGGAAGAGAATGTCATAAGAGGACGCGATTTGCTGGCAGCTTACTGCAGATCAAAGAACTTGAACCAACAGGAGCTTTTAATACCNGAGTATCAAGANGAAGTCATGCATAAGTATGGCTTTAAAGATTGGGACGCNCTGCTTGCGGCAGTTGGTCANGGTGCGCTCAAAGAAGGTCAGGTTATCAANCGGATACAGGAGACACATGCCAAGGAACGNAAAAAGCAGATAACCGACAGTGANATTCTGACTGCGATTCANGAAAANGGCGCCAATAAAGCGATGCGCCCGAAAGGGAAAGGCGGNATTACCGTAAAGGGCATTCATGATGTGGCAGTGCGTTTTTCACGNTGTTGCGCACCNGTTCCCGGAGATGAGATTGTAGGGTTTGTTACGAGAGGACGCGGCGTGTCGATACACAGGACAGACTGTGTCAANATCATATGNTTATCCGGAATCGAGCGCGCAAGACTCATCAGTGCGGAATGGCAGAAAGAAATGGACGGTGAGGGCGGTAAATACCATACGGAGATNGCNATCTACGCACATAACAGNAGCGGTCTGATCGCNGATATTTCGAAAACNCTGGTGGAAAAAGGCATTGATGTGCTTTCCATGAATACAAGNACCAGNAAACANGGCATCGCAACGATGTCGATGACGTTTGAGATTGGCGGACGTGANGAGCTTACGGCAATCATAGAGAAACTAAAAGCGATTGATAATGTNATTGATATTGAAAGGACAACGGGATAAATTGNAAAATCAAAGATTTTTCAATTGGCAAATTTGTGCAGAGGCACANATTCGCAGGTTATGAGAGGAGNACAGNTNNTNNAATGGCGGATTTAAAAGTAAAAAGAAGGGTGCTTGGCGCTTGTCAGACGAACTGTTATTATGTGTACAGAGAGGGCGCGGACGAGATTGTCATTATCGATCCGGGTGACAACGGCGATGTGGTGTTTGGCGATGTAAAGAGTCTGGGTTTTGAAAAGATTGCGGGCATTCTTTTGACGCACGGACACGGGGATCATACGGGCGGCGTGTTGGAGCTGAAACGGCTTAGTGACGCAAAAGTGTATGCGTATGAGGATGAGGCAGAGATTTTAAAAGATCCCGAGAAGAATGTTTCGGGGTGGTTTGGAAAAGGATATGGTTTTGAAGCGGACGTGTATCTGCGTGATAAGCAGACGTTTAAAATGGCGGGGGTGGAATTTGAAACACTTCACACGCCCGGACATACCAAGGGAGGCTGCTGCTTTTATGTGAAGGACGATTTGACGCTGTTTTGCGGAGATACGATTTTTAACGGCTCTGTGGGAAGAACGGATCTGTATTCGGGATCGATGAGAGCGTTGGGCGATTCGATTCGCGAAAAGATCATGACGCTCCCCGATGAGGTAAAGCTTTATTCGGGGCACGGTGACGCGACGACGGTAGGATATGAGAGAAAATATAATCCATGTCTTGGATAGGCATGGATTTTTTGATAAGAGGGATATACTGCAATGATAAAGATTTATACGAATTTAGAAAATTATCAGTATGACTTGCACGCACTGTTTAAAGCGTTCTACCCGGACCGGGAAGTACAGGTGTACGGAGAGGGTGCGCTAAATGAGCACGAAAATGACAGTAGCCGGGTCATCATTCACTTTTATGAAAGACGGATAGAAGCCGTGTTTGATATTGATGGAAAAAAGGAATATACAAACATATATAAAGATGACACAAGTGTCACAAAAATCAAACAGAAACTTTCTGTTTATGAGGACCTGTGTGATTATACGGGGAGGACACTTCCTTGGGGCGGTCTTACGGGAATAAGACCGACAAAGCTGTCAATGGGAATGCTGACGGAGGAAATGTGCGATGCGGACATCATTGCGCAGATGAAAGCAACATACGCAGTCAGCGATGAGAAGGCGCGGCTTAGTCTGGATATTGCAAAGCGCGAAAGGAGAATACTTGACAGTATTCATTATAAGGACGGTTACAGCCTTTATATCGGTATTCCGTTTTGTCCGACGACCTGTCTTTACTGTTCGTTTACTTCTTATCCGATTGTAATGTGGAGAAAGCGCATTGCAGATTATTTACAGGCGCTTTTTCGGGAGATTGATTTTGTGGCGGAGGAATATCGGGAGAAGCTGCTGGACACGGTTTATATCGGCGGCGGCACTCCTACGACGTTGGAAGCGGACGAGCTTGACAGACTTCTTTCACATATCAAAGAGAAGCTGGATTTTCGTCATGTCGCGGAGTTTACTGTGGAGGCGGGACGCGCTGACAGCATTACGAGGGAGAAACTGGAGGTTCTAAAAAAGCATGGCGTTACGCGTATATCCGTGAATCCGCAGACCATGAGGGACGAAACGCTGAAACGGATTGGCAGACAGCACACGGTGGAACAGGTAAGACAGGCGTTTTTGCTTGCAAGGGAAGTCGGCTTTGACAATATTAATATGGATATCATTTTGGGACTTCCGGGAGAACTTGAGGAGGACGTGCAATATACGGTTGACGAGATTGTCAAGCTGAATCCCGATAGTTTTACCGTTCATTCACTGGCGATCAAGAGAGCGTCAAAGCTGAGTCAGTGGATTGAAGAAAACGGCATTGATTCCATCAAAAATACGGACAGTACAATGGAGATTGCGAGAACAGGCGCGGAGCAGCTTGGCATGAAACCATACTATCTTTATCGGCAGAAAAATATGTCGGGCAATTTTGAAAATGTCGGTTATGCGCGAGAAGGGAAGTATGGCATTTATAACATTTTGATCATGGAGGAAGTGCAGACCATCGTTGCATTAGGCGCAGGTTCAATCACGAAACGGGTATATCCCGACGGGCGGATTGAACGATGCGATAATGTAAAAGATGTTGCCCAATATATCGAGAGAATCGAGGAAATGATAGAGAGAAAACGTGTATTACTAAGCGATTGATAAATCAAAAATGAACTAAAAATGTTGAATACCGAAATTTAATAAAGCTTTACACCTTTTACATAATCCGCTATAATTATTATAGTAATAAATAACAGTTACTTATTAAAAGGGCGGTGATTACATGACTGAAAAAGAAATGATGCAAAAGAATATTGAAGAGTTTGTACAATTACAAAGTTATATGCTTTTAGCTGATAAGGATTCAGAAGTATATAAAGCGATGAAAGTAAGATATAATACTCTTAAAGTTATACTCACATCTTCCGGTGTCAATCTTACAGAAATTGACAGAATAAAAGAATAACAAAAGCTGAATAACAATCACCACAAAATAAAAGGTGTAAGGTCTTATTTATGCATTAAGGCCTTACACCTTTTTTAGAAACCGCTAACCCTCCGCCACCGGCATCACAAGCCTCGAACAATATTTCCCCGGATCGATCTCACGACCGGTATAAGGAGCTACGATTGCGAGCATGCGCGGCCATGCGGCGGGAACAAGCCCGCGCTCCTTCGCTTCTCTGCCAAGTCTGAGCCATATTTCATCTACGCGGCTGTAATCGCCGTAACCTAAGATGGAAAGCGCTTTGCAGGAAGGAAAACGGACAGCGTTTTCCGGCGCACTCTCGGATCGGACGGGCACACATACATACAGCGGATAAGGCTCTTTAGAGATTCGCCCTTCCAGATAATCGGTACGCTCATGTAAGAGAAAAAGCGGCTCTCTTGCAAGCACATATCCGTTTTCAACACATTCATGGAAAAAGTCATACATGGCGTCATATTTTTCCTGTATCGTCAGTCCGGTGCACCTGCGCATACAGCAGACAGTTTCGGGAAGTGTCATGATCTGTACGGACATATCGGGATTTGTAGCTGCACGAAGCCTCATTTCTTCCACATTTCTTTGAAACAGGCTCATTTTTTCTTCCAGTATGGCGAGAAGCTCTGCTGCGTCGCCGCCCTTTGTAAAATAGGAGGCTGTTTCTTCCGGGCTAAAGCCCATTGACTGAAACTGCTGTACGTGTAAAATACGGTTGATGTTGTCGTTGTCGTAGTAGCGCCGCCCGCTTTTTGGAGCTATGTAGGCGGGGGTAAGCAGCCCTTTCTCTTCCATGCGCATGAGGGTGCTGCGGGAGAGTCCGCAGGCTGCCGCCGCCTGAGTAATCGGAAAAAGTCCTTTGACCTTATTGTCCATAGAAATCCTCCATTCCTGCATAAATATAAAAGAGTATATATGCTTTTGCGGATTTTTGTCAATAAAATTTCCCCAAGCCCCTTGATTCGTTCATGGGTGAACGCGGTACAATGTAAAAAACAGGCACATTTTTTCATTTAACCAAATCTGCCTAAAAACCGACCAATTCTGCCAAAACTACTTTTTAAGAGTTTTTTTTGTTATTATGAAAGAGATTTGCCATAAAAAGTAATGATTAAAAGTAATAGGTAATTGCGAAACAAGGAAAAAATGAGATCGGAATAATTTCATCAATGTCGAATGGAGGGAAAGCAGATGAAACAGAAGATATTGACTGTGGCTGGGTTGTCCGCCTGTCTGGCGCTGGGAAGCTTAGCAGGATGCGGACAGAAAGAGGATACTGCCAGAATATACTATTTGAATTACAAGCCGGAATCGACGGATGCCTGGAAAGAGATTGCTGAGATTTATGAGGAGAAGACAGGCGTAGAGGTCAGAATCCTGACAGCGGCGAGCGGCAGCTATGAGCAGACGCTGAAATCGGAG
>JAAUZZ010000030.1 GCA_014804345.1 Lachnospiraceae bacterium | reverse complement strand
TCTAGGGATTACCGTTTCCTTATAATTCAACGCAAAATCAGGTAATGCAAAAGAAATGCTTCCTGTTTTAATATCTATTTCGACAGAAATTTTTGCAAGAAATTTAACCTGTTCCTGATAATTTACCACCCTATTTTTTATTGACTTCCAGTCTTCCTTTTTAGGAATAAATTCCTTAATAAAATTGGTTGCTCCTTCTATATCAAGTATGCCATCATCATCTTGGAAACGCTTTAATACCCAATCTCTCATAAATGAAGGAAGTTTAAATGAAGAAATAAAGTTACTCTTCTTCAAATCCTTATATACTACCATTTGATCAAAACAATCTCGAAGTCTTTCCAACACTGGTCTGCTCAAATTATCATATTCAAATTCACTCATCCAATCTGCCTCCTGTCATCTATGCAAGTAAGTCCACTTCTTGCCCCATACTCTTTTGAATTTTGAACTTTAAGGATACTGATAAACCTGTATCTCCATCATATATTTCCGCTATGTATTCCCTACTTCGTTTCAACTCAGGCATTACAAATTTCGCATGTTTCTGATCTGCCACAAATTCCCCGTCATAGAAAATCTGATTAACAAGTATTCTTGGTTTATTCATAGGAACATTACAATATAAGGTCAATGTCGCTACATCTTTCTGCTTCAGAATAATTATCGGATTAGTGAAACAATATTCGATATTTTCGGGTTTTCTACTGATAGTAATAACCGGCACAACAACCTCTTCCAACGTTGCCCCACCATGTACCTCAACATTTGCTTTTCGTCCACCACGAAAACGCTCATAATTAGCAAGTACAGCAAACCCATCTTCATATGCCGCATAAGGAATATCCGGATTAATTTCTGTAGGGCAACATCTACCACTATGCTGTGCTTTTTCATCAAGTTCTAATATCGAATCATTCTCCCGTCCATAAATAACAGCCAACCTGCTTGCCCCATGATCCGAAGCAATAATTGCCTTAGAAATCGCTCCTTGAATCAACAATGAATGAATCCTTCTCAATTCTGCGTCAATAATTTCTAATTCCCTAAAAATATGAATCGGTTCTTTCCTTTTTTCGTAGTCATATATCTGACTATGATGCTTTAATTCATCCAAACCATCTATCTTTCTGTATTTTTCTCCAAAATACTGAATAAATTCCTTATTCTTTTCTGTAATTGACGGAAGTTCACAATGCCCTACTGCAATTTCAATAATCAAATCATACTCTTCACATTTCGCCTTTATAAAAGATAAATACTCTACGCCCAATGCATCAAAAAAGAAAAGTTCCGCATTTTCTCTATCTAACTGCGCAATGATACTACTTCTGGGGCGTAATTTATTATAGGGTCTATCTATCGCAAATTTGTTAACTGTATCTTCGAAATCCGAATAGATTCTATTTGTAACTTTTTGTATTTTATACTCTTGAAAATATTGTGTTAATACCTCTCTTAAATCATTGTCTGTATCAGCTACTTTCGTATTTACATTATCAAAATAGAACTTATCCAAATACAATGCTAATGCAGTTGAAAAATGTTTTGCAGCAATAAATAACTCATCTTCTGAATAATCATATATACACAAACATCTTATAAATTCAAATTCTTCTGCTTCGCTTTGATCCGTCAAATAATATATCGCATCCTTTTCATACCGCCCCAGCTTCTCACAATATCTTGCTATTAATGACAGCCTTTCCGGAATATACTCAAGCAAATTTTTACGTTCCAAATATAAATTTTCAAAATTCGGTGCATCAATATTTTCATCCGCCAAATCTAAATAAATATGCTCCTCAAAATCATTTTCATTTTTACTATATTCCAATACTTTTTTTAAATAGCAATTGCTTGTTCCAAAAGATTTCATAGCAAGCCAACAAAGCCAATATTTATATGGCTCTTTCTGACGATCAATATCCCGAACCATATATTCCAAGTTTGATGTATTACCAAATTCCTCATAGATAACACCCGACAAAGATTTTTTGTCTTGCATTTTTATATCAAGCCATTTCCACTGTTCATCCGTCCCATAACTTTTTTCTGTTGCACCAGCAATTTCAGGATATTGTTTCGTTAACGATTCATAAATCCCCTCTGCCTCTACTACCTGATACATTGCTTTCGAAAAAAATTTCTTGTCAAAATTGGTATTAACTGGAATAACCCTATGTTCATTTAATTGAATCTCTGTCATCTTTTGTAAATAACATAAAAGATGTTTTATGCTCTTCATTTCGAATGATGTATTTCTCACGTTTTCTTTCATAAGTGCAATTTGAGGCAATGGCGATTCTTCAACATGAAACATAATTGTTCTTTTTGTAATTCGCGGATCACGTTTCTCAAACTTTTCAATATACCTTTTACAATAGTAAAGAACAATCAAAGCATGACCGCTAATCGCATGTCCCAAAACAGTATCCACATAGTCTTCCAAATCGCGTTCACTTTTTAACATCATTGCCTGTGAACTTCCAATCAGCACATAATCGCCCGTTCTAGATATATTAGAAATACATTCCTCAATATTTGGTAGACCGTTTTTCTGACAGCTATCAGAAATATAATTGCAATTTTTTGATTTATCAGCTTCTAATCTTTGTATGATTTCGCTATATACTTTGATATTTTCTGTATCTATAACCAGTGCATATCCGGTACACTTGCCCTTGAAGTATGCGCTTATTTGCTTAAAACCTTCTTCTATACTATCGCAGTACATGCCTACAGCCTCCCTATTCTTTTCTGTTTTTTATAATCTCCATTCCCACAGTAGGATTGTCAGCAATCAGTTCACACAAATATTTTTTTGCTTCATCCGCATCCATGTTATTGATAATTTCCATCGCTGTGTCCTTACCTTTTAATAAGTATTGTTTTTCACACAATGATTTCAGTTTATTTCTTACTGTTGAATTATCAAACCACGCATGGGGCGCTTCCGTTACATGATCTGCAAGATACTCTCTAATTTCATCAGCGTCTTTTAAAATAACTGCATAATCGCCAATGACTCTTTGCCGGAAGCAACGATTTCGTTCTTCCGAATCAGAAAATCGCCTATAAAAATCTGCCTTCTCCAAATATGCAATCGTTCTTTTTACCATCTCTTCTGTTGCCATCTTATCACTAAACGGCTCAAGAATTTCTCTCACACTGCTTCTTTCCTCGTCGTCAAACATGCAGTAAATAGGCGTTTGGTATGTATTAGACCAATCTGCCGGTGATTTCGTTCCCGTCTTATCTTTCCATACTGCGAACAATCTTCTCTTTGCTTGATTCTGCAAAAATACTTTTACTTGACCTTCTATATAGTTGAAATACTCTGTGCTTGATTTCGTAAACTGCCCATTTGGAATATCAGAATACAATTTTTCTATATCCTGATCGTCTAAATCCTCAATAAAAGTCGCAGCCGCCTGCTTAAAATACTGTATCTGATTTTTATAAAATTCTGTAAAGTTATTTCCCTCTGTAACTAAGCAATCGTAGAACTTTGACTTATTTTGCTCTTGCAAGCTTCCACTTCTCTGCATCAAAAGCAATTGCTCTAAAAAACTTTCCAAAGTACCTGCATATTTTTTCAATGCCTCAAATGAAATTCTAATATTACTTGAACGCTTATTCCATTCAATAATTGCATCATGCAAAGACAACGCTCTTGGATTCAGTTTATTACACTCAACAATGATCTGATATTCCAAAATTACGTCGTTAATTTTTTCATCTGCTGTTTCAGAACTCCAAACCCAGTTTGCCGCATCTGCATTAAATTTCTGTTTTACTTGATCTATGTATGCACCATTATCACCGATTTCCAACGCTAGTGTTTCCAATATGCCCGATCTGTAATTTCTAATATATGCAAGCATTCCATCTTTACATTTTTCGTTTGTAATAAGTTTTATAAGATCATCAACAATATTTTCATTCGCATTTATTTTTCTTCCAATAGAATCTGCAAGATCACTTTCCGAGTTCTTCGTACTGTTTGCGGTATTGGCAATTCCGCAATAACAGTCAATCACTTCCGAAACATCCTCTATGGAACTTGATAAATCCTCATCTGCTAGCAAAGATTTTACACACCAAATAGGGAATGTCAACTGTTTCATCCTGCTTCTAAGCTGATCTCTTGCACTTTCTATAGAACCGCATTGATTATCGGCAATATGAAATACCTTTGCTGTGCATCTCAAAAATGCCTTTTGTTCCGAACTCATAGCTACAATATATTCTTCTTTATAGTTTCGATTCGGCGTCACTTTTTGATTCAGCGCATTGGCAATCATCTGTTTCATTTTATTTACAGACATACTTTCACTATTGGAGCCATTACTCCAAAAGTAGTCTGACAGAGAATACTCTTTCAGGACAAATCCCAGCACAAATGCAGAAATATTACTTGGTATAAAACCATATGGAGCTTCTTCCAAAGCTTCAAAAATAGAAAGAATACTTACTCGTCCAGCCGCATTTGAAAACCCTTGCTGCACCAATTCTTCCACCCTATTTTTAATCCGTACAATCGNAAGGCTCTTTTTACNGGGATCTTCCCAATATTTATCTATTTTCCACGCACCATTCAACGCTTTCTCAAGACTATTCTTTTCATTGCTTGACTTAAATGTTCCAGCCAATGACTGATTAATCCCACACTCCGCTCCTTGTGCCAAAGGTCCCTTAGAAAACATATTATCAATGACACTGTATTGGCTTAATCCATAATAGTATTTCTGATGTTCAANTGNCTTCAATTCATCCTGCANCGCCTGTAAGCCTGCCAAACGAACTCCGCTTCTATTATCACTTGTATAAAGTATAAACGCACCGGCAGATATCTTCTGCTTCCATTCATTTAGGCATCTAATTGCCTGTTGTTCAAAGCTGGCAGCCCTNCCTTTATCATTCTTGGNATAATAACGGCTATATGCCATATTTTCAATATACTGTTCCAACAAATCCTGTCCCATCGTTGTTAGACACTCAATAAACATAATACTATCTTCACTGTCACTTGCAGCTTTGATAGTCANATCTTTTATTTGCCCCGCTTCCGTATCATCCATNGCAAATGATACAATTATCTTATATCTATTTGGCTTCACTGNCTGTGATGCTTTTGATATTGATCCGGCGAAATTTCCCNCAGCGGANCCTTCCAATTCAAATCTTCCTTTTATAGATGCCGGAAGCTGTATTGCTGCCAATAAGTCCGCATTTACNATCAAGTTCTGTGTTTTTGTTTCTTCTCTTATTTCTTTCTTTATCTTTTCAATCGTTGCGGCATCTCCTGTACTGTTTGCCACAGTATATTCCATCTTCCCCCCGCCAACCGNCTTTTTGAAAATCAACCCATCTCTGCAAAGTTTTTCAGCAATACTTTTCCCTTTNCCNTTGCTCCAATCCGTTCCGGAAAAAGCTAAATCCACATTCATATCATTCGGGCGCAGTAATCCAACCCCGCTAACTCTCAGCGAGATTGCCTGTAATAATAATACCGTCTTAAATACTCTCTGTTCATCAGATGTCAATTTGTCATTCTGCAACAGATTATAAGAATCNAGAATCACCCTCACATCGTCATTTAATCCATTTTGTCCCTTNCCATTAAAGAAATCCCACAACATATCAATCGTAAGCAAATTTTGATTNTCCAAAGGNCCATATGTATTGATAAACCATTTGAAACCTTTTGCATCTGTCATGTCGTTGCTAATAATAAAATCAAACATGCTTCTCTGATTGGAACTAAACGCTACCGATAAATGTTTTAACATCAGTGCAGCATACGGATGAATCGGTACTATNGACTNCAATTCNGCATCAGATATAACCGTTTTTTGCCCCATTGTCGATTCTTTCTTTGCACTCNACTCAATNGTGTTACGCACACTTATTAATTCGTNATTTAATTCGCTGGCATATTTATTCCATTCACTCGCCAGTACGCTATCCGATGTCTTCTTCATTGCTTGAGCCATTAAACGAAATGCCATATTTTCAGGCAGTTCTATCTTCACTGATGGCACAAAACGATCTAATATCTTCTTCGCTGTATCTGCATTTACAAACAAAGAACGGCTTTCATGCGAAACAATCATAAAATAAAATGGGTGCGACAAACTTATCTCAGCCAGCGTTTGAAATCCGGTCAGCGAATTAGGATTGTTTTGAAAAAACTCTGTAAATTCATCCCACACAAATAAAATAGCACTNATANTATTTTNGGCAATTACAGCTTTAATCCAACTGGCTAANCCCAATATATCCAACCGAAGTGCCGTAATNCCGTTATCTTCTGCCACTTTCAGAATGTTCCGCATNGTTGTCTGTACGTCATTACTTTCATCCTTTAGNTTTTCAATAATAGTAGTAACTTCCTCTCCACCGAATGCCCACGCATATTCGTCTTTATGAATCAATGCATTAAAATATTCTCTGTTTATATCGTCTTCCAGCCATTTCAACGCAGCTTCCTTTAAAGATTCCTCNCCATAATTTNCCAAATTTTCTTCATAAAGAGCAGACTTNATACTATCCTGAACTGCTAATATCAAATCCTGATCTGAACGAATGAAAGCAGAACCAATTCTATGAATCGTTATAATCTTTCCACCATTCTTATCAGTAATCAATTTCTGACACAAATCATTGCTTAATCCATAATCTTCAAAATAAGCTCTAACTTCATCGTCATCAGCTTCCAACAGGGATTTTACTGTTAATGCAGCATGAGATTTGCCTGTCCCATACGCACCCTCTACCCAAAGAGAACGAGGATCTTTTCCCGACAATACCATATGAGTTTTCTCCAGCAGCTTCACAAATGTTTCGTGTGGATAAAAATTTTTCCAGCTTACTTTTCCCTGCTTAATCAAATCTGCCGTTACGGCAGCATAGTATTTTGGATCAATATCAAAATATTCTTTGTATACTTTCTTTTCGCTCATTTGTAATCTCCTTTTTAAAACAACTCTAGCACATCCGTTGAGGACTTATCTGATCTTAATGTAATGTTATCTAAATCCAAAGTAAATGATGCGGAAATAAATTCAGGATAATTGATTGTTAATCCGTTTAAAATTCTTACCATTTCCTCTTTTGAAAGACCAAATATTTTTATAGGGCTCACACCATCCCGTTCAATAGTATTATCAAACAATGTATTTAAAGTAAACTGATAATATTCTCCACATGCCTCTGCAAATTTATAAAGAGCATATAAAACAACTAATGCATCTGCGTCTTCCCAAGGTTGTCTTTCCAATGCAATAACTCGATTCTTCTGTTTAATTGTTTCACCTAATCCAAGTTTTCCGATAGGAAGATCGCATATTCTGGAAAGTGAACTAAATATATCATTTGTCCAATTTTCTTTTGCGCCGTCCTCTAGCATTAATGTGGCAAGATAACTTTTTTCCAATGTTTCATAATAATTTGTTCTATTTACAAACCACCCAATTTGAGGTGCATAGCAGAGATTTGTATAAATAATTCCCCAACTTTGCTCACTATTCAATCCGAGTTTGTCAACAATCTCTGCCGTTCTTGAAAATCCAGTATCATCCAAAAGTTTTGCATCCCTTAAAAAACGTTTAAAAAAACTATGCATCTGCGAACCTAAACTATGTTTTTCATCAAATTCATTCTTATACTCAAAATACTGTGAAAACCATTCCATTTTAGGTGCATGATGCGAATAACTATTTAGGCTCATATTTTTGCCTGACATTATAATTCCTCCTTTTGGTTGCTCTAATGATTTGTAAACTAAACATCCCTTTTCAACTTTATGACACTGAGAGCAATGGTAGCAAGTATCGCTTATAACAACTTGCCCATTTACAAAATCCATACATCCATATGGGCAGTCAGCCTGACACTCTCGACATGCCACACAATTGCTTGTCTTTCTAAAAACATTTTTTATCAATTTAACAAATTCACTATTTCCCCTTGCCGTAATTCCATCAATACTTATCTGAAGTTTGTTATCTCGTTCATTTAACTCAAATTGCAAAATTTTATCCTTAAACATTATTGTATACGGCGAAAAATCATTCCCAAGTACACCAATTGTCTTTATCCATTCTTTCCAATTTGTTTTTGGATTCTCTATATGTATTTCAATAGAATTATCCTTGAGCCTTTTTTCACTATAAGATGTCTTTAACTCCAAATCTCGTCCATTTTTTCTCGCTTTCCATCCACCAACCCGAATAAATTTTTCTAGTTCTTCATTGGAATTAAAATTTCTCTTATATTCACTTCTAATAATATCAACAAAAGGTTCTGCCTCTTTTTGATAACAGTGATGATTCATGAAATCATTTCTTTCCGCTGCTTTTGGGCATATCAAACACCCAGCTCTTCTATTACCTTTCTTATATGTTTCATTCATAATCAAATTTTGCTGATAAATATACAAAAAAACTTCAGCAGAACTCCAATTTAAAATTGCATTGCAGCTATATTGCCCCTTATGCTTTTCACCATAGCTAATATAATCATATTTGCTTCTAGCAAGGCTTTCATCAGCTCGTACACCTACAAATCCCATTCCTGTAAAATCTGGTTTTTTGAGAAGTTCTCGTAATTTTAAAATTTGTGGTGCAGTTTTATGTACACTGCAACACCATCGTGTTACTGTCGATGGTGGACCAAATTTCCCCCATGTATCTAAAGGATTGTACTCCGATTTTGCTACATGAAATTCTATTTTCACTCTTTCGCAATAATCTCTAATAAAATCTACCGTCCTATAAGTATCAGAGAATTCCATCCCTGTATCTCCAAACAGCACTATAAATCCATTATGCGGCAATGAACGCTGCACTAAATCTAATGCTACCACACTATCCTTTCCACCGCTAAAGGCAACATAAAACACATCTACTTTTTCTTTATAATCTCTATAAATATTATATATATTTTGAATTGTTTCTTGAGCTAAGTTTTCAATAAGACTGCTATTTTTTTTAACCATCGCATCAATATCTACAAGCTCCAATTCTGCATCAACATCTTCCAATACAATCAGTTCAGGGGCGCAATATAGTGTTCCTCCTTTCGTTCGCGCAATCGTCCGTCCCTTATAAATATAATTGTTTGCCTCTGCCCACATAATGGGTGCCGATTCATCTTTGGGATATCCCCAATACTTATCGAAACCTAAAATATCTAGTTCTTTATAATAAACAGGTCTTGGTTCTTTACTAAACTTTGATTGCTCATTAGTTAATAGAAGTCCTCCCGTTTCTGCATCCCATATATACTGATACATGTTGTAACCTCATTTCTCTGATGTATTTATTTTTTCTCTTAATAATTTTGCTTCATGTACTATTTTTTCAATGTCAGCATATCTCTTTCTCTGTTGGTATCCCTGTTCCACCAATAGTTCTAAAGCAGAATTTTTTTCACTCCATTGATTAGAATGTGCCAAT
Source organism: Lachnospiraceae bacterium (assembly GCA_014804345.1). Taxonomy (GTDB): domain Bacteria; phylum Bacillota; class Clostridia; order Lachnospirales; family Lachnospiraceae; genus COE1. The sequence goes on along the minus strand of JAAUZZ010000030.1, from coordinate 3,164 downwards.
ACATCAATGATAAGTTCTTGATAATTCTCTATGCCACTATCTTGGCGTACCACAGCGCCAAAAACTCCGGATGCCGAAAAACTTGCATGTAACAATTTAAATTTTTTACTGTATTTATAAATGTAACTTTCCAATACATATCCGTTCCACTGCACGCATAATGTTGGAAAATGCATAAATAATCCAATATCTTTTAACGGAATATAATTCCCCTCGCACAAATCATTAAGAATGCTATCTATTTCATCAATTGCAAATTCCACCTTATCATGCCTTAAAAACAACTCATCTGAAATTCTTATCATCTCATCTCTGACAGAATCCCAATATATTATCTTATTATTCACCTCAGATGCAAATAATTTTAATTCTCCAGTGGTTACTCGTTCTCTTTCATTACAATACTGAGCAAAAACTTCTGCCATACTTAATTCTTGTTCTATTCGACTTATAATCGGACCATTAAAAGAATATGAGTCACGTAAAATATATGCAAGGCAGTTACGAATACCATATGTAGTAAACTCCAAAGTATTAGTGAATATTCCCTGACAATTATCAGCTATTAATTGACGCAGTTCAGCATCCGTAATATATGTTTTATTCTCTAATGCACAGTGAATCAATCGGCCAACTTCTGTAATTTCTTCTTCACTAATGGGTAAATTCATCGCATAAAAATATGTTTCCTGCTCAACTTGAACAATTGGCTTTGTCATTACAAGCACATGCTTGATTTTATCCAATGGTATGTACCACATAACCTCTTGAATATCTGCATATGACATAGGTATTGGCGAGTTTTTTAACACTTTCAAAACATCTCCAGTCAAGTCCGCTTCTCTATCTTTCAAACACAAAAATGTCTGTTGTTTTTTTAATTTTCCAGCAGACATACTTATCAGAATATTACCAAGAAAAATCTCATCATATATTTGTAGCTTTTCTATCAATTCCATCTGGTATCTATGATAGACTGCTTTAGGATACACACAAGTTGCTCCGTTTTGGAAAGCAAGCATTACATTTTCAAATATTTGTTCCAAAATGTCATTTTGTTCATCATCATTTCTTGCATAAATGCGCTCTTCTCTGACAGTTCCTATTAACTTTAATGTTCCTAAAAGCTGCTCGTCAGATAATGGCATTTCTTTTGCGAATCTCTCATTATAATATGCCCTAAATCTATCTCTATCTATTCCGGATTTGATGCGAAATCCATTCTCATAATCCTCTCTCAAAATAAGTGCAAATTCTTCCTCATATAAATCTGTATCATACACCGCTAAATCAGGTGGCTCTGCCTCAATTATTTGTGACTTATCAACTTCCAATTCTTCATGCTTACTCTCAACAACATCTTCTTTACATTCATTATCCTTTATCAAATATGCAGCCACGCTATCAGATACATCTCTCTTTTCCTCTAATCGTTTATCTATTTCCACCGTTTTCCCCGTTTCTATTAATATCTCTTGGAATTTCACCCTGTCACATTTATACAGTTCAACCATGTTTGTAAATAGTTTTGAAGCACCCCTTAAACCGCACTTTTCTTGTGTCAGCAGTTCATTTACCAGCATAAATTGCATTGTAATTCCATTTTCATTGCGGAACACATCATCTATTTTAATTCCATTATTTTCAGCTCTTTTTCTTAAGGCTTGAGAAACATTTTTGATAGCTTCTTTTTTCGTACACTTACCTGCATTATAATCTACACATGCCAAAATCAGTATTGCAGCCTCATATTCATCCCAAGGAACTCGCATTGCCATAATCTACTCCTTGTCAATCCGTTACCGTAAATTAGTCTACGTTTCTCTTATTTCGTCGATCATAACTAATTATATCGCCAAAATCGCATTCCAACTCTTCACATAATTTCTCTAATATTGAAAGTGACACTGGTTCTCCTTTTGTCATCTTGGCAATCGTACTGCTGCTAATTCCCAAGTTATTAATCAAATCTACTTTTTTCATTTCTTTATCAATTAAGATTTTCCACAAACCATTATATGATACTGCCATTCCCTTACCTCTTTGACTTTAGTTCTTACAGCCAATAACAACTTCTTAAAACATAATAAACCCAACTGTTATTAATATAACATATATTTGCATATTATTCAATTCTATTTGCATTTTTACTTCGCATTATCGAACTTTTACTTTTCAATCAAAATGGTTATGAAATATATAGTGTAAGTAGCAGGTCAAGAATCCCGTTTTTTAATAAACATATAATTTTGTATAATTGTTCAATCTACATTAGGTCATCTATCGAATTTTTGGATTATAGTTAGAAAATGGAAAGAGCATGCCCTACATCACGCTCTTTCCGAAAAAATTATAAACAATATATAATTTCTTTTCTCACAATTTCCTCCGCCCTCGCCCTAATATTATTCATTCTCTTTACCCAAAGCATCTGATCCTGCTCCTTCATCTGTTCTGTCACATACTCCTGTTTTGCCATCTGCTCCACCAGCAAATCAAATCTTTCTTCTGCCTGCTCCTGTATCATGAGCAGATGCTTCCTTAATTCTCTGGATAACAGTAATCCAGAATAAATACCTCTCCTATGTTTTTCCAAATAAGATTTTCTCATCAAACCAAACTTTCTCAACTCGCCCTCCGGTTCCGGATCAGGAATTAAGTTCGGTATCAAATAATCTCCACATTTTTCATAAGTTAGGTCCATAGTTTTTCCTCTCTTCCTTATAAACTCACATCTCGTTTCCTATGTTGCTTTGTTTCTTCATGCCCATCTTTTTCAATCCCTAAATACTGTCTTATGTTCTTCAACTGCTTATCCGCTTCAGCCGCCTCTTTTTCTGCTGTCTGGTATGTTTTCTTTAACTTTGCTTTTTGTGCTGCCATTACATCATATTCCGCCTGAATCTTTTCCACATCTAAAGATGCCGTCTTTATCCCATACCTTTTCAGCATATTCTCAGCTCCACCAAACAGGATTATTTGTGTTTCATGACTTCGGAAATAGGCATCCTGATCTTTTGCCTTCTCATATCCCCTCTGGTATTTCCTGTTTGCTATATACTGCTTCGCATATTTAAGGATTTCCGCTTTATTTTTCATTTCATGCTCTAACTCCACCATCTCATTACGGGCAGTTTTAGCTACTGCATTTCTCTCTGCGATTC
>JAAUZZ010000029.1 GCA_014804345.1 Lachnospiraceae bacterium | reverse complement strand
TTTTTGCGTTCATTCAGGGTCTCTCGGCCCTTGCCGATGTTGCTGCATAGCTGATCCAGCTGCAATCTCATAGGCAGATACCACGGATTCTCTGGGTTTTTCTCCGTTCTTTGCACAAAGCAGTCTGCCATCGCAAACGCCCGCTGAAAGGCTTCCCGGCCCTGCTGGATCCACATATGCGTCTTTTCTGCTTCCAGCTGATCGCGGTCCCTCTCCAACTCGGCGGGATCTCCCGCGCCGTTTTTCAGTACAGCGCCGCCTGTCCGGATCTGTGAGTCAATGTACTCCATCGCCTCCTGAAAAGAATGGTCGTCCCGCAATACCGAGTATTTTGCCACCAAATCTTCCGTGCGCTCCAGGGAAGTCAAACCGAAAAGCTCATCAATGCTCACGCCGAAAAATGCAGCGATCTTCGGCAGCAGCGTGATCTCCGGAGCACCGCAGCCCACCTCCCATCGAGACACGGTCTGAGGCGCAAGGAAGAGATACTCTGCCAGTTCCGTTTGCGTGATGTTCTTTTCCTTCCTGAGCAAAGCAATCTTTTCTCCAATTGTCAGTTTCATAAGTATTCCTCCGTTCTTGCCTGTAAAAGTTATTATCAAGTTATCTATAGTATAACCCGACAAAACGGCACAGTCCAACAAGCCTCCGTTGTAAGATTTACAACGAATAATTGGCAAAAACGGCGCTTCTTACTTTCCCTGATCCATGTTATTCTTCATCCGGTGCCTGACCATCATGAGCAAGCCATTTGCACTCGGTTACTTCCATATGTGTAAAGGTTGCCTTAAAAGAAGAATCCTCCGGGCTGCATGCATAAATGCCGAACTGAATCTCATTATCTGCCTTCCACATGTGGCAGACTCTCATCTGGGAATAATGGATACCATCTTCCGAGCATTCGATACAATAATCATCCTCCCGCCTGCTGAAACGGTACCACATGGATTTGACATCTGCCGAGATGGCTGTTGTCGCCCAGTCGGAATACCCCATATTGGTTGCAACACTTCCCAGATGCTGAAACTCTTCATTTTCATATTCAATAGAACCCTTCAGCCAATTCTCACTATCCAGATACATAACAACACCGCACTGATCAAAACGATGCTTACTTTCAAATTCTGTTTTAACAATAAATGAGAAGTATTTCTCTGATGTCTTCATCTGAAGAACCGGCGCGCTGTCATTTCTGAAATGATAATAAGTTCTCTGCCATAGATCGGTGTGAGGATCGGTAATGATCTCTATCTTATCCTCACTGATCGTATAGTCCTTTGGCTGCCTTAACCAAGACCAGCTGTTTTTAGTAATCTTCATACGATTGTACCTCCATTGCTATCCTGATGATCAGTCCATATATTCAAATTCAATACGATCCAGCCTGAAATCCGCTCCATCTGCCGTACTATTCATAAATTTAAATTCATATCCGCCCTTCTCCAGGGATACGTCTAAGGTAAAATCCTGATAATCCAAAAGGTCGGCCGTCTGAGTCATGGGAACCACTGTCCTGTTTGCCGCACCGTCATCCGTAATGGCCCCCGGTGCATAATAGATAGACACTGTCTTGGAATCCTTTGCAGCCGCAATATAGAAATGCAGCTTATATTTACCTGTTTCGGATATCAGTATATTCCATTTTGCATTTGCCCACTCACCGGACCAGCCATCTACATAAGAAACATTATTGGCGTTTCCCCGCTCTACCAGATAAGAATTTTCTGTATAATTCTCCGCCTCCAATACATATCCTGTTGAGCTCAGATCAATAATGCCTTCCTGTATAAAAGCAAGCTCTTCCTCTGATTTTTCAGGTTTGGTATTGATGACCGTAGTTCCCTCCGGTTTCAGGCTCGCACCGGATTTGGTAAGTCCGGTTCCTTTTTTAAAGAGGATCAGCTCTTCACTGTCTTTATCAAACTTGGCCTCGATATCCGATGCATACCACGGCCATGTATAAGTGAGGGTTCCGGTAAAATCATAATCTCCCAACAGCACATCTGCCATACCGTCTCCCTCTGTGCCCGGAAGCCATGCCGCCACAATGGCGTCAAAATCCTCAACATAGTCTGCGATCGTAACCGGGCGTCCGGTAAATAAAACGGCAATGACGGGGATATCCTCTTTGCCCGCCGCTGCAAGGGATGCCTTCAGGTCACTGAGCATATTTTTGTCATCGTTGGTGATGGTCAGGTTGGAGAAACTTCTGTCACCCTGCATCTCTGCATAAGGATCCTCACCTACTGCCACGATAACCGCATCGATATCTGCGGACACTTGGCCGTCTTCACTATAGATGATATTTTTCCCGTCCGCTGCATTCTGCAATGCCGCTAAAAGTGTGGTTCCTTCGGTAATATCGCCTCTGCTTCCCTGCCATGAGATCGTCCATCCGCCGCACTGCACGCCAATATTATCTGCTTTTTTGCCTGCCACCAGTATATTTGCGGAACTGCCAAGAGCCTCCATGGCTGTTTTGCCGCCTACATTGTCATTTTTAAGGAGTACGAGAGATTTACGTACCGCTTCTCTTGCAACTGCCCGGTTCTCCTCGCCGCCGAATTCTCCGATCAGCTCTGCTTCATATTTTGCGCCGACCGTCTCCTCAAAAAGCCCTGCTTCAAACTTCACGCGCAGGATCCTTCTGACAGCATCGTCCACTCTGTCCTCCGATACTTTTCCCTCATTTACCAGCTCCACAAGCGTATCCATAAATTTTTGCCAGTCGTTTGGTTCCATAAACAGATCAATGCCTGCATTGACGCCATTTTCAACCTTCTCCTTATAGTTCGATCCGCTTACCTGCTGTACGCCGTTATAATCACTGACTACCAGGCCTGTAAACCTAAGTTCTCCTTTTAATACTTCGTTAATGAGGTAATCATTCTCATGACATTTCATACCATTAACACTACTGTAAGATACCATGACGGTAAGCGCCCCTTCATCCAGAGCAGCTTTGTAAGGATCTAACAGGGTATCATGGAGCAGCTGATCAAATTCTGCCTCATCCATCACCACATCTCCCTGATTCTGTCCGCCAACTGTATATCCTTCTCCTATGTAATGCTTTGCGGTGGCAAGAATATGGTCAACATCCAAAAATGCATCTGTACCGGCCTCCCCTTGAAGTCCTCTCACATAAGCGGCTCCCAGCCTTGTAACAATATCCACATCTTCCCCATAGCACTCATAAGTTCTTCCCCAGAGTTCATTTCGGGCATTTCCCAGTGTAGGTGCAAAAGTCCACTGGATCCCAGTGGCCCTTACCTCTCTGGCAGTCACTTCGCCGATGCGCTCCATCAGTTCCTCATCATCCGCAGCTCCCAGCCCGATATTATGCGGGAACATGGTTGCATTCGCTACATTATTATGTCCATGTACGGCATCTACTCCATAAAGAAGGGGAATGCCAAGCCGCGTCTGCGTAATAGATGCATATTTCATATTGTCCACATTATTCTGCCAATGAATTACTGTATTACCGCCGCGGGGCGCAGAACCGCCGCCGCTGAGTATGGAACCAACGTTATATTTCGCAATATCCGTAAGTGAGATTGCTGCCTGCTCCGGCTGCACCATCTGCGCCACTTTTTCTTCTAATGTCATCTGTGCCATCAGAGCGTCAATTCTCACCTCAGTATCCTGAGTGGCGTCCATGTACACACTTTTGTCAGCCTCAGGTAATTCGGCAGGTTCCACCGGTTCTTCGACTTCTTCCGCTTCCTCTGGTTCTTCTGCCTTCTCTTCCTGAGAATCCTCCGGCTGCTCTGTTTCTACCTGTACATTCGCAGCAATTTCTTCCGGCGTATTCGCAGAATAATTCTTATTGACAAGTGCAAATGCACCCACAATGACGACAAGCACGATCACTGCCGCAAGTCCAATCTTAAAATTTTTCTTCATAAATTAATCACCATCCCTTGACAGTATTATAACAAAACTTATCACTTAATGAAAGGTTTTCCGGTCATTAATCATATATATTATCTTATGAAATCATCATAGTAATTTTTTACTTTAAGACGGTTGATCGCCCTGGCAAGATTTGCCTGCGCAGAATGATATTCCTGAATACTTCTTTTCTGCAATATTGCCTCCTTCGCTTCATCAGCGGCCCTTTTTGCACGGTTGGCATCAATATCCTCCGGCCGCTCTGCCGTATCGACCAGCACAAGCACCTCATTGTTTTCAACTTTTACAAGCCCTCCCGATACTGCTGCAACCTGCTCAGGATGATCTGGTATCCGATAAGAAAGTCTCCCCGGTACCACTGCACTGATCATATTACTGTGTCCGGCAAGAATGCCATATTGCCCTTGTATGGTGGGAACAACAAGGGACTCACAAGGACCTTCATATAGAACATTATCTGCCGCCAGAATATAAACCTGAAACCGGCTCATGATCCTGTTTCCTTCTTCATCTGATCTGCTTTTGCCACTACATCATCAATGGTTCCCACATTATAAAATGCAGCTTCTGGATAAGCATCCAATTCACCGTCTATAATCGCTTTAAATCCACGGATGGTTTCTCTGAGCGGTACATAGATTCCGCGGATACCCGTAAATTTTTCTGCCACATGAATTGGCTGGGCCAGGAATCTTTGGATCTTTCTGGCACGGGTAACAGTCTGTTTATCTTCATCACTCAGCTCATCCATACCAAGAATGGCTATGATATCCTGCAATTCATTATATTTCTGCAAAATTTCCTGTACGGACCTTGCTACATTGTAATGCTCCTCGCCAACAATATCCGCCTCCAAAATGCGGGAAGTCGAAGCCAACGGATCAACCGCCGGGTAAATACCCTGTTCCGCAATTTTACGGTTCAATACGGTTGTGGCATCCAAATGAATAAACGTTGTCGCNGGAGCNGGATCCGTCAAGTCATCCGCCGGCACATAGACCGCCTGNACCGANGTAACNGAACCAGCTTTTGTNGAAGTGATNCGTTCCTGTAAAGCNCCCATCTCTCCGGCAAGNGTNGGCTGNTAACCTACCGCGGANGGCATTCTGCCAAGCAGTGTGGAAACCTCGCTGCCCGCCTGAACAAAACGGAANATATTNTCAATAAACAANAGNACATCCTTATGCTCCTCGTCNCGAAAATATTCTGCCATCGTAAGACCNGAAAGNGCCACCCTCATACGAACNCCGGGNGATTCATTCATCTGTCCGAACACAAGNGCNGTTTTATCCGAAACGCCGCTCTCNCGCATTTCCGTCCAGAGNTCATTTCCCTCACGGCTTCTTTCNCCNACTCCCGTAAANATAGAGTANCCNCCGTGCTCCATCGCCACNTTATGAATNAATTCCTGNATCAAAACNGTTTTNCCAACGCCNGCNCCNCCAAACANACCNATNTTTCCNCCCTTTGGATAAGGCTCCAANAANTCGATTACCTTNATACCNGTTTCCAANATTTCCACNACCGGACGCTGTTCTTCAAACTTAGGCGGTTTTCTGTGAATTTCCCACCANTTTTCNTTCTCTGCAATCGGAGGCTGTCCGTCAATNGGCTGACCGAGTACATTGAACATCCTTCCAAGCGTACAGGTTCCGACCGGCACCCGTATTCCATGACCGTCTGCCTTNACCTCCATACCNCTTGAAAGATTTTCGCTTTCTGCCAGCATAATACAGCGNACTGTATCCTTNCCGANNTGCTGGGCAACTTCCATTACCCGTTCCTTTCCATCGACTGATACGGTCAACGCNTCTTTNATTCTGGGCAGATGCCCCTGTTCAAATTCGCAGTCAATAACNGGTCCGGATATTTCNACAATTTTTCCTACCGTCATGAATTTTCAACCTCCTCTAACTGCCTTTTTAACCGCTTTCTTTTCTGTGCCTTCGCACCGGCTGACACTTCCGTAATTTCCTGNGTAATTGCCGCCTGCCNNACGCGATTATATTGAATAGACAGTTCATNCAATATCTTTTCCGCATTTTCATTCGCCGAATTCATCGCTGCCATTCTNGCATTCTGCTCACTGCAAAAACTGTCCACTAANGCNCTGTAAATAAAACCNGAAACATAGCTGTGCATGATGTTATCCAGCACCATAGGAATCGACGGNAAAAACTCAAACGGCGAAGTGATCGCTTTTTCNTGNGCNTCCGTGACAAACTGTTTTCTGTGAAACGGCAAAATTCTTGTACATTTTGCCTCNCCTTCCAGATTTCCCTTCAAATCCGTATAAATAACAAATATCTTATCCACTTGATGTCTNTCATACATGTCAAGCAAAATCGCGCTGATTTCCCTNGCCCTGCTCAAAGTCGGATTCTGTGCCGTATAAAGGAAACTGCGTTTCACAGGGATATTGCGCTTGCGAAAATACTGTCTCCCATATTCCCCGACNACAAACAGCTTCGTATCNGGGTGTTCTGAAAGCAGCTCCTCCGCCTTTTTGATCGCATTTTGGTTNTATGGACCCGCAAGCCCCTTGTCNGCNGTAATGACCAGACAAGCGTATGTGCGGTCAAGAAGGTGGCTGCCATNCGCCGGATAAAAATATTTGCTTTCCACATCGTCTNCTATGCGGAAAATTCGCTTGATTTCNGCCTGCAGCGCCATAAAATANGGTCTTGTCCGATCCAGTTCGTTTTTCGCCTTCCGCATCTTTGTNGAGGCAATCAGATACATGGCATTTGTGATNTTCTGCGTATCCCGGATACTGTTCATGCGCAACCTGATCTCTTTGGCATTCGTCATCACAAANCACCCCTTATCNTTCCTTTACCATCTGNTGATACTGCTTCGACGCGCCAAGTATTNTTTCNCTGTTTTCATCCGTAAGGACTCCGCTTTTCTCGATTTCCATNCANACNTCNGGNANCTGCNCCTGCACATANGCAGTCAGTCCNCTTCCAAATTCGGGTATNTTTTGAACGGGAANCGNCAGCATCACACGNTTCAGNGCNGCAATCAAAAGAATNACCTGTTCTACTTGTTTGAGNGGATGNTANTGCGCCTGTTTCAAAAGCGCCATCANNCCCTGCCCGAATATAAGCTGATTTTTTGTCACTTCNTCCAAGTCNCTCGAAAACTGCGTNAATACCTGCATTTCNCGATACTGNGCCANTTCCAGACGGATCGCTCCCGCTGCTTTTTTCATCGCTTTTGTCTGNGCATCTCCNCCNACACGGGATACAGACAATCCGACATTGACTGCCGGTCTCTGTCCTTCAAAGAAAAGAGCGCTTTCNAGNAANATCTGACCGTCCGTAATNGAAATAATNTTTGTNGGAATATAAGCAGACACNTCACCNGCCTGNGTTTCCACAATCGGNAGNGCNGTCATACTNCCGCCGCCAAGTTCGTCTGAGAGATGTGCCGAACGCTCCAGCAAACGNGAATGCANATAAAACACATCGCCCGGATACGCCTCACGTCCCGGAGANCGNTCCAANANCANNCTNAGCGCACGATANGCAATNGCGTGCTTTGAAAGATCATCATACACNATCAGNACATCTTTNCCGTTTGCCATAAANTATTCGCCCAAAGCACATCCGGCNTATGGCGCAATATANTGTAAAGGNGCCGGATCNCTCGCCGTCGCATTTACAATAATGGTATATTTCATCGCNTCATGTTTGCGCAATGTATTAGCNAGNTGTGCCACAGANGACGCTTTTTGTCCAATNGCNACATAAATACANANAACNTCTTTTCCTTTTTGGTTTAAAATCGTNTCCAATGCAATNGCCGTCTTTCCGGTCTGNCGGTCTCCNATAATCAATTCACGCTGTCCNCGNCCNATCGGAAACATTGCNTCAATCGCCAAAAGACCNGTCTCCATCGGACGNTTTACNGGCTGTCTGTCAATAATTCCCGGCGCNGGNGTTTCNANTGGACGGTATCCATCTTCATGTATTTTCCCCAAACCGTCAATGGGATTGCCAAGTGAATCAATCACGCGTCCCATAAAATCGTCGCCAACCGGAACCCCCGCCGTTTTGCCCGTTCTTTTTACAACGCTTCCCTCGCTGATATCCTGTTCGTCACCAAAGAGAATACAACCGATTTCTTTCCGTTTCAAATCCTGCACCATGCCACGGATGCCGTTTGAAAAAATCAGAATCTCGCCGTATGTGGCATTCTCCAAACCGCTGACTGTCGCAATGCCGTCTCCAACCGTCAAAACCGTTCCGCTTTCCTGCTCCATTTCGGACGGTGTCCAGTTCTTTACCGCCTCCTGCATCAGCGGAATGATATCGCCTTCCTGCGCGGCAAGTCCTGCCCATATGCTTTTCAATTGGTCAAGCTGTTCGTCCAGAATTTTATCATTCATGCGATACCGCCTCCCCGTGAAGCATTTTTACAGTCGCCGCCATTGCCAGCCCTACAATTTCTTCTTTTGCATCCTGAATCATTTTTTCTTTTTCGTGTGCGGCTGCTTTTTGCGCCTCCTCAAGAATGTGTTCTTTTTGTTTATTGGCATCATCTAAAATCGTTGCTGCTATTTTTTCAGCATCTTTAGCCGCCTGTTCTTTCTTACGGCTGATTTCCAAATCCGCATTTTCCAAGCGTTTCTGATACTCCTGTTCCTGCGCTTTTGCCTGCTCTATTTTGTCTGCCGCTTCTTTTTCCATTCCCGCATAATAGGCAATTCTTTGATCCATGAAGCTTTTCACGGGCTTGTAAAGGAGAAAATATAATCCTCCCGCCAAAATCGCAAAATTAAATAAATGAAGCAAAATCTGCTGCCAGTCTATATTTAATGGGATATTCATATTACTAACCATGCTCCTTTCTCAAACTGCGAATTTGTGCACCAAGCACAAATTTGCCGATTGAAAAATCTTCGATTTTTCAATCTCCCTCCTTATATTACGAATATAATCAAAATTGCTACGATTAACGCATAAATGATAGCAGTTTCAATAAATACAAGACCAAGCATCAAGCTTGTACGAATCTTGCCTTCCGCCTCAGGCTGTCTGGAGATGCCTTCGTTGGACTTTGCGATCGCCAAACCCATACCAATGGCTCCCGCAGCAGCAGCCAGTCCAACACAGATACCTGCTGCCAACGCTTTATCACCGGTAGAATCCGATGCATTTACCGACGCTTCCATCGCTTCTTCTCCTGATACAGGTGCAGCCGATTCTGCAGCAAATACCGGGACCGAAAATGCCGCGAGCGTCATCATCAACAGTATCATTACGGAAATCTTTTTCATTATTGACTTCATTTTAATAACCTCCATCTCAGGTCAATGCCTGTTTCTTCTTTTTTATTTTATTTTTTTTTGTTTTTCATGCGGCTCAGACACCTCTCCGTAAAAAAGCGCCGTAAGCATGGTAAGCACATAGGTCTGAATCAACGCATGAAGCAATGTAAACAGAATACCAACTACAACAGGAAGTACGAAACTTAATTGGACAAAATGATAAACAAGTTCCGTCACCAACAGACCGCTTAGCATTGCGCCAAAAAGACGAAAACTCATGGAAATCGGCAGAGAAAAATCTTTTAATGTGTTTCCAACTCCCCGCAATCCGTTTCCGACAATGCCGCCCGATAAGATCACCAAATACGATAAGCATCCAAGTGAAATTGCCGCATTAATGTCTGATAATGGTGCCGGCAGAGCAATCGACATTCCCGTCGTTGTAACGCCCTGAAATCCAAACAGCTCAAACAGCGTTCCAATGAAAATGTAAACGCCTGCCGCAAACACATACGCGCCAAGAAATTTGTTTCTATGCGGACTGTTTGACTTTGCAAGATTGTCAAAATATCCGACCATCTGCTCCAATAAAAATTGAAATTTTCCCGGAACATACTGAAATTTTGGAATGACAAAAATACGGATACAGACTGCCATTAACAGTATGATTGCTGTAACGGTATAGGCTGCGATCAGCCCCGGATTCACATCCTTAATTCCAAGCAGACTGATTTTGTTTGAATCATGCAGTACGGCATCTCTCATGACTTCCTTGATTGTTTCATGATGCTTTACTGCCGTTTCACCAATAAACAATCTGCTGACAAGCAATGCTGCCACAATGCAAAGCCATACTACAAGACCAGTTACACGTTTCTTTTTGCTCACACACAACGCCTCCTTTCTTATTTAAACTATTTTTCCCTTTGCGATCTGACAAAACAAAGGAACATTGATCATCTTAAATATTATATTCAAAATTCCCTTACGCACTCGCGCGCATAATAGGAAAAACCCAACAAGCACTTCTGCCTGTCGGGCGTTTGACCTTATTTATTATAATCTTTAATTTTTTTAATGTCAAGAAATTGCTTTGTTAGATTTTTTAGATTTTTGTTATGCGAATTCTGAAGGGAACGAATAAAAATACATTCATGGCTCCGGTCAACCCCTACGCCTCCACAAGCTGCAAGTCATAAAGTTTCTTATACATCCCGCCAAGCTGCAAAAGCTCCTGATGCGAACCGCTCTCCCTGATTTCTCCTTTATGCATAACAATAATCTTATCCGCATGCTGAATTGTAGAAAGCCTGTGTGCCACCATGATCGTTGTCCTGCCTTCCATCAGCTTTTCCAGCGCCTGCGTAATCAAACTCTCCGTTTCCGTATCAATATTTGCCGTCGCCTCATCTAACACCAGAATCGTCGGCTGGTAAGCAAGCGTCCGCGCAAACGAGAGAAGCTGCCGCTGCCCTGCCGAAAGCGTACTGCCGCGCTCCGTCACAGGCTCATCAAATCCACCGGGCATTTTATTGATAAACGTATCCGCATGCACTATATGCGCCGCCCGTTCCACTTCCTCGCGCGAAATCGCCTCATTATTTAAAGAAATATTCCCTTTAACATCCCCCGTAAAAATAAACACATCCTGCTGCACCTGCCCAATCGCACGCCGCAGCACATCTTTGTCAATTTCTCTGATATTCACACCGTCTATCAATATTTCCCCGCGCTGAATATCAAAATAACGCCCAATCAGATTCAAAATAGAGGACTTTCCCGCACCGGTCGCGCCCACAAAGGCAATCTTTTCTCCCGGCTCAATGCAAAAGCTCACATCCTTCAAAATATAGTCATCCTTCTCATAAGCAAACCAGACATGGCGAAACTCAATCCGTCCCTGAATCTCCACAGGCTTCGGATTTTCGGGATTGACAATCTCTGGTTTCTCATCCAAAACAGAAAATATTTTCTCCGCGGAAGCAAGCGATGACTGCAATGTTCCAAACTGCTCCGCCAGCTCCTGAATCGGCTCAAAGAACGAACTGATATAATTGATAAACACAAACAGCGTTCCCAAAGAAACCGTCCCTGCAAGCACAGACGCGCTTCCCTGTCCGATTACGATTACCATCGCAAATACGGACAGCATATAAATCGACGGACGAAAAACCGCAAAGGTCATAACCTCCCGCCAATTTGCTTTGAAAAGCTGCTCGCTCTTCCAAGCAAACTCTTGATATTTCTCCTTTTCCCGCGCAAAAATCTGAATTAGCTTCATGCCCGAAATATGCTCCGACAAAAACGTATTCAGCTCTGTAATCCGGTTTCTCGTAATCCGGTACGCTTTCCTTGACATATATCGAAAAAAGAAAGTCAATGCCGTAACAAACGGAAGCAGCAGAAACGAATACAGCGCCATTCTGACATCAATCGAAAGCATTACAACGGCAAATCCGATGATTTTGACCGTGTTTTTAAACAGCTTTGCCAAAATCTGCGAAAAAAGCTCGTTGACTGCCTCCGTATCATTCGACACCCTTGTCACCAGCTTTCCCACGGGCTGCGTATTAAAAAAGCTGACAGAAAGACTGTGAATATGCGTAAAAACCTCCTCGCGCATCCGATAGATAATAGACTGCCCGACATTCTGCAAAATCCATGTGTTGGACGCATTCAAAACAAATCCAAGCAAAAGCATCAATGCATAAAGCGCACCCGCGCCCAAAATGCCATAGTAAGCCCCTTCCAAATCCATCCCGGTCTGTCCGTAACTGCCAATATAATTATCTATCGCATTTCCGATAATTATCGGCTTATACAATTCCACGCCAATCAGTGCAACGACAAGCACAGAAGAAAGAAGCATCATCCATTTATGCGGTTTTAAATATGTTAGTAATCGTTTCATACAAATTTCTCCTCATATTTCCCGTATCTTATTACAGACCGGAAATTGCCAGATTTTTTGCCGCCTCAAGCTGCTGCTTCTCAAACATATCCTTGTAAATACCGCCAAGCTCCATCAACTCCTGATGGTTGCCGCACTCTTTCGCCTCACCATCCTCCAAAACAAGAATCAGATCCGCATTCTGTATCGTGGAAATACGGTGCGCAATTAAAATCGTCGTCTTTCCGCTTCTGTTTTCCTTTAAATTTCTCAGAATTTTCTCCTCGGTATCCGTATCCACGGCGGAGAGCGAGTCATCCAAAATCAAAATCGGAGCGTCCTTTTTGATTGCCCTTGCGATCGAACTTCTCTGCTTTTGTCCGCCGGAAAGCGTAACGCCGCGTTCTCCCACGATTGTGTCATAACCGTCCGGAAACGCAATGATATTGTCATGAATACACGCCGTTTTCGTTGCCCGGACAATTTCCTCCATCTCCTCATCGTCCGTTCCGAACGCAATATTGGACTTCAAGGTATCAGAAAACAGGAAATTATCCTGCGGCACATACGCAATATTTTCGCGCAGCGCCTTGAGCGGAATACTGTTGATATCCGTTCCGTCAATGAAAATCATGCCCGGCTTTGTCTGATAAAGATGCAGCAACAAATTGACCAGCGTCGATTTTCCGTTGCCGGTACGCCCAACCACGGCAAGCGTCGTTCCCGCCTTGATCTCCAAACTGATATCCTTCAACGTCGGCTCGCTATGTCCCCTGTGAATAAACGTAAGGTGTTTGAAGCAAATATCCCCTCTAATCCGATCAATATCCTCCACATCTTCCTTGTCCGCAATTTCCGGCTTTTCTTCAAATACCTCCCGTATCCTCCTAATACCCGCGCTCCCCTGCGCAAACATGTTGATTGCTTCCCCGCAGGCAATCATCGGCCACACAAGCATAGTAATATATTGATTAAAGGCAACAAAACGCCCAATCGTAATTTCTCCTGTCAACGCAAGATAACCGCCATACAAAAGCGTTATCAAACTGCTGACACCGATAACCACGTCCAAAAGCGGCATCACAATCGCTTCCAATTTGGCAATCCTCAAATTTTTCTGTTTTGTTTTCGCATTGGCTTTGGTAAATTCGCGAATCTGCGCGCGTTCCCGCACAAACGCCTTCACAACGCGCACACCGGAAAAGCTTTCCTGTACAAAATCCGTAAGTTCCGATAACGCATCCTGACGCTCCAAATAACGTTTCTGCATGATTTTCCCAAAATACAGTTCCCCTACCGCGATCAATGCCATCGGAATCACTGCCGCAAGCGTAAGCTTAAAGTTGACATAAATCATCATCTGGCCAATCACCATCACTGTCATGACAATCGCGTCAAATGCCGCAATGACTGCCGGTCCGATTGCCATGCGCACAGCATTTAAGTCACTTGTAAAACGCGTCATCAAATCGCCGGTTTTATGTTCATTATAATATTCCACGTCCAGCGTTTCCAAATGGGCAAACAGATTGTCGCGGACTTCGTGCTCAATCGCGCGTGATGCTCCGAAAATGAAATAACGCCATAAAAAACGCCCCACAGTCAGTGTCAGACCGATTGATAAAATAATAACAATATTTTTCCATACACCATGCATATCCATCGTATGCGCCGCAAGTCCGTCTGTGATGATTCCTGTCACCTTAGGAATATAGAGATTTGCAAAGTCCAAGATAAACAATGTGATAATCCCACAGATATACTGCCATTTGTGACGTTTTATGTATTGCCAAATAAATTGAAACTGCTCCATATATTTCTTAACCGCGCCTTTCTGCTGACATTCTGCTGACATTCTTCCTCCGGATGCCCGTGTTCATAAAAACAGTATACACCATACTGCTTTAAAAAGTAATATAAAGCATTATACGGATTATTGTCAATCTTTCCGTTTACAGACAGGCATTTTTTTAGGAATACAAAATATCTTTAAATAAGAACGCTTTAGGATGCAAATCTATGAAACGAAAAATGAAACCTAACATCGGCGCGATTCACATATCGCATGCTAAACTAAAAAAAGCAGCATTACTGGCGCTTCTTCTGGCTGCTGCCTTTCTTTTCGGCAGAGGTATTGCATATGTAAAATACGAAAAAATAGACGAGTGGGTAATCCCCGCCGGCGGAAGCGTATCTTCGGAAAACTGGGGACTGGGCTTTGGGCAGGAGGGCAGTCAGCCTACGGGAAACGCCTCCGCGACTGAGTTGGCAAAATACAATGCCCATTATGTGGGAAGCAATACGGAAAAAGTGATATACCTGACCTTTGATGCCGGATACGAAAACGGAAACACGCAGCCAATCTTGGATGCACTCAAAAAACACAATGTACACGCAACTTTTTTTGTCGTGGGACATTATTTGGAATCTGCGCCCGACCTCGTAAAACAGATGGTCGCAGACGGACACTTTGTGGGCAACCATACCTACCACCATTTGGATATGTCGTCGATTGCTTCCAAGGAATCCTTTGAAAAAGAGATGAAAGATGTGGAAAATGAATTTAAGGAGCTCACAGGTCAGGAACTGGCGCGTTTCTACCGTCCGCCACAGGGAAAATACAACACGAAAAACCTGGAAATGGCAAAAGATTTAGGCTATCACACCTTTTTTTGGAGCCTTGCCTATGTTGACTGGTATCAGGATAAACAGCCGACAAAAGAAGAAGCCTTCCAAAAACTTGTCGGACGTATCCATCCGGGCGCTATCGTCCTCTTACACAGCACCTCCAAAACAAACGGCGAAATTTTGGATGAACTGCTGACAAAGTGGGAAGAAATGGGCTATACGTTCCGAACACTTGAGGATTTTGTGAACTAAACGTTTAAAATTCTTTTGCATTTTCTGCGGATAGGCTTTTTTGAGCGAGCCTATCCGCAAAATGCTTATTCTTCCTTTGGTTGGTATACGACATATGTTGCCGTTACCTCATTCATAACATACAATGATTGATAAAGATTTCACAATTCTATAACCTGTGTCGCAATTTTTTCCTGAAACCGCACATCATGCTCTACAGCAAGCATTGTCGGCTGATATTTTAAAATCAGATTTTCAATCTGCATACGCGAAAACACATCAATATAGTTGAGCGGTTCGTCCCAAATGTAGAGGTGCGCAGGCTTTAACAGGCTTGCCGCAATCAATGCCTTCTTTTTCTGTCCCTCCGAAAAATCCTCCATGTTCTTTGTAAACTGCACCCGCTCTAAATCAAGCTGACGCAAAATTGCTAAGAACAGACTTTCGTCAAGATTTTGATCTCTTGCAAATGCCTTTAAATCTCCGCATAGATGCGAAGTGTCCTGATTAATGTAGGAAATAACAAGTCCCGACGCTGTTTCCAGCGTGCCTTCTTCCCGCATGAAACAATCCTTAAATTCCGCATTTCGACGTAGAATTGCCTTAATCAAGCTTGATTTGCCGCATCCGTTTTTTCCATGCAAAAATACCCGTTCTCCCTGACGTATCTCAAAATTCAGGTCACGAAATACCGTATGATAAGGCATATTGTCAGTATTTCCGTAAGAAATCCCATACGCCCTCGCCGAAACCAATACTTCCTTATGGTGGCTCATCGGCATTAGCTTTAAGTCTACAGGCGTTTCGATATCCAACAGTAATCCCTGCTTTTCCTCAATTTCATCCGCAATGCGTTTCTCCATATTTTTTACGCGGCTTTGCATTTTCTTTGTCTTTGCGCCGATATATGGACGCGTTCCATTGCCCCTGTCGTGTTCCTTAATCGGATCATATCCGATTTTTGTACTTTCATTCTTATTTGCCCAGTCATCAACGCGTTTTACTGATTGCTCCAGCCTTCGGATTTCCTTTTTATGCTTCTCATTTTCCGCCTGATGAAATGCATCCATACGGTTCTTATTTTCCCACCATGACGAAAAAGTTCCGCTCTGTACCTCAATGCTGTGTCGGTTCAATACCAATACATGGTCGATACACGCGTCCAACAGGTCACGATCGTGCGATACCAGAATGAAGCCTTTCTTCTGCGCAAGGTATTTTTTTACAATCTCCCGCGATACCTGATCCAAATGGTTGGTCGGCTCATCAACCAACAGAAAGTCATTCTCGCCTGAAAAAAGAATTGCCAGCATCACCTTTGTCCGCTCTCCATGGCTTAATGTTTGAAACGGCCGATAAAGCACATCTGCCTCTAATTGCAGCTTTTCCAGTTCGCAGATGATCCGCCAAAGCTCGCAGCCTGGTTTCAATTCTTCATAAAAATCAACACTATTTTTTTGCATCTGTTCTTCACTGACCGGATACGGAAAATAGTCAAATACGGTCTGCGTGCTAATTGTTCCTTGATATTCGTATTTTCCCAACAGAAGATTTAAAAAGGTCGTTTTTCCCTTTCCGTTTCTTCCAATCAATCCTAGCTTCCAGTCCGTATCAATCAAAAATGTTACTTGTTCAAAAATATTGTCAAAACTTCCCTCATAACCGAAGGTTAAATTCGATACACTGATTTGTGACATAACAGCAGTTCCCTCCTTTTTACTTATGTGATTCCCGTTACCAAATTCCTACGGACTTTGACCACAGAAAAAGGATTTTTTCCACACAAAAAGAGAGGTTATGCGGAAACATAATCCACTTTTGGCAACAGGATAAAACAGTAATGCTTTGTGTCAAATACAATACTGTCCTTCAAGAATCCATGTTTTCAAAAGCTGATTATAACCGCATCTTTTCACCTCTCTCGTTTTTTACTGATAAGCAGTTCTGCTATTGTCGAACTGATGTTGTTAATTATAAGACAAAGATTAGCTATCTGTCAATACTTTTCCTCATTCTCCAAGATACCTTGTATAAGTGCCTTGTATTTTAGTTTTTATTCTTTTATATAATCAATCTCTGTAAGATTGACACCTGAAGCCGTTAAAATAACTTTCAACGCCATATAGCGTTTTTTCAATTTTTTGTATACTTCAGAATCTTTTTCACAAGACATCATGTAATCTTGTATTCTGTCAAACTCTTCAACTGATATTTTCAACATTTCTTTTTCAGTCATGCAATCACCACCCTTTTATATAAATTAACTATATCTACTTATCTTGCGCCCTTATCGTAAGGAATACCCTCCGCCTTGGGAGCCTGCGAGTTCTTTGATGTCAGCGCCAAGATAATCATAGACGCGATAAACGGCATCATATTATAGATATTCTGCGACAAATGCAGATTTGACAACGCTGTCGCATCCGCGATATTCGCAAGCGACTTAAAAATCGCAAAGAACACTGCCGCTGCTGCAATCCGAAACGGCTTCCACTGTCCAAAGATCATAACGGCAAGCGCAAGGAAACCAAATCCCGTAACGCCAACCTCAAAATTCCAGATTGAAACGGAAGGCACAATATACGCAAAACCGCCTAATCCGCCTAAAAATCCCGAAATCATAACACCGGCATAACGCCACTTGTACACATTGATACCAACCGAATCGGCTGCCTGCGGATGCTCACCACAGGAACGAAGGCGCAGACCATATTTGGTCTTATACAAAAAGACATACGATACGATCAACAGCACAATTCCGATAATCAAAAAGATATTGTAAGTAAGAGGTCCTGCCGTAAAGATAAAGGCATTGTTGGAATAGGAAAGCTTTGACGACGCCGAACCGTTTCCACCGCCCGCCGCATTGTTATATGCCTTTACGATTACCACTGCTGCTGCTGTCGCAAGCATGTTTAACGCGGTACCGCCAATCGTCTGGTCCGCCTTAAGCGTGATCGCCGAAAAGCCAAGCAAAAGTGAATAGATCATACCCGCAATCGCGC
Source organism: Lachnospiraceae bacterium (assembly GCA_014804345.1). Classification (GTDB taxonomy): domain Bacteria; phylum Bacillota; class Clostridia; order Lachnospirales; family Lachnospiraceae; genus COE1. The sequence goes on along the minus strand of JAAUZZ010000029.1, from coordinate 34,614 downwards.
TTGCCAAAATGGAAAGGACCACAAGCGAAGAAGGCGAAAGTGTTCCTCCAAAAATGGAAAGCGCTAAAATTCCCGCAAGACCGCCGATTGCCATGATACCCTCAAGCGCAATGTTAATAACACCGCTTCGCTCCGAGAACATGCCGCCAAGCGCTACAAGCATCAACACGACCGCATAAAGTAATGTATATTTTATAAGCAAGAACATACTTAAGCCGCCCCCTTTCCATCATTTGTCTTTTTTTCCGCATTTGCATCTGCCGCATTCTTCCGCTTTGACGCAATCATATTTACCACAAAGCCCTTAAACAACATAACAAATGCACACAGATAAATGATAACAGCAATGATAACATCTGCTATTTCGGGCTGGAAATACTTTGTCGGAAGGTATCCGCCGCCCACAGTAATATGCGATACAAACAGCGCCGCAAAGATAACGCCGATTGGATTACTGAGCGCCAAAAGCGCTACAGGAATACCGTTAAAGCCCATTGCCGGAAGCGCTGTACTCACTTGCGGATTCCACTCCGCCACGCCGGAAAGATAATACAAACCTGCTCCAATCCCCGAAAGCGCACCTGCTATCGTCATGGAAAGCACAATATTCTTCTTATCATTGATACCCGCATATTTTGCCGCGTCCTTATTATGTCCGCATGCCTTCAGCTCATAACCAAACGTTGTTTTATTGATAACAATGTAGACAATAATTGCAATTGCAATCGCAATAAAAATCGCGATTGTCGTTGACTTCGTGTTAAAAACACTGTTTAACCCCAAATCCGGTATAACAGAACCCTCCGACACGCTTCGGATTGTGTAGGTTTTCGTCGTCTTCATATCATACATATCGCCGATTGTGCCCCTGTAAATGATCTCATTGACTGCATAAAGCCCAATCCAGTTGAACATGATCGCCGTAATAACTTCATTTACATTAAAGTAAGCTTTAAACAGTCCGGGAATTGCCCCCCACACTGCACCAAACAGCATCGCCGCAATCAGACAGAGCCACCACGGCGCATGAAGCACAAGCGCAAAGTAAAGCGCTCCCAACGCCCCAAGTGTATACTGTCCTGCCGCTCCGATATTGAAAAGTCCTGTCTTAAATGCAAATGCCACGGAAAGACCTGTCATGATCAGCGGAGCCGTCTGCGCAAGCACGCTTCCAAGCCCCTTCGGCATCAGATAAAATCCGCCCTTTACAATTCGCGTAAAACCGTCAATCGCCTGCTCCGCATTAATGCAATAGAGAATGATCAGTCCCACGATCAGTCCGACTGCGATACAAATCAGTGACGCCAAAACGGACAAAGCGCCCGATGATAAATCCACTTTTTTCTTTTTCATACGCATCACCTCTTTCTACGAATTCATCTCAGCCGGCACAACATCTTTTTTCGCGCCTGCCATATAAAGTCCAAGCTCCTCAACCGTCGTCTTATCGGGATAAAGCTGTCCCACAATCTCACCTTCATACATCACAAGAATACGGTCGGACACGTTCATTACCTCGTCAAGCTCCAAAGATACCAAAAGAACCGCCTTTCCCTTGTCGCGCTGTGCCACAAGCTGACTGTGAATGTATTCAATCGCGCCCACGTCAAGTCCTCTTGTCGGCTGCACAGCCACAAGCAAATCAGGATTTTTGTCAATCTCGCGGGCAATGATCGCCTTCTGCTGATTTCCGCCCGACATGCTACGCACAATGGTAATCGGTCCCTGTCCGCTGCGCACGTCATACTGATCGATCAACCGCTCCGCAAACGCTCTCACCGCTCCCTGCTTGATGAAACCGCCCTTTTGAAATTCCGTATCCCAGTACCGCTGGAGCACCATATTCTGCTCTAACGTATAATCAAGGACAAGCCCGTGCTTATGTCTGTCCTCGGGAATATGGCTGATACCGCTCTTCGAACGCTCCCTGATGCTTGCATTTGTGATGTCCGCTCCGTCAAAGAGGATTTTGCCTTCCGTCATTTTNTCAAGACCGGTCAGNGCNTGGACAAATTCCGTCTGNCCGTTTCCGTCNATTCCTGCAATGCAGACAATCTCACCGCGCCTCACATTAAAGGACACGTTTTTCACNGCGTTNTTTTTGTGCATTTTACTCGNCACTGTCATGTTTTCNATTTTNAATACGGTTTCCGTAGGCTTTGCAGGCTGCTTGTCCACCTTAAAGTTTACNTTTCTTCCCACCATCATNTTNGAGAGNTCTTCCTTCGTGGTGTCTTTGATNTCAACCGTTCCGATATATTTTCCTTTTCTGAGAATGGTNCAACGGTCGGCNGTTTCCATAATCTCGTTGAGCTTATGNGTNATNAAAAGNATNGACTTTCCTTCCTTTGCAAGATTTTTCATNATCTTCATAAGCTCNTCNATTTCCTGCGGCGTGAGNACNGCCGTAGGCTCATCGAAAATNAGGATTTCATTATCCCGATAGAGCATCTTTAAAATCTCTGTTCTCTGCTGCATNCCTACCGTAATGTCNGAAATNATCGCATCGGGNTCAACTTTCAAACCGTACTTATCNCTCAGCGCNACCACCTTATCNCTTGCCCCTTTTTTNCTGAGGAAAAGACCTTTTGTGGGCTCAATGCCAAGGATAATATTATCCAGNACNGAAAAACACTCCACTAACTTNAANTGCTGATGCACCATACCGATATTGAGGGCATTNGCATCATTGGGATTATTAATTTTGACTTCCTTNCCGTTTTTCTTAATCATACCNCTTGTNGGCTGATACAGTCCAAAAAGGATACTCATAAGCGTGGATTTTCCCGCACCGTTCTCTCCCAGCAATGCATGAATCTCACCCTTTTTCAGCTGCANGGTAACATTGTCATTCGCCTTGATGCCCGGAAATTCCTTTGTGATGTTCAACATCTCGATAATGTAATCATTATTTCCCATATTGACCAAACCTTTCTCGAAACAATGTTCAAAATCGTTTCTGATATCCTAAATCATATAGTAAAAAGGGGGAAGGGGTAAAATATATCCCTTCCCTCTATCACTATTNTAATATTTTTTTAATGATTCGTCAATNATGATTAGTCNATNTAAGAAACGCTAACNCCATCACTAACTTCCGGCTGATTCTCTGTATCATTGGAAATTGTGATCGAACCGTCCTTNATTCCTGCAAGAACATCTTCNTANTCATCCTGTGTAAATGTNTCAAATGCCCATGAAGCGCCGTCTGTAGGAAGTCCAAGATAGTCACCGTCTTCAAGTCCAAGGTTCTCTACCTGTCCGCCAAATGTATCCCACTGACCTGTAAAGCAGCCCTCAAGCTTGTCTATAACAGTTGCTGTCAATCCCTTCATAGCAGAAGTNAATACCGGATTATAAGCATTTCCCTCACCTACGGAATACTGGTCAACGTCAACACCGATGATCATACCGTCATAGTTCAATGCTGCCTCAAGAGCAGATGTGTAGATACCGCCGCCGCAGGCAAATACAATNTCNGTACCCTCTGAATACCAGCTCTCCATCTTTGCTGTGATGTTTGCATCACCGTANAACTGTCCGCCGTATGTATACTTCACTTCTACATCAACGCCAAGCTCCTGTGCNGCTGCATCAATACCCTGAACATAACCGTAACCNTATCTGATAACTGCGGGCACTGCCATACCGCCAAGGAAACCAAGTTTTGTATANCCNTCCTTTACTGCTGCNTAGCCTGCAAGATAACCTGCCTGCTCCTCNCTGAANGTACATGCATAAGCGTTTGCCTCNATCGGNGCNGTCATATCTCCCTCNGAAACGTCAACTGCGATNAAGTTTACATCGGGATANGTTGTCTGAACCTCTGAAAGCGTTTCACCGAATAAGTAACCGGGNAATACNACNACTGTAGCGCCCTCTGCAACAGCGAGATCNATCTGATTGATTCGCTCCTCTGTGCTGTCCTCTGTCGGCTGATAATANGTGTACTCAATGTCATTCATATCACCATACTGCTTTACGCCTTCCCATGTNGCCTGATTNAATGATTCATCATCAATNGTTCCTACGTCNGTAACAAGCGCAATTTTTCCGTCTGCTACAGTTGTTTCNGCAGGNGCTGCCTGTGTTTCAGGAGCTGCTGTTTCNGCAGGTGCATTCTGCTCTGCNGGTGTTGTTTCAGCAGGTGNGNNTGCCGGTGTNTCTGTTGAAGGCGTCTGCGCTGAATTGCCGCATGCNGCCAATGACAGAACCATAGCAGATGCTAAAATAATAGATACTACTTTCTTNTTCATAATNTTCTCCTCCTTGTAAAATATCAGCTCCCACCGGCACTATGCACGGCTTGGCTAATTTTCCTTGACCACTATAACATACTTGACAAAAAATATCAATAATATGATTTATTNATTTNTNAANTTTATTATTTCTTAAGCAAACTCTTCCTATAGATNATNTCCTCTCTCGCCGGACCGTTGCTCACCAGCGTAATCGGNTATCCNATCTGNTCCTCNANAAACTCNACATATTTNCGGCANTTCTCNGGCANNTCATCATANTTTTTGATGCCTCTGATATCNCANTTCCAGCCGGGAAGNGTNNNAAGCACNGGNTTTGCCTTCTCAAGCTTTGCCGTAACGGNGAACTGCGTCGTAANNTCGCCGTCAATCTCATACCCTGTACATACNGGAATTTCGTCNAGATATCCTAAAACNTCAAGCACGGTAAAGCACACATCNGTTGTNCCNTGNAAACGGCAGCCATACTTTGACGCCACGCAGTCAAACCANCCCATACGTCTTGGACGNCCTGTTGTTGCGCCGTACTCTCCGCCNTCTCCGCCGCGTCTTCGAAGCTCATCCGCCTCATCTCCAAAAATTTCGGAAACAAANGCNCCCGCNCCGACCGCTGAAGAATACGCTTTGCATACTGTATAAATCTCTTTGATTTCATAGGGCGGTATACCCGCACCGATTGCACCGTAAGCCGCAAGCGTTGAGGAAGATGTCACCATCGGGTAAATTCCGTGGTCGGGATCTTTNANTGTNCCAAGCTGTCCCTCGAGCAAGATATTCTTTCCCGCTTTGATNGCCTCGTCAAGATACATCGAAACGTCACATACATACGGTTTAATCATATCTCTNTATGTCAAAAGCGTTTCCAAAAGTTCCTTTGTATCGATTGCNGGCTTATGATACAGATGCTCCAAAATGATGTTTTTCTGCTCTACAACGCGCTCAATCTTTTCTTTCAAAAGCGCCTCGTCAAACAGCTCACTCACCTGAAAACCGATTTTTGCATATTTATCCGAATAAAACGGAGCAATACCGGACTTTGTGGAACCGAAAGANTTTCCNCCAAGCCGCTCCTCCTCATANTGNTCAAANAGGATNTGGTANGGCATCACAATCTGCGCCCTNTCCGAAACGAGNATCTTGGGCATGGGAACATTTCTGTCCGTAATCGACTTGATCTCTTCCATCAAAATAGGAATGTTTAACGCAACGCCNTTTCCGATAATGCTGGTTGTGTGGTCATAAAATACGCCTGACGGGAGTGTATGAAGTGCAAATTTACCNTAATTGTTTACGATTGTATGACCTGCGTTNGCNCCNCCTTGAAAGCGNACAATAATNTCTGCCTCCTGTGCAAGCATATCCGTAATCTTNCCTTTTCCTTCGTCACCCCAATTTGCTCCTACTACTGCCTTTACCATTGAAATACCTCCGGTTCTTATTATANATCAATCCGCGTTTGCACACCGCATATAATCATACAACTTTTTTTTACTTTAGTAAATAGCATGAAAATNAATTTTCATGCAGCAAATTTGTGCAATGGCACAAATTCGCGTACTATGGACTACNCATTAATTTCCGCTTTCATCCCAAGCTCTGCCTTATTCGCCTCAAGCACGGGCTTTACTGTCTTTTCAAGGAAATTGTCTACCTGNATCGGTGCGCGTCCCACATATTTTGCGGGCTCCATTGTCGCCTGNAGCTGCTCNAACGTCANNTTNAANTCCTTGATCCGCNGCNATCANNTCNANNAGNTTNTTCTCCTTGCCCTCGACCTTNACATTTTTNCCCGCTTCCATTGAAAGCGTACGGATTTTTTCNTGAAGCTCCTGTCGGTTTCCGCCGTTCTTTACAGCGTCCATCATAATGTTTTCCGTCGCCATAAACGGCAGCTCGGCAAGCATATGTTTTGTGATGACCTTNTCATACACGACAAGCCCGTCCACGACNTTCAGACACAAATCCAANATACCGTCAACNGCNAGAAATCCCTCCGGGATAGACAAACGTTTGTTTGCCGAATCGTCNAGNGTNCGCTCAAACCACTGTGTNGCTGANGTAATNGCNGGATTTAGGGCATCAATCATCACATANCGCGAAAGTGACGCAATTCGCTCCGAACGCATGGGATTTCTCTTGTATGCCATCGCCGACGAACCNATNTGATTTTTCTCAAACGGNTCCTCCACTTCNTTTAAATGCTGCAACAGTCTGATATCATTTGACATCTTNTGCGCACTNGCCGCAATGCCCGCAAGGATATTNGCCACCCTTGTATCNACCTTTCTCGAATAGGTCTGTCCNGANACNGCNTANCACTCCGCAAAGCCCATTTTCTGNGCNATCATGGNATCGATTTTATCAATNGTTTCATTGTCACCNTNAAACAGCTCCAAAAAACTTGCCTGTGTTCCTGTCGTTCCCTTGGAACCGAGCAGTTTCAAACTNNNCTGCACATACTCCAANTCTTCCAAATCCATCAAAAACTCCTGCATCCAAAGCGTAGCGCGCTTTCCAACAGTNGTCGGCTGNGCNGGCTGAAAGTGNGTGAAAGCAAGNGTCGGCAGATTTTTGTACTTGTCCGCAAACTTNGCAAGCTCGTCNATCACGTTCACAAGCTTTTTATGCACCANCTTTAACGCCTCNTTCATCACAATAATATCCGTATTATCGCCGACATAGCATGAGGTCGCCCCCAAATGTATAATGCCTGCCGCCTTNGGGCACTGCTGCCCATACGCATACACATGACTCATCACATCGTGGCGCACCAGTTTTTCGCGCTCNCTTGCCACCTCGTAATTGATATCCTCGGCATGNGCCTTCAACTCGTCAATCTGCTCCTGTGAGATCACAGGCTTTCCGTTCTCGGAAAGACCAAGCTCCATCTCCGTTTCCGCAAGCGCAATCCAAAGTTTCCGCCACGTTCTGAATTTCATATCCTGCGAAAAGATGTACTGCATCTCCTTGCTNGCATACCGCTCTGAAAGGGGACTTGTATATCTGTCTGTGCTCATATTCCTAACTCCTTTTTATTCATAACNTATGTTATTTATGTTCCCGATTACTCGAACTCTTTCCCAGTAAGAAGCNCAAATGCTTCCTTATATTTATCAACCGTCTTTGTCACAACTTCCTCNGGCANCAGATAATCGCTGTCCGGATTNGCNTTTAACCAGTCTCTTACAAACTGCTTGTCAAAAGAAGGCTGTCCCTTTCCNGCCTCATATCCTTCCAACGGCCAGAAACGCGAACTGTCGGGCGTGAGCATCTCATCGCCAAGTACAATATTTCCGTTCTCGTCNAGNCCAAACTCAAACTTNGTATCCGCGATAATGATTCCCTTACTGTATGCGTAATCCGCGCATTTCTTGTAAAGCGCAAGCGTTGCATCTTTNATTTTNGTGGCATACTCCTCACCNTGTCCGGGGAATTTNGCTTCAAGTACCTCAATACTCCGCTCAAACGAAATATTCTCATCATGTAAACCNATTTCCGCCTTTGTGCTGGGCGTATAGATTGCCTCCGGCAGTTTCTCGGATTCCTTTAATCCCTCNGGNAGTTTGATNCCGCAAACTGTNCCGTTTTCCNGATAGCTTGCCCANCCGCTNCCTGTAATATAACCNCGGACAATGCACTCAATCGGAAGCATCTCAAGCTTTCTGCACATCATNCTGTTNCCNTCAAANTTATCATTTCGNAAAAATTCAGGCATATCCTTTACATCNACAGAAAGCATATGATTCGGCACAACATCCTTCGTAAAATCAAACCAAAACTTAGACATCTGTGTGAGAATTGCNCCCTTTTTTTCAATTTTGTTTTTNAGNATNACATCAAAAGCGGATATTCTGTCAGTCGCCACNATGATCAAGCTGTCGCCATTGTCATAAACCTCACGTACCTTACCTTCTTTAATTGGTGTAAATTCCTGCATTTTTATAACCATTCCTTTCTTAATTTATANATCATTTTANANNTCATTTCTCTGTAACAAACAGTATCATCATACATAGACTTTNCNTTTTATGCAAGNGCTTTTTCGTAATCCGANACCATATCCAGCAGTTTTTCCGCATACTCNGGATATTTNTCNACAATATCCTTNANCTCGTCCTGCGCNTCCTGNGCNACNTTNGCATTGTANTCCATCTGCTTTCNCAGNTTTTGACGNCTGATNATCAGATTATGNCTGATTTCGACCATTTCCTTATTGTCAATNAGCGCCTGTGCCTGNCGAAGCCAGATTGACGGATCCTGTATNTTGCAGCGTCTGAGCAGACTNATCAGCGCCGTNTGNTTTTCGTCCAGATCCATCTCCATCTGCCGCTCNTCCTCGCGCCTGTTCANTTCCTCAATATACTTGTCCCAAAGCCTTTTTAACTCTGTCGAGCTGTTGACATCATATTTTACATANAGGTANTCNAAAAGNTTGGTATTGTTTACATAATGTATCTTTGCATTATTCTGTAACAGCACNAGCTTGTTAAGCGCCTTATCCACCTTCACAAGNTCCCNCTGCGCTTCGTGGAATTTGACATACACAAAGGTCATCGCTANCGCCGCGATCAGNATTGCGATCGCATATCCNATTACCACATCGAGCTGAAGCATTGTGCTGAGCACAGCAAGAACACANATTAACAAAATCATGGAACCGACACAGATTACGGTAATGCCTTTCATGTTTTTTTGTGCATTGATAAGCTCGTTACGCCGAAAATAATAGGCGTGACGCTCTCCTTCGAGTCTGCCCATATCCTTTTTGACCGCTACCTGATATTCCTCCGCCTCTTTTAAGTTTTTGTAGCCGTCAGGCATAAACTCCTCAATGCGCTCCATATGGTTAAACTCTGCTTCCGGCATGATCCCTTTTCGCTCCGCAAGCCGCTCCTTGTCACCTGCAAGCTCCGTAAGTTTTTTCGCATACCCTTTGAGTTTTTCCTTCATTTCCGGCGCAAGCGCCTCAATTTCCTCCATATCCGTAAGGTATGAAGTCACCAAATTGTACTCTCCGCCCAATGTGTCCAGTTCTCCCGATGCCTCCGACATTTGCTCAAGACACGCTTTTACATAGTCCTCCCGCTGCTGCCTGTCGTGCATATTAACGTTGTCACGGCTTAAGCCCATATCCTCCCAAGCTCCGTCATAGTCACCTTCGTAGATATCATCATCCCCAGAGAAAAAATTCTTTATTTTTCCTAATAATCCCATTGAAATCCCCATTTCCGCTTTGTTCTTTAATCTTTCGTCTGACGCCGGTAATCTCTTTTTAGCTGCTCAAGGAGTATTCCCATATGTTTCTGATAGTTTTCCCGATGCACAGACGATTTGAGCTCCAAAAGCTCCGTGACAAGTTTCTTTTCCTTTGACTGCTCCCACTTATCCTGCGCCGCAAAGAAAAGCGCGTCAGCCCGTGAAAAATCCTGCTCCCATTCGGGATTTTCTCTTTTGAAGCCGCCAAAAGCATAGTCGGTAAGCGCCATTTTCTTTGCGAGAATATAGGCGACCCTCGTCTGATCGTCCTTTTTGATCAAATAAGACTGATAATAGAATTCCGCAGCCTCCTCAAATGCGAAATCCATAGCATAAATAGACGCCATGTTATAATACATCAATGCTCTTTCCGCTGTATCCGTTAAAGAAATACGCTCCGCAAGCTCCGAATAAATGGAAAGCGCCTGTCGGAAACGCCCTTGTTGATAAAGATATTCTGCGCGCTTTTTGTATCGCTGCGCCGTAGTAAGCGATGACTGCTCTTTCAGCGTATGTTCCACCCGCCGCACGGTATTTGCGTCATAGATTCCCGTTTTGTCAAGAATGGTTGTCACAAAAGCCGAAACGGACATCTGCTTTCGAACATAGACTTCAAGCTCATCCGCAAGCTCCACAAGGCCGCATTCGTTTCGGATCCATCTCACCAAATCCGCCGACACAATCGAATCATCGAGCATGTGCACTCTTTCCAAAAAATAATAGCACAATTCCTCCATGGAATACAATGAAATGTCCAAAAACTTTACATAAAAAGGATTTTGCGCATAGTTTCCAACGCATAAGCATACGTTATTCATCAGCTTATAACCTCCAACGGCAGACATTCCCGCCACATTCTGCCTGTCGACGGGAAGAACTCTCCAAAGCCTTTATCCGTGATTTCTATCTGAACAGCCTGTGCGTCTTCCATAAAAAAGCGAAGTCCCACCCTGTTTGTCTTATTTCCGCGTACCTTTAGTCCCTCTAAGGAGATTTTTGCAAGCCTTGCCTTACCGCCGTCAACGGGCGCTATATTTAAAGTGATCGTGTTATTTTTTGTGAGCATCACATCAAACTCCCGCTTTGCATCATACCAGCTCGTCCCTGCATCGAGAATCGGAAAATAAATCTCATCCCGTCCCCTGTCGCATGTCATTCCAATGTTCGCACGCAGTTTATCGTCCGAGAGATATACATACGATGTCGAGAGCGTTGAGGCATAAACCTTTTCCCTTGCGCCATAACAAGCGCCCTTGCTGAAAAGATTATTTCCCTGAAACACGCGCCTTCCACGGCATAAATAACGCAGTGATTCTTTGCACCATTCCTTCGAAAAGGAATCTCCTAATAAAAACACAGATGTTATGTTATGCATCTCGCACTGCTCTTTTGCTATTTCCAAAAGCGTTGCATCGAGCTGTGCGTATTGTGCGCCTTCTGCTTCTGTGTAGCTTTGCGACGTATTCGCAAGCTTCATCTGCGAAAAAGAAGCGGACTCGATAAAACATGCCACAGGATTCGTTTTTCGGTTCATCTGCAACAGATAGCTTTTCATGCCATCTGCGCGATAATCGTATAAAAGCACATCATGAATCCACATTTCGCTCGGCTGGTGAATGATATATTGGAAAAAACAGTCCTCGTGGCTCAAAAAGTGCATGGCAGCATGTTTCATATCCAACCGTTCGACTGCCTTTCTGACAGTTTCCATAAGCACACGATCCATGTCATGTATCGTAAAAGCAATCGCTTCTATATCCTCAATCCGCACATACATCGTTAAAATATCAAGTGTTTTTTTAATAAAAATCGCAAGTAATTCGTCCGCAGTGAGGTCTTCCTCATAAACCTTTACCAACACATTATTTTTTGCCAGAAGCGCCAAGTTTTCTACCAGTATTCCGTTTTCCTGTGAAGCGCATCTTAACGCCTCGTTCCCGACACACCACGCATTATGCCCATCATTTCCGTGCATTTTACACAAAACCGTTGGAATGTTGTACTGTTCCTCGCCCATCACAAGGCTCATTGTGTCCGGCATACTCTGGTCGGCTCTGCAATAACTGATCTGTGAATAATCATTTCCCAAATCAAAGCCCACCACGACTCCGTTCTTCTTTAACATGTCTTCAAACATCTCCCATTATTTAACCTTATAAAACCCGAAAAAGTTCTCTTGTGCAAAAATCCTGATACATGTATTCCTCCAGTAGGCTCGACGCCGTGACCTCGTCCTGCATACCGATGCTCACAAGCATATCATTTAAGATGCCAAAACGGTCTTGCGCCCCCGCATCCGCTTTATCGTCATTGTAAAGGGTATCACTATGCGTCACCTGTTCCTGAACTCTCTCGCCGTTTTCAAAATACTGCTCTGTGATATAATACTGCACAGTTTCCCCGTGAAAGATTCGAAACATGCTCACATGGATTCCTTCAAACATCTCGCGCATTTCCTCGATTTCATAGTGTTCATAATCCGCAGGCTGCTCTCCGTCCGCCGCGTTTTGCCCCAACTCATCGCCATAATCCGTGCCGAGCGCATAATGGATATACACAGGATTTCCGGGCGTTGTTCTGTATTCCACAAAGACACAGTTTTTAATATAATGAAGCTCCGGAACATATGCCATAAGCCCTTTATAAAACGGAAAATAGATATCCTCCCGCAAAAACTCCCGCACCATATTTGATACAGTGTCACCTGTTATTTTATTTAAATTTTCCGGATTTTCCGACCAAAACTTCAACAGCGCAAGCTTACACACCCTTGTCGCAGCAAGCCCTTCCCCGAATTCCCGATACAGTCTGTCAAAGATTGCGGGATTAACGATCGCCTCCGACACAAAATATTCATACGCCGTGTCAATCAAAAGTTCATTGACAAGCTGTATATCATGGTTGGGATAGTCTGCATATTCCAAAAGGATTTCATCTCGTTCCGCAAGCGAGACGCCCGTGTATTTTATCTGCCGCAATATTTTGTACATAATGCCGCCCGTATCCAGTTCCAGCTCACATGCCGATTTCCAGAGTTTTTTGAGATTCGTTACCCTGCCTTCGTAATTTCGCACAAGATAGCGCAGAATGTTTTCATCATACTTCATATTTCTGTAGATATAGTATGCCACATTCACAAGAAACTCATCATACTCATACTCACGGCTTATGATGCGTTTACTGATCAGCCGCGCCACAGCCTTTGGCTCAACGCCCGCCACTCCGTACGCCTTAATCCAGTAGAACGCCTTATCAAACATTCCTCTCGAAACCATGTAGCGGATAAATTCAGCCCGCTCTCCCGCCTCCATCTCGTCCGCCTCAATGTCCTCAAGAAACGCGTCAAGTTCCCCTATCATATCGTTGTCATAGTAAAATTTCAAAAGTTTTGTGCGAATTTCTTTTTTGAAACTCTCCACAACCAACTCCGATTCCGCAAGGTTCTTAAAGCGTTTAACATTCTCCTGTGTAATCGTCACATGATTTTTCTCAATCTCGCACAGATAAATGTCAAACCGAAACCGCCCTTGCATATAATCACTGATATAAGAAATCTGCCTGATCGGCTCCATAAGCTGTTTATTCTCATAATGAATGCTCTTGGTAAATCGGTTTCCGTTTTCGTCCTGTAAAAACAGCTTATACTCGCTTCCGAAAATCGGTATCATGCAAAGGTTGTCCGTCACGGGATAGATGCTCTCGCCGTTTACCTTTTCGTGAATCACGACCGCATTCTTTACTCTTGGATTGTCTACATAGATGCGGTGCATGAATAAAAGCGGCGCAAACGCATAAGCCGTTTCCTCCGTGATCATATATTCCGAAAATACCTTTTTATATAAGTAGGCAAGATTTTCATTGATATGTCCCTCTTTCACCTGCTCGATCACAAAACGTTCAATCGCAATACGGTAGCTTGGCTCCAAATCGGGATACTTCTCTTTGTTTTTTATGATATAAGCATACAAAAATGCATTTAATTCGTAATCAAGCGTACTCTGATAGGCGAAATACATCAGCACCATCTTCGGTATTTCCAGCGTTTTTTCCTTGATATCGCCATACTTGTCAAGTTCCAGAGACATCATATAATACTCATACAGCTTTGTTACCCGCACAGCATGTTCCACGCCAAGCGCATACCAGCAATAATAATCCGCACTCCGCTTATCTCCCAATATCAGCATATGGCAGATCGAAGCAACTGTCTGCGGAGACTTATATGTATAATACACCTCATACAGCGTTCTTAATAAAAGCTGGGAAAATTCTTCCTTCCTTGTTTCCAGATACTGAAGCTGCTCAATCAACTCAGGCATCAACTGCCTGTTTTTCGCGCCAAACCACAACACTTTCTCCTCAAAATCGCCAAGCTTTATCAAAAATGCCGGATTTTCCTGTAAAATAAGAACTGCCTCACAGAGCATCAACGGACTCATACAGCCTCTCTCGTACATCTCTTCCAAGAATTTCCACCGCATCGCCGCATCCATCAAAAGCGTGTCCTTTAATTGCAAAATGAACCAGCCAAGCTGCCATTTCCCGGGATTATCCGCATAAGCGCTCTCAATCTCCGAGCACACATGCTCCGCATATTCAATGTCATCATCCAAAAGTGTCGTCAGATAACGATAATACCCTATTATTTCGACCGGAACCGATTCCGTCGCAAGCCGCTTTTCAATATTATCAAGATACCATTTTGCCTCATTCATGCGCTCCTTCGCCAAGAGCAGATGCGTATGATACAGCATGAATGATATGTTATCTTCATTAATCTCGTCTAACGCATCCGAACTTTCCTCAAACACAGCAAGCCATTCGTTTTTTGTCTTTTTATCAAAAAGCATGTCCACATACGCTGTTACCATATTGCATAACGCCTGTTTTTCTTTTCTTGACCGATTTCTCCTTTCGGGCTCGTCATCCATCAAAATGTCAAAGGGAATCGTGTATTCGTTACAGGCGTCACGCAGTATAATATTACCGCTGTTCATACCGTTATGAAGCTTTGCCGCATCAATATATATCATTATATTACATATGTTATTTTCAAAATCACGGCTTTCTATCTGTGTTTTATCTACACTTAAAAACGCACCATCCACGCTTACCGTCAAAAAACTGTGGCCCCAGCCGTTTCTTGTGATCGCAACCTGTTTTTGCGTACTGTCCTGCACATCCTCCAGCCAAAAACCTTCGATATCAAATGTGTATATGATTGGCGTTTTTTTGCTGATTTCGATCAAAAACTCCTCAACATTCTGCTCGTTTCCCTTATCTTTCGAAAGTCCCAGATAAGAAAGCCACGCATTTCTGTCACTTTTATGAAACAGAGAGGAAAAATCAGGAGAATAAAAGAGTTCCACTGCCTCATTCCAGTCTGCCTGCGCCAGATTGGTAAAGTGAAACATATTTTTCACGGTTCCAATCGAACACTCCAGCTGCGGCTTCTGAATATTAACCTTGTACGGAATCGTATACTCCCTACAGTTGCTTATGATGTCAAACTCGCCTCTTATTGTGCTCCCAGCTTCTACGGTAGTTGCGTCAAAGCAATAATTGATTTCAAATTCACTTCCGACAAAATCATAGCTTGACAGCCGCATTCTGGTATCGGAGGAATAGATACGCCCCTGTGCATGAGCGCCTTGAGCATAGATGCGAAAGCTCCCTTCAAGCAGCTCTCCTGTCCTTATATTCAGTTCAATGCTCTCACATGAAAATTCCAAATAACGCTGCTGCTTGCCATTTTCGCCCATTGGTTCACTTCCTTCAAAATACATTCTATGCGATGAATACCCTTTCGAGCAGATATCATATCTTTCGACATTGTACCATAAATTGGCTAACTTTACAACTGCCGAAGCGTTTGAGTTCACAGCAAAAAAGAAAGGACTTATCTCTCATGATAGAACAACTACGGTTCTATCATGATTTTAATATAATCCTCTCTTTTTTCCAGCATCGTCAAAAAACCTTTTTCTGCATCATCAAGGTTCAATTCATGTGAAATCAGCTCTTTTGGCGATATCCTTTTCTGTTCCAGCCTGCCAAGCACATAATGCCAGTCATCATCTTTCTCATGTGTAAAAGACGAGTTCCATGTGCCCGTTATGATAAGCTGGTTTCTTAAGATTTTCCAGTATACAGACTTCTCCAGCAACATATCTGAATAAGGGTTTCCCACCAAACAGATCCTGCCTCCGGGTGCTGTGAAGTCCACTGCCTGTGAAACGGTTTCGTTTTTCCCGACACACTCGAAAAACACGTCTGCACCTAGACCTTGTGTGCGCTCAAGTAGCCATTCGGAAACGCTCTGTGTTTTGCTGTCGCAGTAGTTATTCACGTCTAACCCCATTTTCAGAACAATATTTCTCTGGAATTCCTTGTTTCCCACAACAAAAATATTTTCAATTCCCGCATCCAACAGAAACATCAGAAGAAACATTCCGATTGTCCCAAGTCCGCAGATAACTGCCGTGTCTTTTGGGTTTGGATTAACTCTGCGCATCGCATGAACCGCAACCGCCATCGGCTCCAGCATCGCCGCCTCTTCATAAGACACATTCTCGGGCAATTCTATCAGATTCCATTCCGGCGCTGCGGCATATTCCGCAAAGCCGCCATCCCTGCGCGATCCCAAATAACTATACTCTCTGCACATTTCATACTGCTGTTTCCTGCATGCCGCGCAGCGTCCGCATGGAATAAGCGGAAAGATGCCTACCCGTTTCCCAATCCACGCGCTGTCAACATTATCGCCGGTCTTTACCACCTGTCCCGAAAACTCATGCCCCGGTATCAGAGGATGCACATGTGCGCCTGTCTTGTAAATCCTTGGAATATCCGAACCGCAGATACCTGCTGCCTTCACGGAAACAATCACCTCGTCCGCTTTCGGCTGTGGCTCATTAACTTCTTCAAACCGTATGTCATTCACATCATGCAAAACCCACGCTTTCATCTTCTGCTCCTTATCAACTTTCCGTTTTATCATTCTGCTTTATTATTTCTCTGAAACGATCCAAATCTTCCCTCGTCGTAATCTTAAAATTGCCCTCATCCCCCGGTATCATGACGATATCCATTCCCGCCATCACAGCAGGCTCCGTCGAACCGTTGATTTTCAGTATTTTATTAGGCATAAGACGCTTATTGGCTTCGTAATATTTTCCCAAACGAAATGCCTCCGGTGCCTGACCTGCATAAATCTCACTCCGGTTTAAAAGCGCTCCGACACGCTTTCCATCCGCGCTTTGATATACTGTGTCCTTCATCGGAAGCACAGGCAATACGCCATCGTGTCCGCTTACCGCATGTAAACAGTCAGTTATCATCTGCACAGAAAGCATGGGTCTTGCTGCATCATGCACCAATACGACATCCAGATCCTCTGCATACTTTCTGATATCTGTCAGTCCGTTATAAATGGAAAGCTGCCTGTTTTCACCCGGCATGGAAAATCCCTTAAATTTTGATAATGTCTCCTGCGCAATTCCCAAGCTTACCAGTTGTTCCAAACTATGTATAATTGTGTCATGCCACTGCGGCACTGCTACAATCTGTATCCCATCAATCCCCGGATGGGATAATAACCGCTCAATACAATACGAAATAACAATTCTGCCATATACTTCTATGTATTGCTTTGGAATATCCGTTCCGAGCCGAACTCCGCTGCCGCCTGACAATATCAACGCAATTCCCACTTATCACTGCCTCCCCTTTTAGCTGTCAATATCGTCACAATAATGACGAATCGCATGGATTGTTTCGCCATACGGTTTGTCCTTCCCAAAAAGAAGCGTTGTGCCAAGCACAAATCCATCCATTCCCTTTGGAGCAAACTGTACAATTTTATCTTTACTGCATGCACCGTCCCAGTATGCCTTAAATCCCATCTTTTCCTTTAAGGGCAGAAGCTTCTCTATCTTTTCCCCGACGTACGGCATGTACATCTGCCCCGCATTTCCAGGATTCACGGTCATAACAAGAACCTTCTTTACAATACGAAGCATCTCGTATACCGTTTCCACACTCGTACCCGGATTGATTGCAATGCCGGGTATCATTCCCGCATTAATAATTTTCTGTAAAGTTGTTGACGGATGGTACTCTGCTTCCGGATGGATATATACGGTGTCTCCCTTCCGCAGGTTATTTAAGAAAATCTCTATACGATTATTAGGATGCTCTATCATCAGATGGACATCAAGCGGCTTTTTTGTTGCACTTGCTATGTATTTCATGTCATTTAATGACATTGCAAAGTTCGGCACAAACCGTCCGTCCATAATATCAATATGAAAGGAATCTATACCACCATCTTCCAATTCCCTGACCTCTTTTTCAAGATTCCCATAATTTGCACACATCATTGATGCTGTTAATTCAAAGTACATAAGTAATGATTCTCCTCACCTTCAGACTATGGCATTTTGCCACATAGTTAATCATAATATATCACATCAGTTATGTTAGTCATTCTATTGAAAAATGGATCCTCTACCATCAGACTTAAGAAATCTGAGTCCGTAATCTTTATCGAATGTATCAACTTAAGAAACTCCTCATCCAGTTTCTTATTTGAAACTTTCTCTGTTTCAGGACATAATTTTACATAGTTTCTGAAATAATCCTGAATTCCCTCCTGTGCCCTTTGAAAGCATTGGATATCTTTCTTGCATCTGGTTTCCGCTGCATAAACAGGCTGTCCATTATCATCAAATTCTTGCACAGATGAATGCGGTGCCGTAAGAATCGTTTCAAGTATATAATAATTATCAAAAATGGCGCATGAAGCCGTATCATCATTTCCATAAAATGAAGAAATGTCCAGTCCATAATCTTTCATGTGTTCTGCTTCGAGCTGAAGAAAATAAAACCCCTTAATATGATTATTCACCAATCTCTGTATATACATCTGACTGGTTCCCTTTGCTACAAAATCAAAAAAAGCAATATCACCCTCTCTTACATTAAGCCCGATTATATATTTCCGATAGTTCTCATATAAACTGTGAGCCTTTTCTAAAATAGCGGCTTTGTATTTCATCAGCCCGCTTTCATTATCCAAAATGCTTTCACTTTTAATGGTATCCGCATCTATTCCAAAACGTTCTTTCAAACTTTCCTCCAAAGTACCGCTGAACTTCATTTCATCTACATACCGGATATCTTTCTCATCTTTTATCCCCGCCCTAATCGCCGCCGTTCTTGAAGTCAGAAAATATACTGTCCTATCATCTTTCTTATGTGACTCTGCCAGATACGCATGCAACTTCTTAATAAGATACCCGTCTCTGGCGCCAAGCCAGATATTTTTCAAGTTATGCTCTCTCATCTGTTGATAAAACCACAGTACAAAATCACTAATCATTGGCGCGCATATCAAATATCCAATGTCATATGAGTCTGATATTCTTATGTGTCGGTCTTCGTTCTCAAATTGGAACGGGCTGTTAAAAATACCAGCAATAAACATTCCTACCTTTAACCGTTCTGACAACAAATTCGTATATTCCGCCAGACCCAGATTCCCCACATATTCCATCAAATCCAATCCACTGAACAATCTGCAAGTTTCAAATCCCCATTTATGGGCATTCTCTATATCCGCCACAATGTCATCTCCAACATGAAGATACTTTCTATCACCTTCCCTATCTTTTAAAAACGAAAACAGATTCTGCGTCTTACCTGTCCTATATTCACATGAAGCCATAATATCCGTATATTCCGTAATTCCGCACTTTTTAAGTATTTCGATAAGCTGATCCTTATTATAGTATGTATCGGAAACAATGTACGTCTTCCTACTGTCTGCAACAGCTTCTCTAAAGATCTTGCACACCTCTTCCCTCGGAATAATTAAATCAAAATCAATACTCCATTCCAGCTCTGCCATCTGCTCCGGAGTAATGTTTATTTTGTCAGCATTTTCCATTTTACTAAGCATATCATGATAAATTTCCGTAAGTGTGGGCGCTGTATTTTTTGACAAATCTTTTTCGCTTTCCAGTCTCTTCTTGCAAAAATCTTCTATGAAAATGCCCTTTTCTTTAAGTCTGCAATTTACATAGTCCGCTACATCATCAGAAGACAAAGTCCGCCGCATAATAAGCGTATCAAACAAGTCAAAACTAATAACATCCGCCTTTTGTATCTTGTCATTCAATTCCGCCTTTGTCACTCCAGATATATTTGAAAAATCATAAACCACTTTAGCAGCTTCAAGTAAATCCTTGCCGCGGATATCAATCAGAGCAATATCATTTTCTCTGCAAATATTTCCGATTCTCTTTGCAATCGCTCGGCATGACCCCGGACGCGCAACCGCAATAATAAGCCTCACACCTTTTTCTATAGCATCTTGTAATGAAATTATAGCTTTTCCATACAGTTCGCCTTCTTCTCTGAAGCCATCCAACAAACCGACAATCTTATAGTCTCCGCCAAATTCCCTCAATGCTTTCTCTGTTTCGACGCCTAAACCGTATAATGCTATTTTCGTGTCTTTATAGTCCGCAAATAAATCATTTACACTCATTTATGTAAACCTCTGTAATTTCTAAAAATCGTTTTTCAAATGTCGCCATGGAAAAACGATTTTCGTATAACGTCCTTGCTTTTTTTCCCATGCTTTCCAATCTGTATTTATTGTTTACACACCACTCTATTTTTTCCGCAAGCGCATGCGCATTCTCACATTGGAATACGAATCCGTCATCACCGTCATGAATATACGCCGCTGTTCCTGTAATATCTGACACAATACAGGGAACAGAATGCATCATTGCCTCTGCTGCAACCGTAGGCATTGGGTCCTGTCTGGACGGGCAGATTAATATATCTGAAGCGCTAAGCATTTCATGTATTTTTTTGCGATCAACACTTCCCGTAATTATTATATTACCTACGTCTTCGCTTTCTTTGCTGATTTTTTCTCCAAACAGGGTATTATTATGACCAACTATATAAAATTCACTGCTGTTTCTAATATCATCAGGCAGCTCATGGATTGCCTGCAATAATATATCCTGTCCTTTTCTTTCCTCTAAAAAACCTATCGTAATAAAGCGTGTTGCTTTACTGTTTATATGCTTATCGTTGTCTTCTTCCGAATCCTCCACTCCATATATCAACTCATCACACACAAGATTCGGCAAGAACTCTTTTATTGCCTCTGCCGGTACCGGTCCAGCGGATACAGCCTTCAAATTATCAAGATTTATTTTTCCAATCACATTTCTATTTACTCCGTCATAGAAAAATCGCGCGTCATGCAGCCACCATATAATTGGAATATCCGTATCTCTTTCTGAAAGAAATACATGAAAGTTTAAAGTATTGCACAAGATCATGGAAAATGTCTTTACCCATGCGATCTCTTTCATCACAGCCAACTGCAGATTTTCGTCCACTACTACGGATATTCCGTTTTCAATAAGACTTTCTCTCAACGGTCCATCCAGCATGGACGCATATACTACATTGTATCTATGTTTTTTTAAAATCAATGCTGCATACATTAGCGCTATAGATGGACCTCCCAACGCTAAATCATTCGAAATAAGCAATATCTTTGGCTCTGATGCCGTATTCAGTTCTATTATTTTTTTTGCATCCAAATAATATTGTATCGACCTTATCTCTTTACTCTGTGCCATAAGCTGGTGTAAATCATAAAAGTGAAAGATTTTTTCATCTTCTACGCCAAGTGAGATAAGCTGCTGCTTCATCTGTTTCACATAAAAGCTCAAAATTATAATCGCATCATACGGAAGCTGAATACCTTCTTCTGGTGATAAAACCTCTATTCCGTCAATAAATGTATGCTGTTTTTGATGTGAATTGTCCAATAATGCTAAAACTTCCTGACTCTTAAACCACTTCTTGTATCTGTCGTAATAATCGCCTGTGCCAAATATTAAATATCTCATTAATTTCTCCTAATATAGCTTAGCCAAATTGCAAATGCCTTAGATAACTCTACCATATATTTATTCCACTCACTTCATCTTATTTGTTCCAATACACAGAAATATTATGATGCGTCTTTCTCTTACTCTCATCGGGAATTTGCATCCAGTCTTTTCCGTATAAGTTGTCAAGGTACTCTTTATATCCGACCGGAACATTAACTTCGATATCCTCAAACTGCATCCGCAGCGTTTCTTCGTATACTCTTCTTGTCGTACAATCCCGTTCCCAATACGCAGTTCCCAAAACACCTACATGGGACGCTTTATCAAAATCATATTTAGATAAAAATGCTTTCTGCTCATCAAACCATTTGGAGAAAATATCCACCTTTCCGTTTGTGGCATAAAATTCCTGCCAAATTCGACGGTTTAATTCCTTATACCCAGCAAAGAACAGGTTCCTTTCTTTTTCATCCTCCGGCAGACCCACTAGCGGAAAAATATCTATAAATAACGGATTAATCTTTCTAAGCGTTCCTATATTCTCGTCAATGATTGTCCTTTTATCTGTAACCTTCGCAAAAGGATCCGGAAAATCATTCACCTTAGATGTTCCAAATCCCAGCATACCGAAGCGCTCCGTTTCCTCAAATAGCTCAATAAATTTCTGATAATCCTGCCATGGCAGGAAAATGTCTATATCATCATCCCATGGAATAAATCCCTTGTGACGAATCGTTCCAAGAAGCGTGCCTCCGCATACCCAATACCTGAGATTATTTCTCTGGCAGATTTCATCTACATGAAAGAGAATTTCCTTTTCTGTCTGCTTTATTTCATCTAAAGACATCACAGGCTTATGGGCAAATAGTTTAGCAATCTCTTCTTCCCTAAAATCATATACTATGTAAAAATGAACATTCTCCTTATATCCTAAGCCTTCAAGTTTAGCCTTCTCACCTTCAAAGTCCTTCGACGCAATCAGTATTGTAATATTATTGTCAAACGGNCATAAACGTTCTTCNAGAAACCATACATTGATNGCATCCTCTTCGTGATTCAAAAAGCGGCATGCAAAATTTTTTATCTCAGACTTATACTTCATCACCAAGGACGCATCTTCAGATATATATCCCTCGATATTGTTATATCCTAAATTAGAAAGGATTGTCCTCATCGCAAACGCATACCTGTCAAGCCCATATAGAAACACCGNCTTATCTTCTCTGATAATACCCTGACTTATCANGCTTTCAATTCCTTCTGCAATTCTTCCGATTATGCTTTTGATATAATATGAACCCATCTTAATACCTATACTCCTATCAAAAATATGAACTAATTATATTTCTTTAATTATCCTCACAGATTGCGCAATCCCCTCATCTATTGAAAATGCGGGCTCCCAGCCTAACCCTCTTATAGCATCATTTTTCACAATCTGNTTCTTAATCGGAGACGCTTCNGCNCTTTCGGTATTACTTGGCATATGAATTTCCACTCTGCANTTTCCTGCTNCGGCACATTTATCAGCAAATTCTTTCACNGAACAGCTCTCTCCCGTGGAAATACCATATACGNTCCCGCTCTCTCCCACAGCTAATNCCGTCANAAGNCCNGATACNCAATCCGCTACATAGGAAAATGTNCGCACCTGATCTCCCATACTGTACATTTCAATATTGATGCCTTTAGCTGCCGACATAATAAACTGCGATGCCGCNCTATTATCATTTTCCGTNATGTTTGCGCCAAATGTATGACAAGGTCTTGCAATTACAACNTCAACATCATATTCTTTCTTATAGGAAATGCACAGCGTTTCTGCNGCACGCTTTCCCATNGGATAACACGCCCTNGNGGATATATGATCNACTTCTTCCTGCGCTTCTCCNGAGGATACATACAACACGCGGCATGTGGCATTTAACTTAGCAATTTCAAGNGCCTTCTGCGTTCCCACNACATTAGACAGCAATANCTCCACNGGCATTTCTCTAAATGCTCTCGGGTGTCCNTANCNTGCAGCATGNATAATATAATCAAACGGCATCNTAATATCCATTGTAGTCACATCTGNTTCTATAAAATTCAANNAATTNNCCTGANCATCTCCNAACCNNCTCTTTAGCTNCTTTATATNACGNCTTACNGCATATATGCTAATNCCNGCGCTTAATTTATCATTTGCATAAAGAAAACANTCGGTAATAAANGAACCGATCAGTCCTGATGCACCGAGAATGAGNANNCTTTTNTTTGAAAAAAAATCANGGAACCNTTTTGTATGGCNTATANCCGTTTCNANGTCGCTGCGNTNTGCAGCATTTTNCNNGTATNTNNNATCTGATNTCCAAATNNCTCATGAATCTANTCNTTNAGCCANTCTGCNCTTTTTGCNAGAAGNAGNGCCTTAAATATNTCNATATCCTCNACNGTNGTAAGTTTNANATTNTTNTCNGAACCTTTNGAAAANNAGACTTCCTNNCCCATNTCTANCATAAGCGTGCANGANGCNGTNGAATTTGTAATNCCCTGNNCAAGNGCTNTNTTATGNATNTCCANNANTNTTCCNACNCNNAANCCNTGNGGNGTCTGAGTCCTCTTTAAATTATTCCGGTCAAATATCCGGTTCGAATTTTCTTGATTTTCAGATACCAGCATCGCCTCCGCACACGGAATACAGGCGATAGCAGAGCCATGCTCTATCGTTTTATTAATGCAGTCTGATATAATTTCTTCCGATACCATGGGGCGAATAGCATCATGGATCAGAACAATATCGTCCTGTGCATGATTTTTATGGATCTCTTCAAGTCCTCTGTATATAGAATTCTGACCGCAATCTCCGCCTTTTACGATGGATACCACCTTTGAAAGATTAAACTGTTTTACATATGCCCAGAGCACCTGTTCCCAGCCTTCAATACACACTACCACTATTTCATCAATTGCCGGATGTTTTTGAAATACTTCCAATGTATAAATAATGACAGGTTTTTCATTTACAGTGAGAAACTGCTTCGGTATATCCTGATGCATGCGGTTTCCGCTTCCGCCGGCTATTATCATTGCGATGTTCATATTGNTTCCCCCATTTCTGAATAACCTATACAAAATCCGGCTTTGTACTTGATATTACAATCTGCCGTCTCCCTGTCNCATATAAACATTTTCGAAAAGGATTTAATGAATTAATTACTAATATTTTTACTCTTATTAAAATGCCTTGTTTTGTACAAATATTTGCTTTTCCTCACGTCTGCTCCCAACGATGTCATATCCGCAAGCTTCATTCCATTTTTCCACATTACATACATAAAAGATAACTGATCTCTCTGAGCGCCTGAATCAAATTCCTTCCACCAATCCTCCATAATTTTTATGCATTGTTGTTTAGAATGCTCCATTGCAATAACAGGCATTTCGGGTAAACCATAACGTATTGGCATTCCTTCATCTAAATATCTCTTCATCTGTCTGCATACATCGTCAGCAACAACACGTCTGTCATTTACTGTTGCAAGCGCTTCATAATAAATACATTCGCGCCACGGAAGCATAAACGTAGAAATTCCAGAATTATTGTGATTAATAAATCCTGAGATATCTGCAGTAATCGTAATGTTTCCATCAATATAAACAGAATATTTATATTGGGGAAACAACTCATGCGGGTGCATCTTTATGTAACGGTTTCTTTTAATAGGACTTGTTATGTTATTGGGTATAACTTTTTTGCCATCAATCCAATGAAATGGCTTGATGTCTGTCGGTCGTTCATCAGATATAAAATAATAATCAATATTAAAGGGACATACCTGTGGCTTGCATATTTCATCATAATTGCCAAAAATTCCTGTATATACTGCAATTCGATCTGATATAAAAATCTTTTCGTTATCTGACTTATCCGCCTCCTTATTTGGTGACAAACTGTAAAAAATACCCGCTTCCTCAAGCGTTGCAAACCTTTCTATCAGTTGCAGATAAGTCTCCTTATAATTAACAATCATATCATCAAAAACATCAGTAAAATCTGCAATTCGTATGATACCTTTTTGTTTTGCGTTGTCTAACACTTCATAATAATGCTCAAGAGTAACACACACAAAAGCAATAACATCTTCTTTTTCTGCAAAAAGCGCCGGTTCATAACACATTCTTCCATCAATCAGTGTGTTCCATTTCTCCTCGTTATTATCCAAAAAGAAATCTATCTCTATCCCAAGCTCCTTTAAAATAATTGAAAAAAGCCTTCCATGCATTCCCGCGCAATAGATTGCAATTTTCTTTCCTTCAATTTTCCACTGTTTTAAAAATTCTATATCTATGCGCATCTTCTATCCCTTATTTGCTTCATTAAGTATTAATTATTCCAAAAACTTCTCCACCGCTTGCTTCAATTTGTTTCGTAATTACCGGCGTTGTTTGTTCTTTTGTTGCAACTATAAATGGCATGTTTTTATCTGCATTGTCTAATCCTATGCACTTAATGCCCTCTGTAATTTCCGTGCCCCATAATTGGGAATTATTATCACAGAATGCAGACACCTCTATTCCATGTGATTTTAATTCTTCCATAGCATAAATTCCGTTTTTACCTGCTCCGAAAATATATACAGGACTACCCTTTTCAAGTAATCTGTTATACAATTTATCCCTATATTTATTTCCCAATTTCTTTATCCAGCCTAATGATGGCTGAAATTCAAGAGAATAATGTTCTCTGATTTCCTCTATGCTTTTTTTATTCCAATTTTCATAATTTGAAATTAAATTGAGTTCGCTGTTATCTGTGAATGATAAATCCGTGTCCAATAATTCATCATTATATAATGTAGGAATTAAATGGTAGTCAAATCCCATAAGCGAACATGTCACTCTGTCAAATTTTAATGGATCATCCCCCATTATAATCGTCCCCGGATAGGTCGGTGTCGGCCACAAAGGTCCTTCCTTTTCTCCGGAAACAATCATATCACCAACAATAAATAATTTACGTTGTAACTTATTTGTCATTTCTCCATTTTTATCTGCATAATAAACAATTCTGTTTAAATCCATAATCGTCCGCCATATCGTATCATTGCCATACCAGCTTCCTTCCCAGTATTCTTCACCTGCCTGCTTTTTTCCTCTCTCATACATAACTCTATGCAGATTTTCCGCCATTTCCGCCAAATCCATTTCATTATCATGAACCAATTGATTTTTAATATCTAAAATCTCATTCGCCATCTTCAGCAGAGAATTCTCATGCAAATAAGCATCTCCTCCCTCATCTTTACTGCCGAGTGTATGATGGGGTAAAAATTCTTTATTCGTATTTATCCCCACAAGATTTTTTAATGAAATTGTTACTCCGGCTTTCCGATGTGTTTTTGGCTTCGGCATATTAATAATTACATCTGCATCTAATACATACTTTGAAATCATGTATTCATGAGTCGTTCCATAATGGTGTTGTTGCAAAATTCGCGGATCATAATTAGTAATTCTGAGCTTTTGCATCCGCTCAGTTCCAACATCTGCAAATGCACTTTTGCTATCCAGTTTGACAACAACGCCGTTTTCCTGCTCTTCTTCTTGAAGGTAATGTAGCCCATCTTTCTCATAAGTCTTAACATTTCTAAAATCAACAAGCTCTATATCTATGCCTCTTTCTTTATAGAAATCGACAAGAATATCATACCCTGACTGCTGTACAAGCGTTTCAAAATCACATTCCTGCACTGGAGCATCACCAATCACAATTTTTCCTGTCCCTTTCAGAGCAATACAAACATAATCAACCATTGCAGCAAGCAAAGCCGGATGTGTATATAAACAGTCAGTTCCACATCCACTTCTGTTTTTATGCAATACAAGATTAGGTTTCAATAATACAGTATCGCCCTGTTTAATAATATTTCCGAGTGGATTCCATTGCGCTTTTCCAAAATTAACAGCATCCATTCCCAACATTTCAAATCCTCTGCGCATCATGTCATAAACAATATTATCCTGTCTGCTAATTTCTTTGCCAAACAGGTACTCTGGATAAGCTATGGAGGGTCTGAATTTTTCTCTCATATACGGATATTCTTTTACTTCTTCTCTAACTATGCAAATTGAATTCAAGTGCATTTCCTCCCATCAATCACCGAATACTGTTAATTTTCTTATGTAAGGCATATCCAATCACCTAATGTCTTATCCCATTCAGTTGGTGTAAATTCTTCCACTCCACTGCCTGGATAAAAAGTAAGTTCACCAAAAAAAATCTCTCCATCCACTTCGTAAAAGTCTACTCTTACAAAAATCAAATCACCGGCCAGCCTTTCAGCAAACTCTACCATTTTATTATAGTTTTTCGGCTTGTTAATCGGATATTGGCTACGTGGATAGTGCCGTTCGAAAGGCATCATTTTCCAATCGGTATCATAAAATGTTACTCTTAATCCTTCCGGCGAAAAACGCTCGCTACAAACAAAAGAACATTTGACCTTGCCATGAAAGCACATCAATTTGTAGTCCGGAATATCTTGCGAACCATCTCCTGTTTCAAGCATCTTTTCCGCCATAATTCTAGGAACAATATCCGCATAATTTAATTCAAATCCGGAATATGCATAGTTCATCTGCATCCAACTTTCAAATTTTCGCTTAGCCATATCATAATCAAATTGTGATTTGTCATTTACGATCATATTCATGCCACTACCATGTGTACATTTCAGCACAAAACGATTCGGAAGCTTATCAAAATCAATGTTATCGAAAGAATCCCATACTCCTAAAAGCGGAACCAAATATTTATCACCCAACTTTTCAGAAACATATTTTCTAACAGCATACTTGTCCGCCAGCAATGTCTTAATAGGAGGATTATCATACAATTTCATCCATTGCATCTTTTGATTAAATGTTTTGGGATGGTCTATATCAATATCCTCTCCTGTACGCAGTCTGTATATATCTTGTAACTCCGCTTTTACATCAAGTTCTTTACACGTTACATGAAATGTATAGCTCAACGGTTCAATGTAAGGAAAAACAATCTTTGTATATCCATACTCCTGTAATGTATTTAACACATCATCCTGGCTCTCATATCCAACTCCGATTATGACTGCCGTATCGTCAGAGGGATATCTTAACTCCATTATTTCCTTAACAGGTATGCCCAGACATTCCTTCTCCCCATTTTTTTTCTTGCTAATCACAAAACAGTCAATGTTATATTTTTTAGATAATCTGAGAAACATACTTTTCCCCACATACCCTGCTCCGTAAATAACAATATGCTTCGCCGATTTCAATATATCTTCTTCTCTTGTAAGAATATTAGTTTTCTTCTTCTGTTGGGTTCCATCAATAGCTTCTATCCATTGATTTAAAATCTGACCATTTGTATACTGCTGCATATATTCCAGTTCATTATACCGAAAATCTTCCGCCATAGTCTCTGACGAACATAAGAGTCTCATTGCTTCAGCCATATGCTGAGTTCTGCCATCATCTTCCGTTTCATCATTGCAGACAATAATTCCCTTGTCGCATATCTCTAGCTTGTCCAATGTTCTTCCATAATCTGCTTCCCCCATAAGGAGCTCTCTCGGTCCCGACAAACAGTCAACGGCAATCACCGGACATCCCAATGTCATCGCTTCCAATATTGCATTCGGCAACCCCTCATAGTGACTTGAAAGAATAAGCGCTTTCGCCTTTGATATGTACATAAAAGGATTTTTTGTATATGGTATCATCTTAATACTGTCTTCCAATCCCAACTCTGCAATATAAGACATTAATTCCGATTCCAACTCCCCACTGCCTATAATTAACATCTTGACAGCAGGATTCGTGGCATGAAAATAGGAGAATTGTAAAATCAGTCTTTTTTGGTTTTTCTGAGGATGCAGTCTTCCCACATTTATAAAAAAATCTGCCCCATCTAAGAAATCTCTCACTTCACACGGCATATTTTCACGGGCTTTTGCAGTAATGCTTTCTTTATCAATAAAGTTATAAATTGTTGTAATGTCACTATGTATATGATAATGATGCATCAGTTCAAACTTTACGCCTTCCGAGCACGCTATAATTTTGTCCGCATCATTATAATATCTTTGAATCTGCAATGTTTCTGCCGTATGAACCGGCTCAGCAAGCGACTGAATACTTCTTTCAGAAATGATCACCTGCTCTGTTCCTCTCGTCCTAATATTGGCAAAATTCATCTTTTCAAGGAAACTAATGGCGCAATCTATTTGGTATTTCTTTTTGTTTACGCTGATATCATATTCATAGAATGGACCAGAACGTCCAATATCAACAATCATCCCACCGTATTCATATACAAGGTTTTCTGTATCCAGAAGAAATAGATAAACATTATAATATTTTGACAATTCTTTTGATAATAACCCTGCTATCCTTTCAGCTCCGCCACCATTCAATGCCCGTACAATAATTGCTATATTTTTAACGGATGCACTGTTCATCTCTTTATACCTCATATAAAATATCTTCCAATGAAACAATTGGACAACTCACTTTTTCAGCTAGTTTTTCCTCTATCTCATCAAAGAAAGTAACTGCTGTAACTACTATAGCATCAACCTCATCCAAAATATCATTCACAGATACAATGTCTACATCTAAATACAATGAATCCGCCCTCATGTCAATTCCATACGCAACTTCTACTCCTGTCCCCTTTAATTCCTCCACAAGAGTTTCTCCTGCATAGCTCATGCCGTATATGGCAATCCTTTTATAACCATTTTTTTCAAAATAAGAAGAAAGCGTTTTTCCTTCCTGCTTTACTCTAACCCATTGGTTCATCATTACGAACAAAGCCAAATGTTTGTTAGACAATTCCTGCGCCTTGCCCAGTTTATCTCCCTGTAATTTTCTTACAACTCCGGCACCTGCAACTGCCCCACCAAACAATGATAAAACTGAAATAATACCTTTTTTCATTTAATATTTCTCCTTTCACTTTCAACCACTTTATCCCATCTCATCATTACTTTTTCCAATCTATACATAGATGCTCTTTTTAAAGATTGTTTTGCATATTTATCATATAACTCATCATTATTAAGAATACTTAAAATCCCTTCCCCCAGTTGTTTTTCCTGTTCTGACAGCTTTTCTTCGGCTCGAATTTTTCCCGATATATATGGTGTCAAAATGCCGTATTTACAATATTGAATTTTTAAATCGGTATCCTGTATATTTTTTCCACCCACAATCTCTCCACAAGCTCCTGGGCAATTTGTGGTAACAACAGGAAGCCCGTGTGCCATCGCTTCTACCATACTATTGGGAAATCCCTCAACACTTGATGCCATCACAAACACCCTGCTGTTTTTTAAATAAAAACCTGTATTATTCGTAAATCCAATAAAATGCACTGAATTTTCTATTCCGTACTTTTTACACAGATTTTCCAAATATTTTTTATTGGGACCTATACCTAATATAATCAAGCTGGCTTCTACACAGTGAAATTTTACATAAGAAAATGCTCTGATAATTCTTTCCTGTTGTTTCACTTTCATTAATCTTCCAATACAAATTACACTTTTATCACCATATTCCCATCTCTTTCCTGGTTCTATCTCAGCATATCTGATGGCAGGATTGGGAATTTTATACATTTTAGCAAGAGAAATACCATAGACCTTATACATATCTTCCTTAACATAGTTACTCATAACAATTATTATGTCTGAAAGATTATACAAGGAATTTATCATTTTTTTGCTATACAGTGGTCCCTTAAAATCACCTTGTTGTGAAAGAACAGTGCAGATTCTAGTAACTACTTTCTCTCTTCCTTTTGATAGCACATTAATATAGTTAAACTCTTCCATAAAGCTTATTGCCACATCAATATGGTATTTCCATTTGAATTTCCGCATAATCAATGAAGATTTTATTAAGGTTCCCATTGCTTTATAATATCCGGTAGAATCATCCCAGCTTCCTCCTTTGATTCCCGTATTAATCACCTGACCTTTTACAGGATATTCCTGCTGGGTTGTATTATCTGCCAAAAAATAATACACCTTTTCTCCCCTTTCAAAATAGTGATTACCAACGATCTGTGCTACCCGTTCTGCTCCTCCACCACCTAACTCAGGTATTAAAATTGCAATATTCATAATAATTGTCCCCACCAAGCAACATTTTATATTATTAATGCTTTTATACTCTGTCTACTATCCGCTCTGTTAAATATCGGCATAAAGAATTGTTCCTCTACATCGCACCCCAAAATGCCTAATCCTAATCTTATATTCAGGAACCATTGACAAAATTAATTTTGGAATTCTCCACAAATCATCCAACTTATGATATATACATATTGCTAATCGCGGCTTATCTTCCGTAATAATTCTTCTAGCTCCTTCTAATGCAGACAATTCAGCTCCTTCTATATCTAATTTTAAAAAAGTTACTTGTTCCTTTACTATACTGTCTAATGTAATAGTGTTTATCTTAACTGTTTCTACAGTATCATCCTCTACAATTTTTCCAGAATACAAATCATCCCCTTCAATAAAATTTAATACTGTTTCCTTATCATATAATCCTTTTTTATATAAATGAACCTTCCCTCCCCATCTCCATAAATTATCTTCTATAACCTTAGCTCTATTTAAATCCGGTTCAAAAGAATAAACTGCTTTATAATTTCCTTTTGTCCAATTTACAAATTCCTCTATTGTATCCCCCGTAAATCCGCCACCGTCTATAAACACTTCATTTCCATCTGATCGTGGTGTCCAAAACTCATCAATAAAATACTCACTTATTCCAAAATTTTTTATATCTGTATAATCCAATATATTTTTTTTTCTTTTCTCCGCAATGCTATCTACTACTCTTTTACTCTCCTCATCATAAACATTCGACTTAATCCATTCTATTTCCTCGCTTGGAATAGGCTCACTATAAGAAACTTTAATAGGTGTGTTCATCCAAAAATCCGAATAATAGTTTTTTATTCCCATTGTTTCTAATTGTTTGGCTATTTCTCCAGTGTGCATACTGCAAATTAATATAACAATATTTTTTTTACACTGCATAATTATCATTGGATTTTCAATAACAAACCCTTTAAATTCTTTTCCCCACTTACTTCTGTCATTATCTACAACATATTTAACTTTCCATGTAGAATTTAATTTCTTTGCATTTTCTATCCAAAATGCTGCTGAAGCTGATGCTCCCCAAATTACAATTTCTTTCTTTTTTTTTTTTTTTTTAAAAATATCCCATGTATCGTTTCTGAAATCACCCATTTTGACATTCTCCTTATCATATTTAATATTTCTATTAATATAAACGATTGCTGTAAATGATAATTTTTCAATATTATTTTTAAATTATAAACACATCTATTGCCTCATAACGTAACACATCTGCTCGGTCCTTTATCAGCCTTATATGCTGATTAATTATAACTATATAATTTTTTAAAATCTCCCAGCAATTCTATTGCTATGCCACCCACTATTCCTTTTTATTGCCATTGTTTAAGTTTCTTCTTTGCATATTCTGAAATTCCAACTCCTCTACAATACTTTGCTGCTGTTGCAAAAACAATCTCCATATCATAATATAAGTTTTCTATGCTCTTTTGTGTTTTAAATGTTGGGCTGCCTCCTTGCATTAGTTCTGAGGAATGTATCATAAATTCCATATATTCCTTTTTTGTTCTATATGCATTATCCATAACCCAAAGCATTTCTTTCAAATTGTTTCCATTGGGTCTTAACCAGTAACGCTTGGTGAACCTTTCATGTATATCTATTTTTTTTTTTTTTTTCCTATGCAAAGGCAACTTTGTTATAGTTGGTGGGACTTCTATAATTCCAGACTTTCCCGCCCTCAATATATTGTTGCTATCTAATTCATAAGCTCGCATTTTTACTTTTTTCTAATTGCATCCTGAAATTTGATTACCGTACATATTCTCCCATGAAATACCAGGGGTTACTGTAGCATCAACCAAATATTTTTTATTTTTTAAAAAATCTAAAATATTCTCATCAAAATACCATCTTCCTCCTCTGTGGCTAGTAATTGAAGTGCAAAACACTTCTTCTAATTCTTTGTGTAAATATTCCATCTTCGAATACAGTATTGTCTTTTCGTATTCCCCAGCATATGGCTTACCGTATTTACTTCCTCTTGTATCTGGTAACTTGCTTATTGGTGGCGAATTCCATGCATGCATGTGCATACCTATTTCACATTTCTTAGTATTCACCGCCGCTTTCCCCAATTCAACAAACGCTTTTGATTGCGTCATTTCATGATTTACAAAATATGTTGGAATAAGATTATATTTCTCACATAATAATTGGAAACGTTCAACATACTCTCCATTTTTATTGGTTATATTGGCAATTCCACTAGAACATTTCTTTATTTTCCATAAATTATCACCTTCTGTATCAACCGTAATGATAAAATACATCTTATTCCCTCCATACACTACTGTTATATTATTTAGACAATCTATTTTCAAAATCACAAATCATAGTATTGATAACTTTTTTTACTTTTACAGGGCTTTTCTCTACTATCTCTTTCAAAATTGCATCATGTTCCATTTCTTCTTTAAATTCTGTGTAAAAGTCTTGACATAATTTTGTATTCATATATTCATCAAAAACTTCATCTGCTTTTTTGACGTTTCGCCATATGCCAAAATGCAGACCATGATGCGGTCTAAAATTATGTGATTTCATGTCATTGCACATTAAACATTCATTATTTTCACTCTGCTGCGGCAACTTCAAATGCGAATGCTTAACCATATAATATAAAAATCTTTCATCACTTTTAGTCGAATAAATTCTCATCCATATGCTGCATAACTTACTCACAATACCTTTTTCATAGTACACTTTTAAAAACTTTTCTCTTTGTTTTCTTACTGCTTTATAGTATTCTTTCACATTGACAAAATGCAGACCTGATAGTCGTTTATGATACAAAAATCTATTATAGCCCCTTATAGATAGTGTATATAATCTTAATTTTTTTAGTATTTCTTGATGATTAGATATCCAACTAGGAGGAGCATCATAATCCCTAACGATATTACTAAAAACCAATTTTTGCGAATTCATATGCTTAATATGCTGTTTATGTAATGGAAC
>JAAUZZ010000028.1 GCA_014804345.1 Lachnospiraceae bacterium | reverse complement strand
CTCTGCGCTCAGTTTTTTCAAGGAATGGACAATACTATCTGAACAGGATCTTATAAATCGGTTCTGCGAATCATCAAGTACACATTCTGCAAATGCAATTTTACAGCAATTACCATAATATAATTGCCGATGTTTAACCATCTCATTTTGGACACATCTTGTTAATGGACTTAAGGGTCTATACGATATCTCCTTATAACATTGTAGAGATGTATCTGAATCTCCTATTATCGCTAACCCAATCGGAAAATCAGAAAATACTGTGATATGTTTTGCCCAATTAATTGCCCACATCTGTTCCTGCGTAAACTTCCTTTCAAGCATCTTCCCGATATCACGCAAAGCCTTATGCACATATTTATTATTTGTTCCTTGTTTGCAATTAATCTCTAATTCATTTAGTTTTTCAAATAATTCTTTTCCTGCTACTGGCAATTCAACAAGCAATGCCCCCTTTGCGATTGCACGATGTATACCTAATAGTTTGATAGCCTTTTTTTCATCATCCGGCAGTTTCGACGTTAAGCCACCATAATTTATTTGTCCTTGAGGAACGCCCGGCATAGTAATAACAACATTTACCCTTGTGTCCATCTCTGCCTTTTCCATCCCTTTCAAGAACATTGCTTTGAATGCAGCACTATCATCTCCGTCAAAACCTTTGCAGCTCATCAGCGCATTATGATGCAACAACTGCTTCCATATCAAATTTGCACATGTTTCAAATATATTCACTGAATTAAAAACTGCATTATAAACATAATCTGCATTTCCATATTGTCTGGCCGTAAAAAGTGCCGGTAATAATAATTTTTTTCACTATCCAATAAATACTGCTTATCTATATCCGCAAGTTTTTCACCATTTTTTAGATTTCTTTTATCAAAAAGAACATTCCATTGCTTCATAAGCAAGTTTACCGACAAATCCGATATTGATACAGCTCCTAATACGGCATCAAGACTCTTTGCTCTATTCTTTACCTCCTCTAAACAATCATCAGCATATATAATAAGTGTAGGTTGAAATGGAAATGGATACTGAAGCAACCCCATGTCTGGCATAATAAGAATCTCTTGTGGTACATCATATGCATTATCTAGCACTTCAGTATCTGTATCGTATGTGTCCATCTCCGTTCGCGGCATATGCAAACAATACTCTATCGCTGGTAAAATTGGGATTAATGATTCATCAAACAGATGCATCCTTCCACTGTTGAATGATCTTAACGCAGACATATCCGACACCTGAAGAATCGGTTCTATATCTTCAATCTCCCCCTTAAACAAAACTATATATCTATAATATTGCGGAACATTGTAATTCATCATAACACCTTCTCGTTATAAAAATCTTACTGCTTTCACTAAACATTTTTATTTTCAAAGACATCTAGTTGGAACTATAAAATTTTCTATACCTTATAACAATACGACCACAATTTGAAAATCCCCTATACCCTCTGTGCTGCTGTGGCGCACAAATTAATTTGGTTCACTAATTGAATACCTAAAGCAAAATATACTAAGTCTACTATTTTTCATATATAAAATACCATAAATTGTAAAAAATGTATACATCAATCCCAGACTACTATATTATCACCCTTATCCCAAAATGACAAAAAGAAGGGTCTAACAACCACCTCGTTGAACCCTTCCAATCCCAAAATCCCTTAATTTCAAACCGTTCTCTTATACTTTCACCAAAGCGTTCAAAATTCTATGGCATCAATTCTGAATAGCCGCCAGATCGGCTATCAACCACACTAACCATAAATCTATCGTAATAGAACTCTAAACCTTCAAATCCATCTCCAGAGGATGGTAAAGTCAGCAACCACCAGTTCAACTGGTGGTTTGCTAATAGCCCTCCAAAGGGCTATGTTACTGCTCGCCCCAAAGGGCGATATCACAAGCTCCATTACTGGTCCGCTTATAAAGCGGAACTTCCCATGTCTTCTTTTCTTGAATCTTCTGCTTGTTCGCTAATGTACTTCTTGACAGCTTCTTCTGTTATGTTACCAATCGTTTCCACGTAATATCCCCTTGCCCAGAACGACTTGTTCCACTTGCTCTGTAGCTCCGGATGTCTGTCGTATATCATCAGCGTACTTTTCCCCTTCAAGTATCCCATAAAATTCGATATACTAATCTTTGGCGGAATTGCCACGCTTAAATGTACGTGATCCTCGCATACCGCTCCGGCTATAATTTCTACATTTTTGTATTTGCATAATGTGGCAATTATTTCACGCACATCTTCTTTTATTTTCCCATATAGCTGTTTCTTCCTATATTTTGGTATAAATACTATATGGTATTGGCATTTCCATTTCGTATGTGATAAACTTTTATTGACCATTTGGACCGCCTCCTATTCTTGAGATTGGCTTGCGACACCTTTCTCATCTTAACATAGGAGGCTTTTTTCTCATATCCCCACCGTTTCCACTTACTCTATTCTCCCCAGCATAGCTGGGGGATTAGACCTTTCATTCACGTTTTATTTTGAAATCGGTATCTCAACCTTTTCATTCTTATCTGAAACTAAAACGATCAGCGCAGCCACCTCATCAACATCAACAACTCGATCAAAACCTGCCATCTGATACGCATTAGTCTTGCTGCTATCTGTATATCCTAATGCGCCGCCGTTCGTTAAATACGGAATCCTTGTTCCGTCTTTTAATACAACTCCCTTGACTTCGGGAATGCCAAGATCATCCTCTTTTTCCACCGGGGCCACGCTGACAGAATAATTAACTTTCATGGAAATAGGCGAAATATCAATATTCTCCATCGTGAAATCCGTTCCTTCCACTTTCTGCCCTACCTTAATATTTTGGGATGAACTTACATCAGAAAGGTTTATTTCAAAATTCCAGTCCCCATCCACTGCCGGAGTAAACGCAGCTTTTGAAAGCGTTCCCAAATTTTTAAATTCAACGTGCATTGTCTTGCCAAGAAAGGAATCGTTCTCGTCCACAACACTTGCCTGGATAATGTATTCCATATTTCCGTTATCATCAGTATAATGGCTGATAATACTTCCATCTTCATAACTTTCTATAGAAGTTCCATCTTCATATACCGGTGTACCGTTTTCATCAGGGATAATTCCATCATACATGGTTCCGCTCATATTAACCCATGCACTTTCATCCTCAGGATTATCTCCCTGATACACATTTACCATATCAAATCCCGGCTCCATCCTGTCCGCTACGCTATAACCGGAAATACGNAATGCCATATATACAAATCTTTCATCCACGATAACNGTATCCGGCTCTATTGTAACNCCNTTATNTGTCACGGCAAGTGACGNACNATCCGNCTCNTCACTGTANACTTTTGCNATATTCNTTTCTGTAAGCACTTGCTGCTGCTCATCGGANGCCTGNATATTTCCGTTCATGCCTCTCCCCCAGTAATGATGAATTGCTGCAACGGCACTTATACTGCTAACTGCCAATATGCAGATACCTGCGATGNCAGCAGCTTGTGTTTTAAACATTTTTTTACCTCTGGTATGTGTTTTTTTTTTTTTTTTTATATCCTCCTGCTTAATCATTTCAAAGGCCTGATTTGTTTTTTTCAACACAATTTCCGACAATTCTATTTCTTCAGAAAATACATTTTTCTTATTTGACATTTCTATCCTCCTAATGATCACGATAATACTCTTCTAGTTGTTTCCTTCCTCTTGAAAGCCTCGTCTTGATAGTATTTGGTGGTACTGACAACATTTCCGCAATTTCTCTTATCTTAAATCCCTGACTATAATATAATTCCAAAGGCAGCCGGTAGCGCTCGTCTACGGAAGCATATGCCTCCTTCAATTCCAAATTATATTCATCGCACTTTGACGGTTCCTCATAAGATTCTATATTCTCGTAAACTGCATTGTCCCTTCTGATGTCATAGCAGTGGTTTATCAGTATCCTTGTCATCCATGTCTTAAAGAACTCCGGCTTCTTGAGTGTATATAACTTTTCCCAACAAGTGAGAATCGTATCCTGAAGAGCATCTGCTGCATCTTCTTCATTCATTAGAATTGCAATGGCAGTTCTATACATATCCTTCATATATAACTGCATTAATTCGGTAAATGCGTCTTTATCATGCCTTTGCGCCTTCTTTACCCAAAACTTTGTTTCACTGCTTTTCATTAGTTTTCTCCTACGCGCGTATGAATGTAAATGTAAAACAAATCAAGCGTCCTTCATTTGTTTTACATTCATTAGACGTCCACAAATCTCTTTTGGTTTCAAAGTATCAGAAAATTATTTACTATTGTTATTGGCATATGCCAAAAAGCGCTCATTGGTTTTCTTCCAACAAACGCTTTTGCACTTTAATCTTATGCTAAACTCAATTCACTACTTTGCCACTCTCGTTGTCCATGTTACTGTGCTGCCATCAATAGTTTCTGTCTCGGTATCCACTGTTTCTACATCAGCCAGCCTCTCCAGTGCAGATTCCGTTATTTTTCGCGAAGTATCCGTAAGGAATCCTAAAAATTTCTGGTCATAGCGTGAAAAAGACATATTGACAATTTCTCCGTTCTTACCAATGACATCCACTGTAATCGTCGGGTCATTTCCTGAATATCCCTGACAATTGTACTCCACCCTGTCTACCTGACTATCTATCAGTTTACATTCCTCCGTTTTCTTTCTGGCAAGTTCCGCATAGATACTGTAGTCCTTTTCCAGTGATGCATCAAGCCCAAGCGAGACGCTTACATCTAACTGTCTGTCATGTCCAATATTGAAAAGTTCTCCTGTCACGGCATCTATCATGTATGTCCATCTTGTACTCTCAGGAGTCTGTTCTTCCTCAAACAATACATCTCCCATCCAAAAGGCGCGGGGGAAAGTTACAGTCCCCGAATAATACATCATGTATACATAAGCACCTTCCAGATCCAACCCGAAAATATTCCTCAAATACTCCGCGCCCACATCAGCCGCCTCTTCCATCGTTAAATCCACATTCGTAGGCGTTCCAGTATTCAGGCTGTCCATACTTACAGAATAGTTTGCTTTTCCGCCGCTTTCCCCTTTTATTTCAGATTGCAGCAATGCTGTTTCCAGACTGTCCGAAACCTGATAGCTGGTTGGAACTGTCTCCACCTTTCCCCCGTTCGCTGCAAGGGTCACTTCTGCCGCTGAATTAAAAAGGATAGTACCTGCGCCAATAATGGCAAGTGTTGCTGCTGTCAATTTTAAAATGTTTTTTTGTTTCATAGTGAAACTCCTTTCTTGTTTTGATAGATACACTATAAAACCTCTCTGTATCAGAAAAATAACAGAGTTATTATGGACTTGTAAAATAATTTACTTTTTTATAGTTTTCATGACGCAGGAAAAGACAGCTTCACTATCGTTCCTACTCCCGGTTCAGAAATGAATGACATATCCGCATGATGGATCTGTATGATTTTCTCGCAGATAGCAAGCCCAAGCCCTGCTCCGCCAGCGGCACGGCTGCGTGCCTTATCAACACGATAAAAAGCCTCCTTTATACGGGGTACCTGCTCCGTCTCCATGCCAATCCCATGATCCTCCACTTCCACTATAATATTAGGCTCCTCCGAATACGCCAAAATACGTATTTCTTCTTCTGGACGGCTCGCCTTTATTGCATTATCAATCAGGTTATTTGTCAAAATCAGAAGCTGTTCCATATTTCCCCTCACGATATAAGCTTGAGATAAAGCATAAGTCAGCCGTATTCTCTTTTCCGCCGCCCTCATATGCATAGACTTTTCTGATTGTTCAAATAGCTCCTTTAAAGAGCAGTCGCCGTTTTTCATTTCATCTCTGCTAAGTAATGCCATATCAAGAAGCTGAAAAGCCATATTCTGGAGCCTGCTGCACTCTGACATGATAAACTGAGTACATTCATAACGTTCTTCCTCTGACATATGCGCTTTTTGAATATATTCTGCATATCCGTAAATTGCTGTCAGCGGAATCCGTAATTCATGGGAAAAGTTGTCAATAAACTGCTGTTTCTGTTCTGCAGCGTCTTCAAGTTGCTGAATCTGCATTTCTACCTGCCTGGCCATAAGATTAAAATTGCTCGCCACACTGGAAATTTCATCCTTTCCATGGACCGGAATCCTGCTGCCATAGTTTCCATTTGCAATCTTCGCGGATGTACTGGAAATCTGCCTAAGTGGACGAAAAATAATATTCAGGAATTGAAACAGAAAAAACGACATGATAAACATTACCACAGTGCCTGTAAGAAAAAGAACATTTTTTGTATGACGCCATGACTGAATGGTATCACTCAGATTCCCAATATACATAAGTCCGTAATCCTGCCACGGAGCCGGGAAACTGCCATAAACGCAAAGGATAGGATTACTCCCATTTTCCATATAAACAAGCCTTTCCTGGCTGTATCCTGTATCCGGCGGTAAAATCATGTTTTCTTCCACCGCAAATGCAGGACTTTCATAAATCCATTCTCCTGCAAAAGCCACCGCAAGTCCGCTTCCTTTTCCTTGCAGATACCGGGAATACAAGCGCATCAGGCTGCCTATATTTTCTTCCGCATTATTTCCCCGCTGTTCCAGCGCCTGCATATCTCCAATCAAAGATGACGCAATGACGTAATGCTCCGCCAGGCATTTATCACGTGCAGTAGACAGTTTATCCTTCAGTATAACAACGGATACAATTAGGATCATCGAATTAAGAAATACGATAAATAGAATCAACGCAACAAAAAAAATCTTTTTCTTCATTCATGAACCTCCAACCGATATCCCAGCTTAAATACTGTCTTAATGTCATTTTCCAAATGCAGTTTATGGCGCAACCTCTGTATATGGACATCAACGGTACGAGTACCCCCGTCAAAATCATATCCCCACACCATATCTAGCAGTTTTTCTCTGGAAAGAGCAATGTTCCGGTTTCTGATCAGTACCTCCAACAGCTCATATTCTTTGGGTGTACATTCGACAACTTTTCCATTTATGAAAACCTGATGTCTGTCAAAATCACATTTCAGATCACCCATCATAAATTCTGCCTCAACTTTTTTTGTCCGTCGCAGCACTGCTTCCACCCTTGCTGCCAGTTCCAGCATCTGAAAAGGTTTTGTCAGAAAATCATCCGCCCCCATAGCCAATCCTTTCAGCTTATCAGTTAATTCGCTTTTCGCTGTCAGAAAGATGGTCGGAGTTCCGGAAGCTCTTTCAAACACTTGATAGCCGTCCAGCCCGGGCAGCATAATATCCAGAACAACCAAATCAAAGCTTCCATTTTCCAACAATGTAACCGCAGATACTCCATCAAAAGCCTGTGTGCAGTGATGCCCTG
>JAAUZZ010000027.1 GCA_014804345.1 Lachnospiraceae bacterium | reverse complement strand
TAAATTGAATATCTTTGCAAATACTGTGTATTTTGCGTTAACGTTTAGCCTTGGATATTGTTTTCTTCGATATGTTGAAAGCTATGTAAGCCAAAACGTGAGCAGAGAAAAGCATGTCCGTATCAATAAAATCGGCTATTTATTGTTGATAGCGCTTCTTATCCTGAATATGTTTACAGGCTTTGTATTTCGTTTTAATGAGGAAGGGGAATACATTCATGGAAGTCTGTATTTGCTTGTTTACATAATACCGTTATATTATATAATGCTTTCAGTCATAGTGCTGCTAAAAAATCGAAGATTTTTCAAAATGAAGCAGAAAATATCTATCAGCGTATATATTATTATGTGTCTGCTGGGACCGGTGATGCAGATGCTGTTTTTTCCCAATGTTTTGCTGAGTGTGTTCACGCCATCGCTTGCGATTTTGATCAATTTGTTTTCCATGGAAACGCCGGATTATCAGTTGTTGATGAAAACGCTTGCAGAACTTGATGATCTTCGGAAAAATTTACAGATAGAAGTAAAGAAACAGACGAAAGAGGCGGAAGACAGAAGGGAAAAAGTGGAACGCCTGTCTGATCAGGTGATTTTGACGCTTGCAAAAACAATTGATGCGAAAGACAAGTACACAAACGGACATTCGGAAAGAGTGGCAGCGTATGCCAGAGAAATCGCAAAAAGAATGGGAATGTCCGAACAGGAGCAGCAGGAAATTTATCACATGGGGCTTTTGCATGATATCGGGAAAATCGGAATATCGGATGCGATCATCAATAAGGCGGGAAAACTGACAGATGAAGAATATCAGATGATCAAGAAGCATCCGGAAATCGGAGCGGAAATCCTGGTAACCATATCGGAACTTCCGGGGATTTCAATCGGAGCGAAATATCATCATGAAAGATATGACGGAGCCGGCTATCCGGACAAAATCGAAAAAGAGGATATTCCGCTTTCGGCAAGGATTATCGGAATTGCGGATGCCTATGATGCGATGGCTTCCAAGCGAAGTTATCGTGATATCCTTCCGCAGCAGGTGATCCGTGAAGAAATCGAAAAAGGAAGGGGAACACAGTTTGCGCCGGAGTGCGTGGATATCATGCTCCAGATGATCGATGAGGATAAGGATTTTCAGATGCGTGATCAAAGTATGTTATAAAGGGTGTAGTTTGTTTGAAAAA
Organism: Lachnospiraceae bacterium; assembly: GCA_014804345.1. Classification (GTDB taxonomy): domain Bacteria; phylum Bacillota; class Clostridia; order Lachnospirales; family Lachnospiraceae; genus COE1. The sequence continues at coordinate 59,364 of JAAUZZ010000027.1, read as the reverse complement.
TCCCCGCGTTAATCCGCGGGGATTTCTGTATCTTGCATATCATTATTTTCATTTGCTTCATCGGCGCCTTCCTCACTTTCCTCTTCCACGGGAGGAGGCAGCAGAATCACAACCGTTTCAATTCGATTGTTGTCAACTTTTGTTGCGGTTAGGGAGATTCCGTTCTCGGTAATAACCTCTTCGCCCTCAGTCGGGAAACGGTCTAACAATTCGATCATGATACCACCGATAGAATCGTAATCTTCCGATTCAAAGGTTGTGTTCAATGCATCGTTGATATCGCTTAGCTTCATGCTGCCACCGACTTCATATTGAAAATCATCAAGCTGTTTTAAGAGTTCCGTCTCGTCCTCGTCATACTCGTCGCGTATTTCGCCGACAATTTCCTCAAGCAAATCCTCAATCGTGATCATGCCGACGGTCGCACCGTATTCATTCAGGACAAGCGCTACATTGGAAGTGATATGGCGCATCTCGATCAGCAGGTCGGCTGTCTTCTTATATTCATATGTGTAATGTCCCTCACGCATGATATCGCGTATCTGAAAAGCGGATTTATCCGTTACCAGAAGAAAGTCTTTTACGTTAACGAAACCGATAATGTTGTCGATTTCGTCTTCATATACGGGAATGCGGGTGTACATGGATTCGCTGAAAATGGCAAGCAATTCGTCATATGAAGCATTCACGTCAACGGTAGTCATGCTGATACGGGGAATCATAATGTCTTTTGCCACAGAATCGCCAAACTCAAACACGTTGTAGATCAGCTTTTTCTCCTCCTGTTCAATGACGCCGTCCTCATGGCTTACATCAACGTATGTTTTCAATTCTGTTTCCGTCATTGCCGCACGGCTTGACGGGTCTATATGCATCAGTCCCAAGAAAAAGCCTGAGATCTTGTCTACGATAAAGATAACGGGTGTAAGGATATTCATCAGAAAATAGATTACGCTTGCGTAGGAAAGGGAGAGCTTTTCGTTGTTACACATTGCCCATGTTTTGGGAACAATTTCACCAAAGATAAGGACTAACAACGTAAGTACGCCGGTACCGATACCGACAGCCGTATTTCCCCATATGCGAATGACAAGTGCGGTGGTAAGGGAAGAAGCGCTGATGTTGACAATATTGTTTCCGATAAGAATTGTGCTGATCAGCTTGCTTTTATTATCCAGAATTTTTTGAAGTGTAAGCACGCGCCCTTTTGGGTTTGCCTCCACCATTGCGCGGATTTTAACGGCACTGATGGTCGTAAGGGCAGTTTCTGCCGATGAGAAAAATGCAGACAGCGCTAAAAGCGCTACGAGAACAGCTAGTTGTATGGAACCGGGGGTATCCAAAGTAAAATCACTCCTTTTTGAATTTATATTCTCATTGTTACTTAATCATATCAAAGCAGATATCAGCATAGATTATATCAGCGTTAGTAAAATAATACAAGATAATTGTAAAAAATTTTGCGTAAGAAAGGAGCAATTTCTATGAAAAGCGGATTTGTAACGGAAAGGCTGATNGCGCTGTTGAAATGNCTGCTGGCAGCTTACCTGATNACGGGGATACTGCTNGTTGCGGTAGCAGGGTTGTTGTACAAGTTTTCNCTCGGAGAAAATGTGGTGGATATNGCGATNATCGTCGTATACTGNGTGTCATCACTGCTTGCNGGNCTNTTTTTTTCNAANGGTGCAGCAAGCCGCAGATTTCTATGGGGNTTGGCGGCNGGAGCAGTNTACTTCCTTGTCATATGCGCAGTGACNTTTGCNGTGGAGGGGCAAATNCATCTNATGAGCAATTCCTGNGTCACGACGCTTTTTATCTGNACNGGAAGCGGAATGCTTGGCGGAATGCTGGGATAAGCNGCCTGTATCGACTGNNGAAACGGTAAAATNTGTNAATANANANTCCAAAAACAGGAATTTTGTAAAAANTACTAGGATTGTGTCGAAAAATATGCTATACTCTACGCGNGCANAATGAAACGCATTGNCCGAANGAAANGGAGAGGGCATTGCACNAAACAGCAAGCGAGGAGAGTAGANATGAAANACATNACAANNAGAATGAAAGCNCTTATCATGGCNNTTGTAATNACGATNNNGTCAATNGCNCCGCAGGCAACNGCGTATGCGGCGCCAAACGAGGTACCGCAGGCAGCGCTTGGAATTGATGTATCGCGCTATCAGGGACTTATNAATTGGGATTTGGTTGCGGCATCNGGCGTGCAGTTTGCAATGATCCGCGTAGGATACCGTACACAGGCGACCGGAATTTTATATGAAGATCCTTATGCAAGATATAACATGCAGGAAGCGAACCGCGTGGGCATCAAAGTCGGCGCATACTTCTTTTCGACGGCAGTGTCGATTGAGGAAGTGACGGAGGAGGCCCTGTTTACNGCAAATATACTGAGTAANTACAAGATTACATATCCGGTCGTATATGATTGCGAGGGATATAAAAACAGTGCAAACCGCCATTATGGAATTGATAAATCGATTCGTACGGCGCTCGCTACAATATTTTTGAANACAATCGCNTCACAAGGCTANACNCCGATGTTTTATGCCTCAAAAAATGATATGGAAAACAGNGCNTACTGGGATATGAGCATATTAAATAATTATAAGGTATGGGCNGCATGGTATCCGTCAGANCCGTTCCCGATNACACCTGCCTGCACCTATACGGGGCCGCATATGATGTGGCAGTATACATGCACGGCGCTGCTTCCNGGAATAAACGGNGCTGTGGATATGAANGTGGCATACTTTAATTANGATGNCATCGCAGAGGCNCANGATCCGTCCGGAGCGGAATATATTGANCCGGCTTCGATTGTGACNGCNCAATATGTNGATGTGNTNGAGGTNGTGACGCCAAANGTTACGGANCTTAGNNTAAGAACGGTTGCAAGNACGGCAAGNGANGATACGATCGTCATCAAAATNAATCCGGGTGATATGNTNTATCGTACNGGTATCGGCAGNAANGGCTGGTCAAGAGTAGTNCTTGGNGATCAGAATTTTGTANGCTTATTCCGAATATTTAGATAAAATAATGTAAAAACCTCTTTTCTTGTGNCNGATTATGTGATATACTACTTGGAGTTAAGATTACTGTGATACAGTAAAGCGTATAGTATGAAGATAAGGAGGCACANGTATGAAGCACATNAAGACGTTGACAACAAGAGANTACAANGAGTCNATGAANAAAGGCGGATGCGGAGAGTGTCAGACATCTTGCCAGTCTGCATGTAANACATCTTGCACAGTCGGAAATCAGAGCTGTGAAAGTGTAAAATAATACTTATTTCGCAATAAAAGAAAATCAATGTAAGCAGCGGTTTTAGTCCAATAAGACGGNGCGCNGNGCGTGTCGGCNTTTGGTTTGGTCGCTGCTTCATTATGTACACGGANGNTTANGAAAAACAGCGTAAATTGTATAAAAAAGGAACGAATGGAAATTGATACATCAGTATAAAAATAACGGTTATAATATCGTATTGGACGTAAACAGCGGCTCGGTGCATGTNGTNGATGATATGGTCTATGANGTGATCGCCTGNATGGTGGAAAATAAGCTNGAAATGANNGGGAAAGAGGAAATCCTGGCNGCGTTGCGNACAAAGCTTTCCNGATACAAAGAGGACGATATTGCNGAATTGACCGAGATAGTCGATGAAATCTGTGCGCTNNGGGACGANGGAATGCTCTTTACNGAGGATATCTACGAGAAGAGCATTGCNGCATTTNNNAACCGTGAAACGGTGGTNAAAGCGTTATGTCTTCATATTGCCCACGACTGCAATCTAAAGTGTCAGTACTGCTTTGCNGAGGANGGCGAATACCATGGAAGACGAGCCCTTATGAGNTTTGANGTGGGNAAAAAGGCGCTTGANTTTCTGGTGGCAAATTCGGGACACCGCGTAAACTTGGAGGTTGACTTTTTTGGCGGAGAACCGCTNATGAACTGGCAGGTNGTNAAGGANCTGGTGGCTTACGGAAGAAGTCTTGAANANCCTNANAATAAGAAGTTTCGGTTTACACTCACCACAAACGGCGTGCTTTTAAANGANGANATCATTGNNTTTGCNAATNANGANATGNCNAANGTGGTGNTGAGCGTTGACGGAAGAAANGAAGTNCANGACANAATGCGNCCGATGGCGGGCGGTCAGGGAAGTTATGACCTTGTGATACCGAAATTCAAAAAAGTTGCGGAAAGCAGAAATCAGACAAANTATTATGTGCGTGGAACNTTTACGCATTTTAACAAAGATTTTGCGGCAGATGTCTGTCACTTGGCNGATTTNGGNTTTCANCAGATATCNGTGGAGCCTGTAGTGGCNCCCGAGAGTGAACCGTACGCGCTTGTAGAGAGCGANNTGCCNGAATTGTTNGCAGAGTATGANAANCTTGCCGCNGAAATGATAANACGCAATCGNGAAGGAAANGCTTTTCATTTCTTTCATTTTATGATAGATTTAAAGGGTGGTCCTTGTGTGTACAAGCGTTTGTCGGGCTGTGGCTCNGGTACNGAGTATCTGGCAGTCACTCCGTGGGGAGATTTTTACCCGTGTCATCAGTTTGTGGGACAGGAAGAATTTCTTATGGGAAATGTGGACAAGGGTATCACCAATACCGACATTCGTGAGGAGTTTAAAACATGTAATGTATATTCAAAGGAGAAGTGTAAGNATTGTTTTGCNAAGTTTTATTGCAGCGGNGGNTGTGCGGCAAATTCCTATAACTTTCACGGAAGTATTCACGATGCCTACGATCTGGGNTGTGAACTTCANCGAAAAAGAGTTGAGTGTGCAATCATGTTAAAAGCGGCNTTAGCCGAAGAAAATCTAAATTACANTAGANGCTTAAAAGAAAAGGAGTAATCAAACAATGAAAAAAAGTAAAGGCATTNTAACCTTAGTTCTGACCATTGTTATTATGGCGGCTTTGGGATATGTGGCGGTCTACGGTATTGGCGCCGAAAAGGCGGGGGCAGCCTCTGAGATCAAACAGGGACTTGACCTTGCGGGCGGCGTAAGTATTACATATCAGGTCGTGGGAGATGGAAAGCCTTCGGCAGAGGATATGGACGATACGGTTTACAAGTTGCAAAGACGTGTTGAAGTGTACAGTACGGAGGCACAGGTCTATAAGGAAGGTGACGACCGTATCAATATTGAAATTCCGGGTGTATCGGATGCAAACGCAATTCTTGAGGATTTGGGAAGACCGGGCGCGCTGTATTTTGTTTCACAGACAGACGCCGACGGCAATCAGAACTATTCTTATACTGGTTCGGGATATACAGGTTATTCCCTCAATAAAACGATTGATGAGCTGTTAGCTGACGGCGGCATTGTGCTTGAGGGTACTGATGTGGAATCCGCACAGGGCGGTACGAGCAGCGACAGTCTTGGAAACAGTCAGTTCGTTGTAGATCTTGTATTTACAAGTGAGGGCACGCAAAAGTTCGGCGAAGCGACGACAAAGGCATATGCAAACGGCGAGTCCATCGGTATTTACTATGATCAGGATTTTATCAGCGTACCGAATGTACAAGCGGCGCTTACGGACGGCAGGGCGCAGATTACGGGTATGGGCAGCTTTGAAGACGCGGAGCGGCTTGCAAGCCAGATTCGTATCGGTGGTTTGAAGCTCGAACTGGAAGAACTTCGTTCGAATGTGGTAGGAGCTCAGCTTGGTGCGGAGGCAATTAACACAAGTTTAATGGCGGCGTTGATCGGTTTGATCATTATCGCGCTTTTTATGATAGCTGTTTATCGTATTCCGGGTCTTTCTTCCGTGCTTGCGTTAATCATCTATGTTATATTGATGGTACTTTGCCTGAATATGTTTGAGATTACCCTGACGCTTCCGGGCATTGCCGGTATTATCCTTTCCATTGGTATGGCGGTCGATGCGAACGTTATCATCTTTGCGCGTATCAGAGAGGAGATTACGGCAGGAAAATCGGTAAGAGGCGCGATTGAGGACGGTTTCAAGAAAGCTCTTTCCGCAATCGTTGACGGAAACGTGACAACCTTGATTGCAGCGCTTGTGCTTGCGTTGAAAGGTTCCGGTACGGTTAAAGGTTTTGCATATACGCTTGCCCTTGGTATCGTGATTTCCATGTTCACGGCTCTTGTTATTACAAGGTTAATCTTGAGAGCTATGTTTGCGATTGGCTTAAAGGATGTTAAATTCTATGGAGTAAACAAAGAGAGAAAGACGGTAGATTTCCTTTCCAAGAGAAACCTCTTCTTTGGGATATCAATCGCGGCAATTCTTCTCGGATTTGTGTTTATGGGTGTCAATGCCGCATCTACGGGACGTATTTTGAATTACAGTCTTGACTTTGTAGGCGGTACATCTACAAACGTAACTTTCAATGAAGATATGGATCTGGCGCAGATTGATTCGACAGTTGTGCCGGTATTCAGCAATATCACAGGTGATGGAGCCGTACAGGTACAGAAGGTTGCCGGATCGAACGAGGTTATCTTTAAGACAAGAGAACTGAATGTCGATGAAAGACAGCAGTTGGAACAGGATTTAGTTGATAATTTTGGCGTCAATAAGGATTTGATCACGGCGGAAACCATCAGCTCGACCATCAGTTCAGAAATGAAGGCCGACGCGATTGTGGCGGTTATCATTGCAACCGTATGTATGTTGATTTATATTTGGTTCCGTTTTAAGGATATCCGTTTTGCGGCAAGTTCGGTTGCGGCGCTGATTCATGACGTGCTTGTCGTGCTGGCATTCTATGCGATTGCGAAGGTATCCGTGGGCAGCACGTTTATCGCATGTATGCTTACGATAGTCGGTTACTCGATCAATGCGACGATTGTTATCTTTGACCGTATCAGGGAAAATCTTGCGGGTATGCAGCGCAAGGACAGCCTTGAGGAGCTTGTAAACAGAAGTATCAGTCAGACGCTTTCAAGAAGTATCTTCACTTCTTTGACGACGTTCATCATGGTAGCTGCGTTGTTTGTACTGGGTGTTACATCGATTAAAGAGTTTGCGCTGCCGCTTATGGTAGGTATTGTGTGCGGTACGTATTCTTCGGTATGTATCACAGGTGCGTTGTGGTATGTACTTAGAACAAAGATTGCAAAGAAATAAGAATAAAAGTGACATAAGTGTCATAAAAGCTGCGGCTGTTCTTTGCCGCAGCTTTTTCATGAATAGGGAATTATGGGGAAGAAATTTGGTATTTCATCGGCGGTATTAAAGTGGATAGCAGTTTTTAGCATGATCATTGATCATTTTGCGTGTGCGATATATAATCAGGGTGTTTTGGGAGACAGATGCAGCCCTGAGGTGCATCGTTTTTTGAGAAATATCATCGGTCGAATTGCATTTCCAATCTACTGCTACCTTTTGGTGGAGGGTTTTTTTCATACCAAAAGCGTGTGGAAGTATCTAAGGAATCTGGCAATATTTGCCTTGCTTTCGGAGATACCGTTTAATATGGCGATTTTCGGGCATGTTTTTTATCCGAAAGGGCAGAATGTGTATTTTACCTTGGCATTAGGTCTTTGCGCGATCATTTTGCTGAAAAACTTTGCGGGTTTTCGCTTGCCGCAGCTTTTGGCACAGGCTGTGATTATTGCTGTATTTTTGTTTTTGGGTGAGCATCTGGAGGTGGATTATCACTGGAAGGGCATTGCCTATATTGTCCTATTTTATTATTTGAAATCGTTACGGATTGAAGATAGTCTTGCCGCACTTGCAGGAGCCGCGTCATTTGTGACATATGAACCTGCTGCGACGCTTGCGTTTATACCGATTTATCTATATAATGGAAAGCGTGGGCGGCAGATTAAGTATTTGTTTTACGCGATTTATCCGCTGCATTTAGCGGTATTTGGTGTGCTGCGATTTTGGCTTTGCGGGAAGCAGTGATAAAAAATTAACAAATCAATGTCGGTACAGAAATGGGGGAAAACGATGTACGCATATGAGATCAATGCGGGATACAGCGCGATGGACGAGTCGTTTCGGATGAAGATTACGTCAATTCTTGACTGTTTTCAAGATGCGGCGACATTTGAAGCGGAGAATGGAACAATCAATACGGAATATTTGTATCAAAGGAATATTGTGTGGCTGTTGAGTTCGTGGCAGATTGTGATTAACAGAAGGCCGGGCATGAATGAGCATATTAAAATCACGACTTCGCCGTATGATTTTAAGGGCTTTTTTGGGTACAGAAATTTTACGATCGAGAGCGCGGACGGGGAAATTATGGTAAAGGCGGCGTCAATCTGGTCGTTAATTGACACGAAAACGCTCACCCCTGCAAGGCCGACACAGGAATTAAAGGACGGTTATCCATTGTCGGAAAAACTTGCGATGGACTATGCGCCGAGAAAAATCGCGATTTTGGGCGAGGGCGTTGAACAGGAGCCGTTTCCGGTAAGAAAATACCAAATTGATTCCAATAAGCATGTCAACAATGTCGAGTATGTGAAAATGGCGCTGGAGTTTGTCGATTGTCCCGATGAAATCGGAGAACTTCGGGTGGAATACAAAAAGGCAGCGCATTTTGGAGATTTGGTGGCGCCAGTTGTTTGCATATGCGATAAGATAACGCAGGTACGGTTACAGGATACACAGGGCGGTATCTTTGCTGTAGTGGAATTTCATTTCAGATAATCAGAATAGATTGAACATAAAAGAATAGAGGATTTGTATGGCGAATTGGAGAGTGGCGGCAAAGCGGGCGGATTTTAATGCGATTGCGCAGAAGTATCATATTGACCCTGTATTGGCGCGCATTATTCGGAATCGGGATATTATTGATGATGCGGATATTGATAAGTTTTTAAACGGCGATATAAAAGATTTATATTCGCCGCTTTTATTAAAGGATATGGAAAAAGCAGTTGATATGCTGCTTATAAAAATAGACGGGAAAAAGCCGATTCGCATTATCGGCGATTACGATATTGACGGGATTTGTGCGACATATATTTTATATCGGGGACTGAGTGCGTGCGGCGCGTGCGTCGATACGGCAATTCCGCACAGAATCCACGACGGATACGGACTTAATGAAAATTTGATTCGCGCGGCATATGAGGCGGGCACGGATACTGTGCTTACATGCGACAACGGTATCGCGGCATATTCGCAGATTGCGTTTGCAAATTCGCTGGGATTGACTGTGATAGTCACTGATCATCACGAGGTTCCTTACGAGGAAAAAGATGGTGTGCGTACATATAAAACTCCCCCGGCATATGCGGTTGTAGATCCGAAACAGGAGGATTGCACATATCCTTTTTCCGAGATTTGCGGCGCCGTGGTGGCCTATAAACTTGTGTTGTTGCTTTTGGCAAAGCATTTTGACAAGACGTGGCAGGAGATGATGGAGTCGGAGCTTGGACTGGAGCTTTTGGAGCTTGCCGCATTTGCGACGATTGGCGATGTGATGGAGCTTGTGGACGAGAATCGCATTCTTGTAAAGTGCGGACTTGCGCTTATGAAAAATACGAGAAATATCGGGCTGAAAGCGCTTATGGATGTGACAGAGACACAGCCGGAGCAGATCAAACCGTACACGATCGGGTTCGTGCTGGGACCGTGTTTGAATGCAACGGGGAGGCTTGATACGGCGGTCAATGCGCTTGCGCTTTTTCAGGCAGAAGATACCGAACATGCAGTGAACATTGCAAATGAATTAAAGTCGATGAACGACAACAGAAAGGAGCTTACCGCAAAGGGTGTGGATGAGGCGGTAAAGCTGATAGAGGAGAGGAATCTGTTAAGAGATAAGGTGATTGTGGTCTATCTGCCCGAGGTGCATGAAAGTCTTGCGGGAATTATTGCGGGAAGAATAAGAGAGAAATATTGCAGACCGACTTTTGTGCTGACAAATGCCGAGGACGGCGTGAAAGGCTCGGGACGCTCGATTGAGGCGTTTCATATGTACGACGAAATGACAAAGTGTAAGGAGCTTTTTAGCAAGTACGGCGGACATAAGCTTGCGGCGGGCTTATCGCTTCCCGAGGAAAATGTAGAGCTTTTTCGAAAGGCGTTAAATGACAACTGTACGCTCACGGAGGCAGACTTTGAAGAAAAGGTCATGATTGATGTGCCGATGCCGATGGATTACGCGACACTTGAACTGGTACATGAACTTGAGCGTTTGGAGCCGTTTGGAAACGGGAATCCGAAACCACAGTTTGCACATAAAAATGTAAAACTGTTATCGGGAAGAATATTGGGAGCGCATAAAAATGTCGGGAAGTATGTTGTGGAAACGGAGAATAAAAAGCGGTTTGATATGATGTACTTTGGAGATTTGGAGGCGTTTCATACATTTCTATGTGGGAAATTCGGTGCGGATTGGGTGAAACGGTTATATAATGGCGGTGGTTTGGGACTTGAAATTTCCGTCGTGTATTATCCTGACATCAATGAATTTCGAGGAAAAGAATCGTTGCAGATAGTGATGAAGTATTACCAGTAGCATGAGGGTTAATTTATCCTTTGTTTATAAATATAATTGTTTTTTAAGGATTTAATCACACTTTAGACACATTTAAACTTTATAGTAATATATAGATAGTTGAACACTCACTATCTCCCCCTCATAAGAAATAGTAAAAGAACCCGGGAAGCGGGTTCTTTTGCGTCTTAGGGCATTTTTAACAGACTCAACCGCAATTCGTAAAATTGCTTAACCCACTCGGGCAAGGTTTGATAATCACCCTGCTCTTTTATTTTTTTGAGTGTCCGTTTTCCGACTCTTCGATCCAGTATGGCAAAAATTCGAATAACATAGTCATCACTTTTTAAAGCGGCATCTATCGGCATTTCTAAAAAGGACGTTGCCGCAGATAAAAAATTCCAGTCAGAATAGATTGCGTTTTCATTCCATTTTTCTATCATTTCCGGAGTATAATAATCCCAACGAACACCATTTTTTTCATGTGCTTCATACAAGATATTATATCGATGATAGCTTTCAATCCATGAAAAACAGACCAATTCTTTACCGTCTAAGAGAATCGCTGCTCTACCATAAGCGTCATGGACTTTATGATAACGGGTCAGGAAAAAAGAGATACGATCCTTAAATTCATCGCATAAAAAATCCGTTAATTGATTGTTCAATCCTGACCATGATTTATAGTGATTCATAATATCCTCTCCAAATGTGAAATGCTTATTTTTTTATACCTATTTGAAATTATATTATATCGTGTCACAGAGGTTATAACAAGGGATTTTGTGGAATTGTCAACACGGAGTTCTGTCTTGATTAATAATGGCAGATATGGTATTCTATAAGTTAAGCGATTATATAATTTAAAGCGAGGCAAAATATGATGTTTAGATGCGAGGACTTATTAAAAGGCTTTGACTATGAGTGCATAAAAGGCAGTGTTGACACGAAGGTTTCCGAGGTGGTAAACGATTCCAGAAAAATCACAAAGGACTGCCTTTTTATCTGCATTGTTGGCGCAAATTTTGACGGACATACAGCGGCGGCCCAGGCTGTCGAAAACGGTGCGNCNGNGCTTGTGGTAAGTCAGGAAATAANATTGCCNCAAGATNCGGNAGTNACGGTAATNANAGTNAAGGATACGAGATATGCGATGGCATTTATCTCCGCAAATTATTTCGGAAATCCCGCNGANAGNATGAAAATCATCGGTGTNACGGGAACAAAAGGAAAGACGACAACTACATATCTNGTAAAATATATNCTNGAAAATGCGGGGCANAAGGTAGGNCTNGTNGGAACNATAGAAACCATCATTGGNGACAAGGCGATACCGGCATCNAATACAACACCNGAGTCCTTTGTATTGCAGCNGTATTTTAAGGAAATGAAAGACGCGGGCTGTGATGTGGTGGTGATCGAGGCATCNTCACAAGGNTTTAANATGCACAGAACGCAAGGTTTTACNTTTGACTACGGTATTTTTACNAACATTGANCCCGANCATATCGGACCNAATGAACATGCNGANTTTGANGAATACCTTGACTGCAAGGCAATGCTTTTCAAACAGTGTAAAGTGGGGATNGTAAANTGTGATGACCAGCATTGGCANCAGATTGTGAAAAATCATACATGNGAGCTGGAAACATACGGCTTTGACGAGAATGCCGACCTTCGCGCGAGTGATTTAAAGCTTGTCACGGGAGCNGGTTTTTTNGGGATTGACTTTAAAGTNTCAGGTCTTGTAAANATGGAGATTGAAACCGACATTCCNGGCAANTTCAGTGCNTATAATGCGCTNACNGCGATNGCNATCTGCAGACACTTTGGCGTGANCNAGGAAAATATNAAAAAGGCGCTTCTCGGCGCAAAGGTAAAGGGCAGNATNGAGATGGTAAAGGTTTCGGANGATTTTACCCTGATGATTGATTATGCACACAATGCAATGGCNNTGGAAAGCCTTCTGACAACGCTAAANGAGTATCATCCCAATCGTTTGGTAAGTCTTTTNGGNTGTGGCGGAAACCGTTCCAAGCTCAGACGCTATGAGATGGGCGAGGTCAGNGGNAAACTTGCGGATTTNACNATNATNACGTCNGATAATCCGCGCTTNGAGGAGCCGCAGGATATTATTGANGACATNAAAACAGGAATTGGAAAGACAGACGGGAAATATATTGANATATGCGACAGAAAAGAAGCAATNAAATATGCGATTACNCATGGACAAAAAGGCGATATNATCGTGCTTGCGGGAAAAGGGCATGAGGATTATCAGGAGATTAAGGGCGTCAAGTANCCNATGGATGAGCGCGTAATGATTCAGGAGATACTTCACGAAATAGGTTGGAAACAGGATAGATGACGGGCAGATTTGCGAATATTATAGTAGACATCTCTCATGAGAAAGTTGACCATANGTTTCAATACAAAATTCCCGACACATTACAGGGAAAAATAGAAGTAGGCACAGCTGGTGACAATTCCCTTTGGAATNGGCAANAAGCTGATAAAGGGTTACGTCATGGAGATTACCGATAAGGCGGAATATGACATTGAAAAGCTAAAAAGCATCGATTCCGTGATAGAGGGAGCAGTAACAGCCGAAAGCGACGCGTTGAGGCTTGCGTGGTGGATCAAGAAAAATTATGGAGCGACGATGATTTCTGCGCTTAAAACCGTTCTTCCCGTAAAGCAAAAGTTAAAGCAAGTAGTGAAAAAAAACATCTACTGCCTTGTGGATGCGGACACGGTAAGACGTAACGAACGGGAGTTTGAAAGGAAACACCAAAAGGCAAAGGCGCGGCTGATGCATGAGCTGGGGAACCAGCCNATTCTGCCGTATACGCTTGTCACAGGGAAACTTAACGTTTCCGCACAAACGATTAACGCACTTGTAAAGGCGGGNCTGATNAAAGTAGAGNCATANGATTCGTACAGAAATCCGATGCCGAAAAACATATCGGAAGGGTGGCAGAAGAAAGGCAAAAGAGAGCTTTCAAAAGACCAGCTTAATATCGTAAATAAGATTATGGAAGACTATATCGGTGGAGTACGCGGCACATATTTGATACATGGTGTTACAGGCAGCGGAAAAACCGAGGTCTATATGGAACTGATTGAGCGTGTTATACGCTTGGGAAAACAGGCGATTGTGCTGATACCGGAGATTGCGCTTACCTATCAGACGTTGATTCGTTTTTATCAACGCTTTGGNGAGCGGGTTTCCGTGATGAATTCCAAGCTTTCGCCGGGCGAGCGTTCCGACCAGTATGAGCGTGCCAGACGAGGCGAAATTGACATTATCATAGGTCCACGCTCGGCGCTTTTTACGCCGTTTGAACGGCTTGGACTGGTAATCATAGATGAGGAGCATGAGAGNAGCTACAAGAGTGAAAGTATGCCAAAGTATCATGCAAGAGAGGTGGCGGGNGAGCTCTGCCGCATGAAACAGGCGAGTCTGGNGCTTGGCTCCGCGACACCGTCNGTTGAGTCGTATGCCAGAGCAAAACGCGGTGANATCACGCTGTTTGAATTAAACGAAAGACTTGCNGGNGGNGCTNTNCCGCATGTTTATGTAGAGGATTTGAGAGCCGAGCTAAANGGGGGGAATCGTTCCATCTTTAGCAGACGGCTGTATACACTGATAGAGGACCGATTAAAAAAAGGCGAGCAGACCATGCTGTTTTTAAACAGGCGNGGCTATGCGGGGTTTGTTTCGTGCCGTTCCTGCGGTCATGTGATGAAATGTCCGCATTGCGATGTGTCGCTTTCCGAACATACCGACCGATANAGGAANACGAGCAGACTTGTGTGCCATTACTGCGGATATGAAACGCCAAACGTTACGCTTTGTCCGAAGTGTGGTTCCAAGTATATTCTCGGCTTCAGGGCGGGCACCCAGCAGATTGAGGAACTGCTNAAAAANGAGTTTCCAAATGCGCGTGTGCTNCGAATGGATGCCGATACNACAAGGACAAAGGACGGNTATGAAAAGATTTTATCNGCTTTTGCCAACGAGGAGGCGGATATTCTTGTGGGAACGCAGATGATCGTGAAAGGNCATGATTTTGCAAAAGTGACGCTTGTNGGCATTCTTGCCGCCGATATGTCGCTGCATGCAAACGATTTCAGAGCNGGTGAGCGCACGTTTCAGTTNCTCACACAGGCAGCNGGNCGTGCNGGCAGAGGCGCGCTTGCGGGNGAGGTCGTNATCCAGACCTATCAGCCGGAGCATTATACGATCGNGCANGCGTCAAATCAGGATTATAAGGGTTTTTTTGAGGANGAGATGTCGTACAGGGATTTGATGATGTATCCGCCTGNNGCAAANNTNATGGCNGTNTTAGTCTTGGCGAACGATGAGCTTACGGGAGCGGAACANGCAAATGCGCTTGCGGATTANGCAAGGAGTTTCCATNCGGAAAAAAANCCNGCCGTGATTGGNCCGTCGAGTGCGAGTGTCGGAAAAATAAANGATATCTATCGATTTATATTTTATATAAAGCACAGGGATTACAATGTGCTGGTGGAAATGAAAGATGCGCTTGAGGGTTTGATTACCGACAGACAGTGGAACAGTGACAGCGTGCAGTTTGATTTTAATCCCATGAGCGGTTATTAAATATTCAGATNAAAACCGGNAAACGAAAGGAGCAAGGTTTAAAAATGGCAATCAGGACGGTCAGGGAGATAGGAGATCCCGTATTAAACAAGATATCAAAGGAAGTAAAGGAGATGACACCGAGAATACAGGATTTGATTGACGANATGTTCGAAACGATGTATGAATCAAACGGTGTGGGNCTTGCNGCCCCGCAGGTCGGAATATTAAAGCGGATTGTAGTGATAGACACGACAGGGGAAGANCCGTTGNTATTGATCAATCCGCGCATTTTGGAGGAGAGCGGCGAACAGGAGGGAAATGAGGCATGTCTTAGCGTTCCTGGAAAGGCAGGGAACGTGAAACGACCGAATTATGTGAAGGTGGAGGCGCAGGACGAGGAGTTAAACACCTTTATCATTGAGGGCGAGGAGCTTGTGGCAAGGGCGCTCTGTCATGAGATTGAGCACCTTGACGGACATTTGTATGTGGAAAAGGTAGAGGGNCCGCTCTTTGANGTGGNACCGGAGGAGGATAGTTGAAAATTAAAATTTTCAACAGCAAATTTGTGCAAAGGCACAAATTCGCGAATTGAGAAAGGAGCATAATTATTAGTATGAAGATAGTTTTCATGGGAACGCCCGATTTTTCCGTGGGCGCNTTGGAGGCGCTGGTTGCGGCGGGACATGAGGTNACNGCNGTCGTGACACAGCCCGACAAGGCAAAGGGAAGAAGCGGNCAAATGCAGTTTCCGCCNGTGAAGGAGTGCGCCCTAAAACACAATATTCCNGTNTTTCAGCCGNTCAAGGTAAAAGCGCCGGAATCNGTGGAGCAGCTTCGAAAATANGAGGCGGATATNTTTGTGGTGGCGGCATTTGGGCAGATTGTNTCNAAAGAAATTCTCACCATGCCGCGTTTNGGCTGTGTGAATATCCATGCCTCGCTTTTGCCAAAATACAGAGGTGCGTCGCCGATCAACTGGTGCATNATCAACGGGGAGAAGGAAACAGGCGTCACGATCATGCAGATGGANGAGGGCATTGATACNGGCGATATTCTCACAACGATAAAGGTTCCNATNGCGGANGACGAAACCGCGGAAAGTCTTTTTGAAAAANTGTCCAAGGCNGGCGCAGAGCTTATCGTGGACACGCTTCCAAAGCTGGANCGGGGAGAGATTACGCCNNTCAAACAAAACGACGCGGAAAGCTCTCACACGAAGATGATGAGCAAGTCGCTTGGNGAGATCGACTGGAATAAGAGCGCAGTNGAGATNGAGCGTCTTGTCAGAGGTTTAAATTCGTGGCCAAGTGCATACACTTACATCAATGGNAAAAGNGTCAAGCTNTGGCGTTGTGAGGTGGCTGACAANGATTTNGACGGCNCAAAACAGGNGGGNGAAATCGTNAAGGTNNCCAAAGATNCGGTTGAGGCAGCNTGCGGGAAAGGGATTTTGCGCATCTGNGANTTACAGCTTGAGGGCAAAAAGCGCATGGATATCAAGTCNTTTCTGCTTGGAAANCAGTGGAAGGAAGGNATGNGTTTTGGTAAGAAATAGAAAGGNGCGTTTTGTATGATATATCCTTATGGGTTTTACTATGACTGGACNTATATTCTTGTNCTGATNGGCGCGGTTGTTTCGNTNATCGCGTCCGCGCGGGTAAATTCTACGTTTCATAAATATGCGCGTGAACGNAGCCTTTCGGGAATGACGGGAGCNCAGGCGGCAGAAGCGATTTTGCATAACAACGGAATTTATGATGTGCGTGTGGAGCGNGTCAGCGGAAGTCTGACGGACCACTATGACCCACGGACAAAGACNGTGCGNNTGTCGGACAGCGTGTACAATTCNCCGTCNGTGGCGGCAATCGGCGTGGCGGCGCATGAGTGCGGACATGTGATGCAGCATGAGGAACATTATACACCGCTTGAACTAAGNACNATGCTTGTGCCTGTGGCAAACATCGGCTCNCANATTGGNATTCCGATTATCCTTTTGGGAATTATTCTGGGTGGAAGTCCCNTGCTTGTCAATATNGGNATATGGGTGTTTTCNCTTGCCGTGCTGTTTCAGNTNGTAACGCTTCCAGTGGAGTTTGACGCGTCAAGGAGAGCGCTTGTCTGTATTGAAAAGTANGGNATTGTGACAANGGAAGAGAAAGCAAAGAGCGCGAAGGTGTTAAGGGCNGCGGCGCTTACNTATGTGGCGGCAGCAGCGGCNTCTNTTTTGCAGCTTTTGCGGCTNATCCTGTTATTTGGAAANCGGCGTGACGATTANAACAGGAAAAGAGGACTNAAAAAGAATGGCAAATGAAAATATTAATCTGCGCCTNATCGTAATGGAAATGNTAATGACTGTCACAGAGAACAAANNNGNCAGGCAGCAATATCACAGTGGCGCGTATTCTCATATTGTGGCGCGTGATACCNTGAATCAATANAACACGCTTTCCGGGCAGCAAAAGTCGTTTATTAAACGGCTTTTCGAGGGGACGCTTGAACGAATGATNGANATGGATTTTGTCATCAANATGTATTCAAAGGTCAAGACNGAAAAGATGAAANCGGTCATTCGNGCGATTATGCGNCTTAGCGTGTANCAGATTCTTTATATGGATTCCGTGCCNGATGCGGCNGCGTGNAATGAAGCNGTAAAGCTTGCGCAGAANAAAGGNTTNTCAACGCTCAAGGGATTTGTGAACGGAGTNCTTCGAACGATTGTNAAAAATAAGGANANTATAGAATATCCGAATTTGTCNGTAAAATANTCNATGCCGGAGTGGATTGTTAANCTTTGGACAAGCCAGCTTGGNGAGNAAAAAACGCTTGCCGTGCTGGAAGGNNTNNTNTNGGANCATCCNGTNACGGTGCGGTTTCGAAAAGCATCTGTNANNGANGAAGTNNAAAANGNGCTNGNNGANAGNGGCGGCAGCNTGGNAAANCATCCGTATTTNGAGGANGCNTANNAAATNNNAAAGACAGACGATATTACAAGGCTNCCNCATTATNATGACGGCGGNTTNGNNGTACAGGACGTAAGCAGTATGCTNGCGGTGCGGTCNNTGTTTGCGNAAGGNTTGTTGNCGGATTTGCGGACAGNAGGCGGNAGNGTGCGGATTGTNGATGTCTGNGCGGCGCCCGGNGGAAAATCCATGCTTATGGCGGANTTACTGANGGATGCGGATATCGATTACACGATAGNGGCAAGNGATGTTTCNGAAAATAAAGTAANNCTTATGCGAGAGAATTTNGAACGCTGTGGTTTNGNNAAAANGAANGTGTCAGNNGCGGTATGNGATGCCACGNTATATGATGCGCATGAGAAAGAAACNGCAGATATCGTGATNGCNGATGTGCCNTGTTCGGGACTTGGCGTGATCGGAAAGAAACGCGACATCAAATATAAANTNACAAGCGAACAGATAAANGATATTGTNAATTTGCAAAGGCGTATTCTTAAGAACGCGGTAGAGATGCTAAAACCAAACGGCAGACTGCTTTTTAGCACCTGTACCATAAACCGTGCCGAGAATGAGGAAAATTTAGAATGGCTGGGGAGTGAACTAAAAATGACACCTGTGTCATTAAATAATATTTTGCCAACGTGCCTTCATTCAGAAACGACAAAAGAGGGATATTTACAGCTTTTGCCAAAGCTTCATGATACGGACGGATTTTTTATCAGCGTATTGAAAAAACAGGGTGGTGTGTGACAAAAAATGGAGGATATCAAAACGGATATCAAGTCGTTGTCTTTAGAAGAATTAAAAGCGGAAATGAAAAAGATCGGTGAAAAGCCTTTTCGCGCAAAGCAGTTGTATGAGTGGTTTCATGTAAAGCTTGCGAGAGATTACGATGAGATGACAAACATTTCCAAAGGCTTGAAAGAAAAGCTGAAAAGTGGCTATACATATACGGCTCTCAAAATTGTGGAGGTCCAGACTTCCCAAATAGACGGCACAAAAAAGTATTTGTTTGAACTTGCGGACAAAAGTCTGGTGGAGAGTGTGTGGATGCAATATCATCACGGCAATTCGGTCTGCATTTCCTCGCAGGTGGGATGCCGCATGGGGTGTAAATTCTGCGCGTCGACGATTGGCGGATTGGAACGTGGACTGACGCCCTCCGAGATGCTTGACCAGATTTACGCGATATCGAAAGATACGGGTGAGCGCGTATCCAACGTGGTGGTGATGGGAACGGGGGAACCGTTAGACAACTATGATAATCTTTTGAAATTTATAACACTGCTTACTGATGAAAACGGTTTAAATATCAGTCAGAGAAATATAACCGTATCAACATGCGGTATCGTGGAGAATATGCGAAGGCTTGCCGATGAGGATTTGCAGATAACGCTTGCATTGTCGCTTCACGGGTCCACACAGGAAAAGCGGCGCGCACTGATGCCGATTGCGGACAAATACGACTTAGATGAAGTGATAGCAGCGTGTCAATATTATTTTGAAAAGACCGGCAGACGCATCACCTTTGAGTACAGCCTGGTAGGCGGCGTAAACGATATGGAGGAGGATGCCGAAAATCTGTGCAGACTTGTGAGCGGATTAAACTGCCACATTAATCTGATTCCTGTGAATCTGATTAAAGAGAGAGATTATACAGCGTCGCAGAAAAAAGACGTTATGCGTTTTAAAGAACGGCTTGAAAAAAAGCATATCAACGTTACCGTGCGCCGCGAGATGGGCAGAGATATTGACGGCGCCTGTGGACAGCTTCGCCGCCGCCATCACATAAGTGACCATACAAGCAAGATATAACATCTTGCTTTTTTTAATTGACTGTGCTAACATAGTATGGATTATGGAATACTATGTCTATTGATGCGGTTATACTTACAGGAGGTTAAAAGTGAAACTATTTTCGATTACTGATGTAGGAAAAAAACGGGAACTCAATGAGGATTATATCTATACATCAGAAAGACCGGTTGGAAACCTGCCCAACCTTTTTATGGTGGCTGACGGTATGGGCGGTCACAACGCGGGCGATTATGCTTCAAAACATGCTGTGGAAAAGGTTGTGGAAGTGATTGAGAACTACACACAGGAAACGGATTCCGAGAATATTTTGCAAAAGGCGATAGATGATGCCAATACGTATATCAATAAAATGGCAAAATCGGATAGTCACCTGAAAGGTATGGGAACGACTCTTGTAGCGGTAACCGTGGATATAGAGGAAAACCATGTGCTTGTAGCCAATGTGGGCGACAGCCGTATGTATATTATCAATGATTTTATTACCCAGATTACAAAGGACCATTCTCTCGTAGAGGAAATGGTTGACATGGGCGGAATTGACAGAGAAGCGGCACGCATGCATCCTGACAAGAATATTATAACAAGAGCAGTCGGGGTGAAAGAATATGTGCTTGTGGACTTTTTTGATATAACGATCAGTGAGAAGGAAATGTTGTTACTGTGTACGGACGGACTCACAAACATGTTAAAGGACAATGAGATACACAGGATTATTCGTGAAAGCGCCGATATAGAGGAGGCGGGAAGGCGTCTGATTGAAGCGGCGAACGCAAACGGCGGACGCGATAACATAGCTGTGGTTCTTGTGGAACCGTTTGGAGGTCGGAATGATTAAGTCGGGAATGATAATCGGCGACAGATACGAGGCGCTTGAAAAAATCGGCACCGGTGGAATGTCGGATGTATATAAAGCAAAAGATCAAAAGCTCAACCGTTTTGTGGCAATCAAGGTTTTAAAACAGGAGTTTTCGGAGAATCGAAACTTTGTTTCAAAATTTCGTGTGGAAGCACAGGCGGCGGCGGGGCTTATGCACCCAAACATCGTAAATGTTTATGATGTGGGTGAGGAGGACGGGATCCATTATATCGTAATGGAGCTTGTCGAGGGCATTACCTTAAAAAAATACATAGAAAAAAAGTCAAGACTCACCACTAAAGAGGCAATCAGTATTGCAATACAGGTGTCAATGGGAATAGAGGCGGCGCACAACAATCATATTATCCATCGGGATATCAAGCCGCAGAATATTATCATATCAAAAGAGGGAAAAGTAAAGGTGACAGACTTTGGCATTGCAAAGGCTGCATCGAGCAATACCATCACCTCGAATGTTATGGGCTCCGTGCATTATACCTCGCCGGAACAGGCGCGCGGCGGCTTTTCGGATGAAAAGAGCGATATCTATTCGCTTGGTATCACTATGTTTGAGATGCTTGCGGGGCGTGTGCCTTTTAACGGTGATACGACGGTGTCAATCGCGATTAAGCATATTCAGGACGAAATGCCGGATATCAGGGAGTTTGTGCCCGATTTACCGATCAGCGTGGAAAACATTGTTAAAAAATGCACACAGAAAAGTCCTGACAGACGCTATCAGTGTATGGCGGACATCATAAAGGATTTGAAGCATTCTCTGATCAATCCGGATGACGTGATCGCACAGCCCGATGTACAGGACGAGATTGGTAAGACCAGAATCGTACCGGCGGCTACAAGCGCAAGCGCCAACAATGAGCCTGCAAGGCAGCCAAGAAGGGAAGAATATGCACAGGAGGCGGATTTGGAGCTGATACCGAATAAGGTGTCTCCGCAAAAAAGACCTGTTTCTCTATCCGAGAATGCTTATCCTGCTGAAGAGCCGGCAAAAAAGCAGACCAATCATAAAGCTTCCAATGCCAATAAGAAGGCTTCCAACAACAAGGCTTCCGGTAACAAAGCTTCCAACAAAAATACTACCGGCAGAAACAGCCAAAACAAGTCAGGCAAAAGCGCCTCAAGCGCAAAGGGCAGCCAAAAGAAAAAGAAACAAAACCATGATGATTATTATGAACAAACGGGATATACACAGGAAATTGTTACAAGACAAAACTTGCGCAAAAATGATTATGACGATGAAGGAGCCTATTTAAAAGGCAAGGACGAGTATGACTATAATCCGAAAGTAGAAGGGTTTACCACAGTACTCACGGTTCTTGGCGCGATTATCATCGGCTGTATCCTTTTATACTTTGTGGGACAGGCGACGGGCATCTTTGAGGATATTGCTTCCCTGTCCGGTACGCATACAAATGACGTACAGGATGGCGAGCGTGCAGTAATGCCCGAGTTTGTGGGGCATGATGTTGATGAGGTAAAAAAAGCGATTAATGATGTAGGATTAGGTTGTAAGACGGTTTATGTGGAATCGACGCAGTATGAAAAAAATATTGTCATATCGGCAGCGTTAGAGGACGGACAGACCGTGCTTGCAAATGATAAGATACTGATAAATACGACAATTGTACTTACCGTGAGCGCGGGAGCGGATGGAGTGAAGGTGCAGGGTGTCGAGGGAATGAGCGAGGCAGAAGGAACTGCGGCGTTGACGAATCAGGGTTTTAAGGTAGTAAAACGTGAGGAAAAATCCGCAGAATATGCGAAAGGAACCATTATTTCGCAGAGTCCTGAAGCAAACGATATGGCTCCGATAGGTTCGGAGATTACGATTGTAATCAGCGCGGGAGGCTCCGATAAAGACGTGATCATGCCGAAAGTTACTGGTCTTTCGAGCGATGCGGCTAAGAGCACGCTTGAGGCGGCGGGTATTGTGATCGGCAATGTCGACGAGGCGTACAGCGCAGAATTTCCCGAGGGGCAGATCTGCTATCAGAGTTATGAAGAGGGAACGACGGTCAAAGAAGGAACGGTCGTTGACTTAAAAGTAAGTATCGGAAGTGAAAAGGTCACATATAACTGTAGCCTTATGATACAGGCGCCTACCGACTATATGGGAGGAAATGCGGAGGTTATCCTTACGACTGCCGATGGAAGTACGCAGCTTTGGTATTCGCAAAACGTTACGTCTTTCCCTGTGGCAATTAACTTAAATGATTTTGAAAGTCCCACGGCATACGGAATCGTTACGATTTCCTACTTGAAGCAGGTACAGGAGGTCGTCCTGGACGCGGACGGAAACGAAACGACACAGATGGGCGTAGATGTGGCGCAGATTCATCAGAATGTGCAGTTTACACAGAATTAAATTCGGGAAAAATAGATGAAGGGTAAGATAATAAAAGGAATAGCGGGTTTTTACTATGTGGACGTACCCGCAAAGGGTGTGTATGCGTGTAAGGCAAAGGGAATATTTCGAAAAGAAAACATCAAGCCGCTTGTCGGTGATGATGTGGAGATGGAAATCACGGACGTAAAAGATTGTGAAGGAAATATCATGAAAATATTTCCGCGAAAAAGCGCACTCATTAGACCGGCGGTGGCAAACATCGATCAGGCGCTGCTCATCTTTGCGGTGGCAAAACCTGAGCCGAATTATAATCTGCTTGACCGATTTCTGATCATGATGCAAAGACAGGGGCTTGACTGCTTAATTTGTTTTAATAAGAGTGATCTGGCAGACAAAGCGCAATGTGAGCGTATCAGGGAAATTTATGCCGATAGTGGCTGTAAGCTCTTGTTTGCAAGCGCTCTCAAAAAAGAGGGCATCAATGAAATCACAGAGGCGCTTACTTCCAAAACAACTGCTGTGGCGGGACCGAGCGGCGTGGGAAAGTCCTCTCTCGTGAACTGCCTGCAAAAGGAAACGCAGATGGAAACGGGAGAAATCAGCGAAAAGATAGAACGCGGCAGACATACGACAAGACATTCGGAACTGATTGCGATATCGGACAACACATATATTATGGATACGCCGGGATTTAGTTCCCTTTCCCTCTTTGATATCGAAAAAGAGGAACTGAAACGCTTTTATCCCGAGTTTACCCCTTATGAGGGCAAGTGCAGATTTTTAACCTGTACACATATTCATGAGCCCGACTGCGGAGTAAAAAATGCATTGAGTGAGAACCGCATCAGCAGGGTAAGGTATGATAATTACGGAATGTTTTACGAGGAACTTAGGAGTAAAGAAACACTGAAAAAGAGTGAGAACAGGAGGTATCAATGAACTATTTAGCGCCCTCAATACTGGCAGCGGATTTTTGTGAACTCGGCTCTCAGCTTGATATTATTGAACAGTCAAAGGTGCCTTACATTCATGTGGATGTCATGGACGGTATGTTTGTGCCGTCGATTTCTTTTGGAATGCCCGTACTTGAGTGTGTGAGAAAGCGCACAAAGCGTTTTCTTGATGTACATATGATGGTTCAAAGTCCTGAGCGTTATGTAGATGAGTTTATGCGGCTGGGAGCAGACGGTATCACGATTCATGTGGAGGCATGCGATTGTGTTCATGAAACGCTTGCGCGTATTAAAAGTTTGGGTGGAAAGCGCGGTATCGCGATCAACCCCGAAACGCCGATTGAACAGGCGCTTGCGTATATAGAAGAAGTAGAGATGGTGCTGGTCATGACCGTGCGTCCCGGTTTTGGCGGGCAGAGTTATATTCCGGAATGTCTTGACAAAATAAGGAATATCCGCAACGAGATCAACAAAAGAGGGTTGTCGGTGGACGTGGAGATTGACGGAGGCGTGCGTCTTGGAAATCTCAAAGAAAACCTTGATGCCGGCGCAAATGTCATCGTGACAGGGTCTGCGGTATTCAAGGGGGACATCGATAAAAACATCAAATCCTTTTTGCAAATTATGAATGGAGCATGATAATGTGAGTCCGAAATTAGATAAAAGAACAAGTTTATTTGAACAGATACCAATTCCAAAGGCAGTGGTGACGCTGTGTGTGCCTACGATCATCAGTTCGCTGGTCATGGTGCTCTATAACTTGGCAGATACCTATTTTGTGGGAATGTTAAACGATCCAGTGCAGAATGCGGCGGTGACGCTTGCAGGACCAGTACTTCTCGCCTTTAATGCGGTCAATAATCTGTTCGGCGTAGGCAGTTCGAGTATGATGAGCAGAGCGCTTGGACGGAAAGATTATGATACGGTCCACAGAAGCTCTGCATTTGGTTTTTACTGCGCTTTGTTTTGCGGCATTATTTTTTCGCTGGTTTGCACTATTGGGAAATCACCGCTTTTAGCGCTCCTCGGAGCAGATGAGGTGACGGTGCAGGCGACTGCTGCTTATATGAGATGGACGGTTACATGTGGCGCAGCGCCGGCAATCTTAAATGTGGTTATGGCATATATGGTACGCTCGGAAGGGGCGTCCCTTCATGCAAGCATCGGAACAATGAGCGGCTGTCTGTTAAACATTGTGCTGGACCCGATTTTTATCCTCCCGTGGGGATTGAATATGGGGGCAGCAGGCGCGGGACTTGCTACGTTTCTTTCGAACTGTGTTGCGTGTGGTTATTTCTTTGTGCTGTTGTATGTGAAAAGAGATAAAACATGTGTTTGCATTAAGCCGAGTCGGTTTGGCTTTCGAAAAGAGATTGTGCTTGGCGTGTTTGGTGTCGGGATTCCCGCTTCCATACAAAATCTGCTGAATGTGACAGGTATGACGATTTTAAACAATTTTACATCAGCGTTTGGTGCAGATGCGGTTGCGGCAATTGGAATTACACAGAAAATATATATGGTGCCGATGTATGTCTGCATGGGAATTTCACAGGGAATTATGCCCTTAGTGAGTTATAATTACGCCAGTGGAAACCGCAAGCGAATGAAGTCGGCGATTGTGTTTGCAGGCAGCATCAGTGTCGGATTTATCACGGCGGCGGCGCTGTTCTTCTTTGTGGGAGCAAACAGCGTGGTGCGCTTTTTTATGGATAATGCCTCTATTATAGCATATGGCGTGCGGTTTTTAAGAGGGTTCTGCCTCGGACTGCCGTTTTTGTGTATGGACTTTTTGGCGGTCGGCGTGTTCCAGGCGCTTGGTTATGGCAAAAAAGCGTTGGTATTTGCAATCATGCGAAAAATAGTGCTTGAGATACCGGCGTTGATTCTTTTAAATCACCTGTTTCCGCTTTACGGACTTGCATATGCGCAGTTTAGCGCGGAGTTTGTGCTTGCCGTGGCGGCTGTGATAGAGCTTTCTTTGATTTTTAAAAATGCGGAGAAGAAAGAAAAATTTGTTGAAGATGTGTAAGAAAAGAAGCATTGATGTTTATCAATATATATTCTGTGAAAAGGATACTTACATAAGCAACCGGATAAAAAGGGGGAATCAAATATGAAAAACAAGAGTATATCAAAGACATTAGCTGTATTACTTTCCAGTGTAATTTTTATATCTTCCAATGCAGTTTACGTGTATGCGGAACCAAGTAGTAATGAAAGTGAATCGGAATGTGAAACGGTGGAATTCGTTACTGAATATGAGGAAGCTGTTTCGGAAGAAATTGATGAGGGTGAAAGTGCGGAAGAATTAGAAGTTGGAACAACAGAAGAAGCAAAGAGTGAAATTATAGAAGAATCGGAAAGTGCAACGACCGAATCGGAAAGTGAAATTGAAGAAACAACACAGAGTGATGGAACAGAAGAAAGCAGTAATGTTGATATATGCAGTGAAACAGAGGAAAATACCGATGCCTCGGAGCCGGATGATGATTGGAAACAGGATGTTGCTACAGGTATTCAATGGAAATTTTCAAAGGGAATTCTTACGGTCAATTATAAAGGTTTTCTGGAAGCTGATAATGTACCTTGGGCGGATGTTTCGGAAGATGTAAAAATATTAATTCTTCAAGAAGGAATAACAGGCTTTAGCGAAAATGTTACATATGATTTACCCAATTTAACGGAAATACAAATACCGGCATCTTGTACCAATATAGAAGATGTCTGGTTTGCATTTGACTTTAATGATCAGTTGGAAAAAATAGATGTATTATCAGGGAATTCCAAATTCTTGTCTGTGAATGGAGTATTATACAATGAAAGCGGAGAAAAACTGCTTTTCTATCCGCATAATAAACCGGACGAAGCATTCACACTGCCGGATGCCTGTACGGAAATTGATGATTTATATTCTTATAAAGTCAAGGAATTAAATTTAGGCACAAACTTAAAGACGATAAACGGTTATATAGGCGGGGAAAATGTTACTCTTATTAGAATACCCGCAACGCTTCAGAATATTGGAGGCGCTGTTTTTGATGTCACGGAAAAGCTGTCCAATATTATCATTGATGAAAATAACCCGTATTTGTGTTATGAAAATTTTGCGTTATTAAGCAAAGACAAAAAGATTATTTATGAAGTGATGCCTTGTAATAGTACCACATATGAAATTCCGGCTACTGTTGAGGAAATTTTCTCTGGGGCATTTTTTTATGATAATAAACTTCAGAAACTCATTATTCCTAAAACTGTGAAAAAAATTGGCAGCGGCGCTTTTGCCGACATGCGAAAAATAGAAAAGATATGTCTTTTATCCACAACTGCGCAATTTACGGGAATGCCGTTTTCCACAGTTGACAATGATGAGGAAGGCACATTTTATGTTCCGAATGAATATTCCAAAACTTTAGTTGAAGGAATTTTGAAAAGATGTAATATACAAAATGTGAAACTGATTGTGGATGCAAGTTTGGATGTTCCTGGTGATGAACTCCGGGAGGTAGAACCGAATGATTCCTTTGCAACAGCAATGACTCTTCCAATGGGAGAAAAAGTTCTTGCATCAATTGGAAATAAGGATAGGAAAGATTATTATTCTGTTTATTTTGAAAAGGAATATGCACAAACGCTATATATTGAAAATTTTGATAATATTAATCCATCTGTACTAATATATGATTCTTCTCAAAGATTTGAGAAGATTCTTGTTACAAAAAATTTTAAATATGATTCCGCTTCCAATAGTTATTATCATACATTTACTGCAAACAAAACAGGGGAATACTATATTGAGATTATGGGAGGTCCTGCGAAAGAAGTATCATATGGAATTACATATAAAAATAATTCAAACGATACGTCTTTGGACGAAGAAGTTGCTATCGAATCGGCGAAAAGATATCCTAATACAGTAACCGCAGATTCGAAGTGTATGAGTGCATTAAAAAATTACATTAAGCGGAATGGCGAATATGAGAATAATACA
Organism: Lachnospiraceae bacterium; assembly: GCA_014804345.1. Classification (GTDB taxonomy): domain Bacteria; phylum Bacillota; class Clostridia; order Lachnospirales; family Lachnospiraceae; genus COE1. The sequence continues at coordinate 31,342 of JAAUZZ010000027.1, read as the reverse complement.
GAAATGGAGGAAAGACAATATACAATCAGCGAAAGAGGAAAGACAATTAATGAATTAGTTACTTTAGAGTATGATATCGATTATGATGGAACTGAATGGATTACTTTTTCTGTCTGCAATTATCATAATGGAGTGGGGAATGCTTTTTACCCTAATGAAGAAATATATTTTATGTGGTTATTTGAGTCTAAGAATGAATTTTATGTAGATACAATTGACTATCGGTATGGATTGGACGTATATTGTAAAACGAAATTACGCACAGAAATAGATATCACAAATGCTGATTATGAAAAAAAAGGCTGTGACTTTAAATTTATTACAAAAAATTATTCCGATGTCTGCGATAACGAACAATTAAGAAAAAATGCAACTGCTATGTATAATGATGCCATTTGGAGATGGGAAGAATTTTTGGAAAGGGCAGAAGGCAGGGAAGGTTTTCTGTTTAGTGACTTGCTGGCAGACAGTGGCAGCAACGAGTTACCTCCTGATGAGGATAAGGAGGATAGTTATTCTGTCTATGATGAGGATCAAAGAACCGACCTCAGCGGTTGTACGATCGCAAATATAAAGTCAAAGGTCTATGACGGAAAGGCTTATACGCCTATGCCTAACGTAACAATGCGCATTGAAAGAAAAAATAAGAAACTTGTATATGGTACGGATTACAGATTGGTTTATGCAAATAATATTAATGCCGGCAGAGGAACGGTCTGGGTTATCGGGATTGGAAATTATAAAGGAAGCAGGGCCAAGAATTTCTTTATTGAAGGAAAGAATATAGGAAAACTTACGAAGGTTGCAGGCAGCATAGAGGTCGATGATACGTTAGCTGAGCCGATTGAAATTTATGATGGAACAAAGCTGTTGATAAAAGGTGAAGATTATGATTACGAAATCACGGAAAACGATGTGCGCTGGAAAGGAACCGCTAAAATTGTGGTATCGGCGGCATCGGGTTCAAATTATGTAGGAACTACAACAGTCAAGGTTCCGGTCATAGATGTCGATGATAAAATCATGATAGAAGCCGATGATATTGAACTTGATACAACAGAGTACTATTATGATGGAAAGCCTCATACGCCAAGGGTTACAGTCATTGTTGATGGAGAAGAGCTTGAAAAGAAGGATTATTCTGTTACATACAAGAATAATAAAGATTGCGGTAAGGCTTATGTGATCGTAAAAGGCAAGGGAAAATTATATACAGGCACAGCAATAGCGTTTTTTGATATTGTTACTGAACCCGGTAAGACAGGTTTTGATTCGGTTGTTGTAAATAAAGCAAAAAATTTGACGTACAATGGAAAGCTTCAAAAACCGAAAGTCGTTGTTATGATGAATGGGAAAAAGCTTTCCGAGAAAAAAGACTATACGCTTGAATATGCGAATCATTTAAATGCCGGTTTGGGGAAAGTTAAGATTACCGGAATTGGCAACTATGAAGGGTTAAATCAAAACGCAACCTTTAAGATTGAGCAGAGGCTTATTAAAAATACCTCGATTCGCGTGAAAAACTCTACGGATTATTCTGTAAAATATGCCGGAAAAACCTTAGTTGAAGGAATCGACTATGAAGTGGAAAGTGAAGAAATTCCCGGTACAAATAAAGTCAATTTGAAATTTAAGGGATTAAAAAATTTCTGTGGAGAAATAACAAAGAAAAAGGTAAAGAAATAGTGGGATAAAAGTATTAACAAAGATTGCTTGAAATATAGCAATCTTTGTTAATGCAGTAACATGATTACTTAAAGCGGAAAGCGTATAAAATCAAGTTTAATTCAAAGGGAGGATATCTATGTTGCATATATTGTTTATGTTGCTATTGTACAGATTGCGTTGGATCTTTGTAATTGCAATTTCTCTGTTTGTAATTATATCTATTATTTTGTTTATCCGGGACGGCATACGTGCAAAGCGAGAAGGAACCGGCAGAAAACAAAGGATTGTTGTTATGTTCATCATTAGTATGACAATTATCGCTTTGGTGGTAGTAATCGGAATACTGTTCTATATCCTTGGTATCCTTTTTATGAGGAGTATGTAAAAATGAGTGATCGTAAATTCATAAGAATATTGATTATTATTGTTTTGATAGGAATCATGATTACGGTTGCGCATTCAATCTATATTTGCTATGCTTACCGGAATTCTTCGATCATACAATTTATAGCAAGGGAGCTGTGGTTGTGAAAAAAATAATTGTAATTCTTATAACAGTTCTTCTGTTTGTTGACGTAAATGCTTTCTTGTACATAACGATCACAAGCCGCCTTGCAAATAATTTCAGTGGAACAGGACAGCTTAAAATGGTCGATGTTGCACAATTCCTGCCTTTTGAGGAGAAATCAGAGCTTGCAAGAACCGGCTCATCTCTGAAATTTGAAAAGGAAGATGATTTACCTGTTTTAGACGGAGCGGCAGCTCTTGTGCCTGTTTACGCATCTGTGATAGAGAATTGCTACCCCGAAGGAACTGTTACCTACGAGGGTGGAGCGTTTTCTGACGATAACTACTACGGTGAAAACTTTGCGCCTGACAGCGTAATGCAGTATCAGAACACGGTCAGAGGATTTGATGCGCTTGTTGACGGCTCGGTTGATTTGTTTTTTACAGCTCATCCATCCAAAGAACAAATGTTGTCAGCACAAGAAAAGGGTGTTGAAATCGAAATCGTGCCGATAGGGTTAGAAGCATTTGTTTTCTTTGCCAACAAAGATAATCCTGTGGACGGACTTACATCGGAACAGATACGCTCTATCTACAGAGGAGAGATTACAAGCTGGATAGAAGTAGGCGGAGCTTCCAGACAAATCAATCCATTAACAAGAATCGAAGGATCAGGCAGTCAAACGATGATGGATATGTTTATGGAGGGCAATATGATTAACTCCAGAAATCCTCTATCTATATTTGGCGGATCAATCGGATACTCTTTTCGATACTATCTGTCAGGGATGGTAGCCGATGAAAATGTGAAAATGCTGGCGGTAGATGGAATATATCCTGATGCAGAGAATATAAGAAACGGTTCATATCCGATTACTGTAAATTTTTATGTTGTCTATCGTAAAGATAACCATAATCCGAATGTCGTCAGACTTGTAGAATGGTTGCTTTCAGATGAAGGGCAGGCTATGATAGAAGCCTGCGGTTATGTCGGATTGCCTGATGAAGCCACTAAGCTTTAGCCTATTGGCACAAAAGTCTGTGCTGTCCTTTTCGTGTTTATTAAGGAGAGTGGAATAATGATATATTTAGCTGTTTAGAAATTCTTATGAAGGCAATTTTTTAAAATATAATTTTTAATTAAATACGATAAATGAGACAGTAACATTAAAATTTATGTCTAAAAACAATTGTCTATTCAATCAAACAAGCCAAGAGAAACCGGAGACGGTTGTAAAGAACATAAACCAATGGTTATTACATTACGAAATATATAAAGAAGTAATCTATATTTGGAAGAAGACCATATATAACAGACAAGTATCTGATGAAGAAAGAAGACGGTAATACCGCAATAAGAAGGACAAGCCGGATGGCTTGTCCTTTATAATATAATTTGACCACTAATTTTATCAAAAGAAATTCATTTTTATCTTTTTAATAATAATGATAAAAATGAATTGACAATATGAAAAGAAAGTAATATATTTTAATTATATCATAAAAGAAATTATGATCAAATTAAACTATGAATGAGGTCATTGAATGAGACAGTTTGATTATAGCGAAAAATGGAAGGAATTGCTTACCCCGGAGATTGTGAGTTATCTTTCGCAAATACATGAATTTAAAGGAGAACAGACTCTTTTTCTTGAAGCAAAAGCGGATACGTTGACGCAATTAGTGGAGATTGCAAAGATTCAAAGTACCGAAAGTTCCAATAAAATTGAGGGAATCTACACAACAGATGATAGATTACGCGCTTTGGTAAAGGATACCACAAGGCCAAGATCGCGTAATGAACGTGAGATAGCAGGCTATAGAGATGTGCTGGGTATCATTCATGAAAACTATAATTACATTCCTGTTAAGCCGTCTATCATTTTACAGTTACATCGAGACTTGTATAAATTTGAAGGTGCTGACGTTGGTGGTAAATATAAGCCGGCAGATAATGTGATCGAGGAAGAAGATGCCAATGGAGGTAAATTTGTCAGATTTAAACCGGTGCCGGCATGGCAAACTGCCGAAGCGATGGAAGAACTGTGCAAAGCCTTTGAAGAAGCAATTTCAACAGAAAAAATCGATCCGCTTATTTTGATCCCGATGTATATATTAGACTTCCTGTGCATTCATCCTTTCAACGATGGCAATGGCAGGATGAGCAGATTGCTTACACTTCTTTTATTGTATAGGGCAGGTTATATCGTAGGTAAATACATCAGTATAGAAAAGTTGATTGAGAACACTAAGGAATCATATTATGGTTGTTTACAGGATAGTTCGATAAAATGGCATGAGAATGAAAATAATTATGAGCCGTTTGTCAGATATATGTTGGGTGTTATCGTTGCTGCATACAGGGATTTTTCGTCAAGAGTAAAGTTAATCACCACAAATGGGATGTCTAAGCCGGAGCGTGTGCGGGAAATCATTAAAAATACGCTTGGGACAATTACCAAGACAGAAATTCTCGAAAGATGTCCTGACATCAGTCAGGTTACAGTTCAAAGAGCTTTGGCCGATTTAGTTGAATCCGGTGAGATCATCAAAATTGGCGGAGGAAGATATACCAAGTACACATGGAATAATATTTGAATGGAGATTAGATAGATGATTACAGGTGAATTAAAAAATAAAATTGATAGCTTGTGGGATATATTTGCAGCGGGAGGACTGGTAAATCCGCTTGAGGTAATTGAGCAGATTACTTATTTAATGTTCATTCACGATTTGGACGATTCGGACAATTTAAGGGCAAAAGAAAGTGCAATGCTGGGGCTGCCTTATCAGAGCATTTTTGCAGACGAAGTAAAGGTTGGCGAAAGAAAAATTGATGGTACTCAGCTTAAATGGTCTGTATTCCATGATTTCCCTGCAGATAGAATGTATTCTGTAATGCAGGAATGGGTATTTCCGTTTATTAAGACATTACACGGTGATAAGAATAGTGCCTATTCAAAATATATGGATGATGCGATTTTTAAGCTTCCAACGCCTTTGTTATTGTCAAAAGTCGTGGACTCTTTGGATGAGATATATTCAATGATGAATGAAATTCAGACTGCTGACGTAAGAGGAGACGTGTATGAGTATCTTCTCTCAAAGATTGCGCAATCTGGGCTGAATGGTCAATTTAGAACTCCACGACACATTATTCGTATGATGGTAGAGATGATGGATCCGTCTGCAGATGAAGTGATCTGTGATCCTGCCTGTGGTACTTCCGGATTTCTGGTGGCTTCAGGGGAGTATCTAAAGGAAAAGAGAAAAGATGAGATATTCTATGACAAACAGAAAAAAGATCACTACATGAATCATATGTTCCATGGCTATGATATGGATCGAACAATGCTACGCATTGGCGCTATGAATCTGATGACACATGGAATTGATAATCCCTTTATTGAGTACAGAGACAGTCTGTCAGATCAGAATTCTGATAAAGACAAATATTCTCTTGTATTGGCCAATCCGCCTTTTAAGGGAAGCCTTGATGCTGAATCGGTATCAGGTGATTTGTTGAAAGTATGTAAAACAAAAAAAACAGAGCTTTTGTTTTTAACACTTTTCCTTCGTATTCTTAAAGTAGGCGGACGCTGTGCCTGTATTGTTCCCGATGGTGTCCTGTTTGGTTCGTCAACAGCACACAAGTCCATTAGAAAAGAAATTGTGGAAAATCAGAGATTAGAAGCAGTTATCTCGATGCCATCAGGCGTATTTAAACCTTATGCAGGAGTATCGACGGCCATACTGATCTTTACTAAGACGGAACATGGCGGAACGGATAATGTGTGGTTTTACGATATGACAGCAGATGGATTCAGCCTGGATGATAAACGTATTTCCATTGCAGAAAACGATATCCCGGATATTATCGAAAGGTTTAAGAATCTCAATAAGGAAATAGAAAGAAAACGCACGGATAAGTCGTTTATGGTTCCCAAGAAGGATATTGTGGATAATGATTATGATCTTAGTGTCAACAAATATAAAGAGATTGAGTACGTTGCAGTAGAGTATCCGCCCACATCGGAAATTATGGCGAATATTCGCAAAATAGAAGCGGAGATCGCGAAAGAGATGGATGAACTGGAGAAGTTGTTAGGATGAGCGCTATATTGAACAGGTAGAGTGAGAATTGTTAAATTGATATTCATCCCACAGAAAGCATATAGCTAGATATACAAATTCGGGTTTGTGGGGATGATGTAGATGAGATTAGAAGAGATCTGTACCGTTTTTGCAGACGGTGACTGGATAGAGAGTAAAGATCAATCAGATGAAGGCATACGATTAGTCCAGACGGGAAATATAGGTGAAGGTATATATTTTGAAAAAGAGTCGCGCGCAAAATATATATCTGAGGATACCTTTTTAAGGCTCAAATGTACTGAGATATTCTCGGGTGATATTTTGGTATCAAGATTACCGGAACCAGTTGGAAGAGCTTGTATTATTCCTGAAAAAAAAGAGCGTATGATTACGGCAGTCGATTGTACGATTTGTAGACCTAACGAGTCTATTGTTAATAAGGAATATCTGTGCTATTTCATGAGATCCGATGCATACTATAACAGATTACTTGGCAATGTAACAGGTACAACAAGAAAAAGAATCTCTAGGAAAAATCTTGGAAACGTGGAATTACATATTCCTTCAAAAGATGAGCAGGGGAATGTTGTTAAAAAACTGAATTGTTTGGTTAAGGCTATCGATTCAAGAAAAAAAGAATTAGAACTTTTAGATAATCTTATCAAATCCAGATTTGTTGAGATGTTTGGGGATCCTGAAATTAATCCTATGAGATGGAATATTGTTACGATTGGAAAAGTGATTTTAAATAGTGAATCAGGTTGGAGTGGAAATGGTAAGCAAAGGGAAAAATTGCCAGGTGAAATAGCAGTTTTAAAAGTTAGTGCTGTAACGAAAGGATATTTTATTCCAAAAGAATGCAAGGTGCTGGATGATCAGAAAAATATTAAAAAATTTGTTTATCCTCAAAAAGGAGATTTGCTATTTAGCAGAGCAAATACAAAAGAAATGGTAGGATCAACAGCTATTATTACAGAAGATTATCCTGAATTAATTTTACCTGATAAACTTTGGAAAATTCGTTTTACAAATTCAACAAACGTATTTTATATGAAATATATATTGAGTAGCAGGACTGTTCGAGAAAAGTTTTCTGCGGTCTCAACTGGGACAAGTGGATCAATGTATAATGTTTCAATGGAAAAATTTCGAGCAATTAAAATACCATTGCCGCCAATAGATTTGCAAGAGCAGTTTGCCGCCTTCGTCCACCAAGTCGACAAATTGAAAGTTGCCAATATTCTAAAAGTGGATATTGATATTATCTATGGCTCGATTGAGAAGTCCCGTCAGTTTAAAATCGTGGGGCGGTGGAGTTGTATGTGGCATAGGGATGAAACAATTTTTCATAAGGAGGTTCCCATATGATATACTGTTAGCAAAAAGGAGTATAACAGAATGGATAACCAGATTTATAATATCATCAATGATATGTCAGAGGTTCTTAATGTTGCACAGATGAAAAAATTACAGGAAGTGCTTATTGAAAGGCTCGTTACACAGCAGGCAAGGCCAGAAGAGAGCGACAATGATGAATACTTGGATATGTTTTTGACGGCAAAAAGAATAGAGGGATGTTCTGAAAGGACATTAGAATATTATAGAAGCACCATAAAAATGATGCTTGATAAAATAAAAACGCCTGTACGGCAAATGACCACAGAAATGTTAAGGGATTATTTGTCGCAATATCAGGAAATAAATAATTGCGGCAGGGTCACGATAGATAACATACGTAGAAATCTGTCAAGTTTCTTCTCGTGGCTGGAAGAAGAGGATCATATATTGAAAAGCCCTATACGAAGAATACATAAGATTAAGACCAAAAAAGTCGTGAAAGAAATTATTTCAGATGAAAATATGGAAATATTACGTGACGGATGCAATGAAATGCGTGATTTGGCAATGATAGATTTGCTTGCATCCACTGGTATCAGGGTTGGGGAATTGGTAAATCTTGATATTGCAGATTTGGATTTTGAAGAGCGAGAGTGCATTGTCTATGGTAAGGGAGACAAGGAACGCAAGGTGTATTTTGATGCAAGAACCAAGCTGCATATCCAGAAATATATGGAATCAAGAAATGATGATAATCCGGCATTGTTTGTTTCTCTCAATGCACCTTATCAAAGATTACAGATAAGTGGAGTAGAGATAAGGCTTAGGGAATTGGGAAGACAATTTGAGATATGTAATATCCATCCCCATAAGTTTCGCCGAACCATGGCAACAAGGGCTATTGATAAAGGAATGCCTATAGAACAAGTGCAGAAATTGCTTGGACATCAACAGATAGATACCACAATGCAATATGCGATGGTCAATCAGAGCAATGTAAAATCATCCCACAGAAAGTATATAGCCTGATATACAGATTCTGGTATATGGGGGAATGGCAGACGTAAGAAAGGAAAAGCGGAGTATGAATAAAGATACATTTTCATTCGTTATATATATGATACATGCATGTGCAAATCATTGGAATCAGAAACCTTCCATGGTATATAAAAATATGAAAAGAACAAATTGTATTATGGGTTTTTTGGTACCTAATTATGAAATTCTTCACACGCAAAGTACGCAGTATGTGATTACAGATATCAAGGAATATTTTAATGTCAGGGGGATAATAGTGTGAATGTATATCATGGTTCAAATGTGATTGTTTATAATCCGGACATAGTGCATTCTTTTCGATCGTTAGATTTTGGAAAAGGTTTTTATGTGACAACGGTAAAGGAACAGGCGGAAAGATGGGCAAGAAGAAAGACGGATATTTGCGGTATGGGAAAGGCGATTGTCACTATTTATGAAATGGGAGAAAACTTTACCGGACTTAGCAGGAAATGTTTTGATGATGATTTGACGGAATGGATTGATTTTGTGTGTCGGTGTCGTGACGAAAAAGAAGATTATCTAAAATATGATTTAATCAGAGGGAAAGTGGCAAATGATAAGGTATTTAGAGTTGTTGACATGTATCATTCCGGTATCTGGGATAAGGAAAGAGCTTTGAAAGAGATAAAAGTTTACCCCGATTACGATCAGATTGCATTTGTCAGTCAAAAGGCGATTGATCAGCTATTACGGTACGAAACATTTTATGAGGTAATGCGATATGAATGAAGAAGTATTGGAAAATATATACCGGGAAAATCTTGAGGAACGGATTATAGCATATTTGGCAGAGACGAAAAATCTTTCCTATGAAACGGCAATGGATTTATATTATAACAGCAAATTGTCGGATAAGATTCATATGGGAAAAGAAGGGATACAATATTTAGATTATAAGGCATTGGTTCAAATACTGCTTGAGACGGAGAAAGAATTATTAAATTGTTATAGGCAGCAGGAAAAGCATAGCGTAAAAGACAAGTAAATTTTAAAACAAATTCGGGTTTGTGGGGATGAATTAACATGGATAGATTAATAGATTTATGTAATATTCAATATGGATATGCGTTTGATTCGTCAAATTTTACAGTTGATGAATCATATCTTCCATTGGTGAGAATAAGAGATGTTAAACGTGGATTTTCAGAAACATTTTATTCTGGGGAATATCCAGAAGAATATGTAATACACGCAGGTGCTCTTTTGATAGGAATGGATGGGGAATTTAATATTGCTCGCTGGAAAAGTAGGAGTGCTCTGTTAAATCAACGAGTTTGTAGAATTATTGCTAAAGAAAATACCGATGAGGAGTATTTAAGATTCGCGCTTGTAAAAGCATTAAAAGAGGTAGAACAAAAAACAGCATTTGTTACAGTTAAACACCTATCCGCTAAAGAACTAAACAAAATGACACTTAACGTAGCGCCATATGAAGAGCAGAAGAGAATTTCTGAAATACTTGTAAGGATAGAAAATTTAATTACAATTTATAAAGAGGAATTGAATCAATTTGATATTCTAATCAAATCCAGATTTGTGGAGATGTTTGGAGATCCTGTTAGTAATTCACATGAATGGGAAACGATTAGCTGTAAAACTGCTGCATCAAAGATTGGGTCAGGTGCAACTCCTAAAGGGGGCAAAGAAAACTATGGGGAAGAAGGTATTTCATTAATCCGTAGTATGAATGTATATAACAATCGATTTGAATACAAAGATTTAGCCCATATAACAGATGAGCAAGCTGAAAAGTTAGTTAATGTTACAATTAAGAAAAATGATGTTTTACTTAATATAACGGGTGCTTCTGTCGCGAGATGTTGTGTTGTACCAGAAGACGTATTGCCTGCAAGAGTAAATCAGCATGTATCTATTATCAGATGTAAAAATATGCTATTACCAGAGTTTGTAAGTTATATGCTTACAGAAAATAATTATCAGAAAATTTTGTGGAACATTGCAACAAGTAATGGGGCAACAAGGGAGGCAATAACGAAACAGCAGATTGAAGATTTAGTATTTATTTTGCCACCATTAGAACTCCAAAATCAGTTTGCAACATTCGTCCACCAGGTCGACAAATTGAAAGTTGCCGTACAGAAAAGTCTTGACGAAACCCAGATGCTTTTTGACAGCCTAATGCAGCAGTATTTTGGATAGAAATTTGGTATAGCCACATAATTTTGAATAGTGTTGGAGGTATCATTATGAAAACTAACTTTGATTACCTAAAAACTGAATCAAAATTTTCTACTTTTGCGGATGTTGCCATAGCGGCTGAGAAGATTATTCTGCTGGATCCAGAAGCTAGTATCATGAATAGCCGCAGGGCGATGGAGTTTGCAATAAAATGGATGTATTCTGTTGATTCGGAACTGGAAATGCCATATCAGGACAATCTGCAGAGCTTGATGAATGCCGAGGAATATAGACAGATTGTGGGCCCGGATCTGTGGAAACGAATGGATTATATTCGAAAATGTGGTAATCATGTAGCGCATAGCAACAAAAGGTTTGGACGAGACGAGGCGATGCTTTGTCTTGAGAATCTTTTTATTTATTTGGACTACATAGCTTATTGCTATTCGGACCAGTACGAAGAACGCCTGTTCGATAAGAACATAATTACGGACAGAATCCAAAAAGCAAAAGAGTCTCAGGAAACTGCAAATGCAACGAAGAAAGAACTGGAGAAAGAGCAGAAAAAGTCTGCCAAACAGGAGGTAGACTTACGAAAGTTAATTGCTGAAAACGCTTTTTTGAAAGAAGAATTGTCCGCCCGCAGACAGGAGCAACAGCCCACGTATGTTCCGAAACCTTTGGATTTAACGGAATACGAGACAAGAAAACTTTATATTGATGAAATGCTTACGGATGCCGGTTGGACGGAAGGCAAAGACTGGATGAATGAGGTCGAGCTTTCGGGAATGCCTAATAAATTAGAAGTAGGATATGCAGATTATATTCTTTATGATGATATGCACAAACCATTGGCTGTGATAGAGGCAAAGCGTACCTGTGTGGATGTCTCAAAAGGAAGGCAGCAGGCAAAGCTGTATGCGGATATACTGGAACAAAAATATAAGAGAAGACCAGTTATTTTCCTGACAAATGGATTCGAAACTCATATCATTGATGGTCAATATCCGGAGAGAAAATGCGCTGTTATTTATTCAAAGAGAGACTTGGAGAAATGGTTCAATTTACTGACTATGAGGACAAGTCTTAAAAACGTTGTGATAAATAAAGAAATTGCAGGGCGCTATTACCAGGAGGCTGCAATTAAAGCGGTATGCAATAGTTTTGATGCGCGAAATAGAAGAAAAGCATTGCTTGTAATGGCTACCGGTTCCGGTAAGACAAGAACGGTTATTGCATTGTGTGATGTTTTGCTAAAGGCAGGATGGGTTAAAAATATACTTTTTTTAGCCGATAGAAATTCTCTGGTTATACAGGCAAAAAGAAGTTTTGTAAATTTGCTTCCAAATCTGTCTTGCACTAATTTGGTGGAAGAAAAAGATAATTATAGCGCTCATTGTGTGTTTTCTACCTATCAAACGATGATGAACTGCATTGATACGGTAAACGATAGCGATGGAAAACTTTTTACCTGTGGACATTTTGATTTGGTGATCTGTGATGAGGCACATAGATCAATTTACAATAAATACAAGGATATTTTTACATACTTTGATGCTCCTCTGGTGGGACTCACTGCAACACCAAAGGATGAGATTGATAAGAATACTTATGGAGTATTTGAATTGGAGAATGGCGTGCCAACTTATGGTTATGATCTGGCACAGGCTGTAAAAGATGGGTATCTTGTCGATTATGTTTCCGTTGAATCGAAACTCAAGTTCATTGAACAGGGAATTGTATACGATGAACTGTCGGAAGAAGATAAAGAAGCTTATGAGGAAACTTTTGAAGATGAGCATGGTAAATTGCCGGAATCAATTGCATCTTCCGCATTAAACACGTGGATATTTAATGAAGATACAATAAAGCAGGTTTTAAATATCCTTATGACAAACGGAATCAAGATTGATTATGGTCAGAAACTTGGAAAAACAATTATCTTTGCAAAAAATCATGACCATGCAGAAAAGATATTGGAAGTATTTCATAAAGAGTATCCACATTTACCTGATTATGCAAAAGTGATTGATAATTATATGGCATACGCACAGAGTGCAATAGATGAATTCTCGGACTCAAAGAAAATGCCGCAGATTGCAATTTCTGTTGATATGTTGGATACGGGAATCGACATCCCGGAAATTTTGAATCTAGTGTTCTTTAAGAAGGTTATGAGTAAGGCTAAGTTTTGGCAGATGATCGGCCGTGGAACAAGGTTATGTCCCGGTTTGTTGGATGGAGAGGATAAACAGAGATTTTATATCTTTGACTTTTGCGGGAACTTTGAATTTTTTCGCATGAATAAAGGAAAAGCCACAGCAAATATGATTGCGCTTCAAGGGGCCATCTTTAATTTACAATTTGAGATTACTTATAAGTTACAGAATATCGAATATCAAATGGAACGGTTGATTGCCTACAGAAATGCTTTGGTTAAACATATGAGTGAAAAGGTGCAGGAACTGCCACGGGACAACTTTGCAGTAAGGCAGCATCTTAAGTATGTTGATTTGTATTCAATGGAAACAAATTATCAGGTATTGACATATGAGGATACCTTGATTGTTCGGGAGGAGGTTGCACCCCTTATTCTGCCGGATGAAGATGAGGCAAGTGCGGTCCGTTTTGACGCGCTTATGTATGGAATAGAGCTTGCTTACTTGATAGGTAAGAAGTATACGAGAGCACGAAATGATTTGAAAAAGAAAGTTGCGGGAATTGCCGGTGTAGCAAATATTCCGGAGATTCAAGCACAATCGGATTTGATCAATCGGATTGTGAATACAGATTATGTGGATAATGCTGGGATTCATGAGTTTGAAGAAATCAGAGAAAGACTGCGTGACTTAATGAAGTATATTCCGAAACACAAGATGCGTTATGATACAAATTTTGAAGATGATTTGTTGTCAACGGAATGGAAGGAATCGGAGCTTGAAAACGATGAATTAAAGAATTACAAGGCAAAGGCAGAATTCTATGTAAGACAGCATCAGGATCATATTGCCATTGCTAAGTTAAGAACAAATCAACCTTTAACAAGTACGGATATTGAGAGTTTGGAAAAAATCTTATGGAAAGAAGTCGGAACAAAACAGGATTACGAACACGAATTTGGAGATAAACCGCTTGGGGAATTTGTTCGTGAGATTGTTGGGCTTGATATGAACGCAGCAAAAGAAGCATTTTCAGAGTACCTGAATAGTGTAAGCATGGACAGCAGACAGATATATTTTGTCAATCAGATAGTGGAATACATTGTCCATAATGGAATGATGAAGGACCTTTCCGTGTTGCAGGAATCACCATTTACAGATCAAGGAAGTGTGGTTGAGATATTTACGGATATGACTGTTTGGATGGGGATTAGGAAGGTTATAGATACGATAAATTCCAATGCAATTGCATAAGATGTATGATTTTGTTAAAAATGAGGATTTGAGAAAAATTGCAATGCGGTAAAAGGAGAAACTGCTCTTATATTAAATACTGTTGTGATAGTGTAAAATTATAGTTGGAAAAAAAGCCGAAACCTCTTCCAAATCATATAGATTTTCTTTATGATGTTAGTTGTGACACAAAACAGTGGTAAGAACGCATTTACCGATAATAGAAGAAATGTATACGGCATCAAGGAAGGCAAATAAGAGAGCATTCTGTTAAAAAGAAGGATAAACTGTCGAGGTTTATTTGGCATACAATAAAATAAGCAGTATATCACAAAGATAAAAAAATGGTAGATTGCCAACGATTACTTGACATAAACAGAGTGGCAAGAATTGTTGAAAAATGTCGCTGTAAATGATATAGTTATCGTATCTTAGAAAGATGTGAAGGTGAATAAGTTGAACAATATTACTTTTTCGGAGATTATGGAGTTTTATCCGAAACATAACCAATCCGTTTATGAGGAACTAAAGAATGCGTGCCAGAACAGATCTATAATTCCTTTTGTCGGCGCAGGACTTTCTGTTTTTTGCGGTTATCAGGGGTGGCCGGACGTATTGAAAGAACTTGCAGAATATGTTTATGACATCAGCATACGAGGCAGCATTGAAACGATGATTAAAAATGGAGAACTCTTGCAGGCTGCGGAAGAGATTAAGAACAACTATCCGCAGATATTAAAAGCACTTCAAAAATTGATTAACTATGATAAGATCAAAAACTGTAATCATGACAGACTGTACAACTCAGCAGCATATGTTCTTCCATATCTGTTTGACAGCAGTCTCGTTATGACCACCAATTTTGACCGTGTACTAGAGGAGGTATTTGACAAGTGCCACAAAAAATTTGAAAAAGTCATTACACCTTATGAACCTGATCTTCTGACGCAAAGCCGTCAGAACAATCCCCGCTGTTTATTCAAGTTGCATGGCGATATTGGTCCAGATATCCATGACATAGAACGGCTGATATTTACTAAAACACAATATGATAGAGCATACGCCAATGACGGCCCTCTCATGCAGGAATTGCCGCAGTGGTTTCAGAGTAAGAAATTGCTGTTCTTAGGCTGTAGCCTTGCAAAGGATAAAACGATGGGTGTTCTCCAGCAGGTGACGAGCAAAAATCCCGGGCTGGATCATTATGCAATTCTTGCATGCTGTCCAGGCGATATACCGCAGCGGTGCATTGAATTGGGCAATTGGGGAATATCTGCCATCTATTATCCGGATGGAAGACATGAGGCGGTTCGCGTCATATTGGAGCGGTTGCTGGAAGACACCAATCATAGTGCATATGAAGAACTGTGCCGCTATACTAAAAAATCTGTTCCTGCACTCAATTCAGCAAACCGCTTTATGTATGACTCCAATTATATCACTTTTGTAGGTCGTGAACAGGAACTTGCGCAGCTGCAAGAGTTTTGTCAGGATACCGAGCAAATTTCCTGGTGGGCTGTTGCAGGTTCTGGCGGCATAGGGAAGAGCCGGCTTGTGTATGAATTTACGAATGCGCAAAGAGAAGTTGGGTGGAAGATTTGTTGGCTGAAACATAGCGATTATGACAATCTAAACAGTTGGACACCGCCTGTCGATCGCTGTATCGTAGTAATGGATGATGTTCAGGCGCATCTTCAGACGATTGGGGATTGGATCATCTCCATTTCATCACGTCAGCGCAGCGAAAAGTTGAGGATTATATTATTGGAACGGAATGGAAAGGATTTGGACTCTGCCAAATGGGCTGAGCTGATGCAGTCTGAGTCTCCTTATGACGATACAATTTCCTCCAAATGCTATTGCTCCGATTTTTTGAATTTAGCGCCATTGTCAGACGACGAGTTAAAGGATATAATGATGGACTTTGCCAAAGTGTCGGGCAAGCCGTTGGTGGACAGCGAACATACTGACCGTCTGTTGAGAACCTTGAAAAAAATCGATGGCGACCTACAACGCCCGATTTATGCCTTGGCGATTACAGATGCATGGTGTGGCGGAAAAGACCCTGCCCACTGGAGTAAAGAGCAGGTTCTGGATACACTGGTCATGCGCGAATTAAAGTTTTACTATTGCAGGCTGTGCAGCTTATCCCCGGATAAAATCTCTAAAGAAACCCGTTCTGAATTGGAAAATCTGCTGGCTCAATCGTGTACAGTGCCCTTTTTGCAGCTAGATCAAATAGCTGATGACAAATACCCAAGACTCCATAAAATAGCTGATAAATTAGATTTGACTTTCTATGAAATGCTTCGCCAGATAGGAATTGTTCATAAAATTACAGTCCATATTCAAATAGAAGATGACGAATCGAACGATCAGGTAATTCAAGAGGGCATCATGGAGGCTATTGTGTTGGATTGCCCGGATCTGATAAAAGAGTACCTTGTTTTACGCCAGACCCTTAACAAGAACCAATTGCAGCTCCTGCTTCCAAAGGATTGGGTTACCAATCCCATGCAACTGTTTTTCCTTTGTCGAATTTTAATTGACTATCCGGAAAAACTGGAGGGAAACAATCAATTTTGGACGTTCTTTTTTGCAGGCGAACCAGAATTAGAGTTTTTTGCACAGTTATATGGCGATTTGCTGTATGTTACTACAGTGCAAATTCCCAAAATGAAAAAGCAAGCACTGGATCGACTGGAAAAACTGTATTACCATTTCCACGACAGCGAAGATATTGCGATCAAGTATGGGAAGGGTTTGGTTAATCTGTCCGTAGACCAGACATTGGGGGATCGTGTGAAAAGTGTAGACAAGTTGAGGCAGCTTTATGAACAGTTTCCAACAAGTACAGGACTTATGCTCGAGTATGCGAAGGGGCTGGTCAATCTTTCCGTAAAACAGACATTGGAAGATTGTGTGAAAAGTGTAGACAAGCTGAGACAGCTTTATGAACAGTTCCCAATAAGTGCAGAACTTGTGGTTGCGTATGCAAAAGGGTTGGTTAATCTTTCCGCAGAACAGACATTGGGGGATCGTGTGAAAAGTGTAGACAAGCTGAGACAGCTTTATGAACAGTCTCCAACAAGTGCAGAACTTGTGGTTGAGTATGGGAGTGGGTTGGTTAATCTTTCCGTAGACCAGACATTGGGAGATCGTGTGAAAAGTGTAGACAAGCTGAGACAGCTTTATGAGCAGTCTTCAACAAGTGCAGAATTTGCTGTCTTGTATGGAAAGGGTTTGGTTAATCTGTGCGCAGACCAGACATTGGAGGAGTGTACGCACAGTGTAGACAAGCTGAGATTGCTTTATGAACAGTCTCCAACAAGTGCAGAGCTTGCGGTTGAGTATGGGAAGGGTTTGGTTAATCTGTGCGAAAAACAGACATTGGAGGAGTGTACGCACAGTGTAGACAAGCTGAGGCAGCTTTATGAACAGTCTTCAACAAGTGCAGAACTTGCGGTTGAGTATTCGAAGGGGTTGGTTAATTTATCTTTAAAACAAACCGAAGAAGCCGATGTTCAAAAGAATGCACAGCAAGCAAAAAAACTGCTCTCAAAATACCGCAAAAATACGGATATACAATTGTCATATGCCCAAACGCTGTTTAATCTGACATTGAAACAAGAACCCGAGACTTTGCGTCAGACTGTGATGCAACTACGCAAATTCCTTCTGGCATATCCTGAGGCAAACCAAGGATTCCAGAACGCTCTGGATACATACCTTAATGAGCATCCAGACCATACGGAGCGCTATACCTCTCTCAGAGTCTAAAAACTGAAATAGCTTTGAATTTCAGATAACAGGATGCCCATTACTTCTGAGCTATCAACCGTATTGCAGAATAAAAAGTTATTCCGGCCATTGCAAAGGCTCTCATGTGTCTTTCCGTTGACTCATCGTCTATTGGGATATTTCCATCTTCCAAAAATCGGCGGAGATTGTCCTTCTGGTTTTGGGCTAATTCAGGGTATCTTTTAACCGGCTACTGGTCAGGGGATTTTTGCTGCTTATGCTCTCTGTAAATGCACGGTATTCCTCCACCAGCGACCTGACTATTGTTTCACGCTGTATTCTGCCAGCTTTATGTTCTCAGCTTCCTGTTTTTGAATCGACCAGCATAGTTATTTGTAGTAAGCTCCATAGGAAATGTTTAACTCACATCCTTTCGAATTCTTTCACTTTTTAACAGTTCAACCACTATATCTTTTTCTCTAAACTGGTGTTTGAGGCGCAGATTTTCCTTGTTATGCATATGATGAAAATATAGAAATCCAATGATTTACTTTTGAGTCTTGATATGCTATACTATCATAGTTGTCAAGGCTCTTTTTTGAAAGGAGCTTTTACAGTGGAAAAGACCTAAATGGAAATTGAGAATATTCAAAGGAGATTAAGATAAAATGAAACTAGGAATCGTCGGACTTCCGAACGTAGGAAAAAGTACACTTTTTAACTCATTGACAAAGGCAGGCGCCGAATCGGCAAACTATCCGTTTTGCACGATTGACCCCAATGTGGGCGTGGTAACTGTGCCGGATGAACGGATTAAGCTTTTGGGTGAGTTGTATCACACGAAAAAAGTGACGCCTGCAGTGATTGAATTTGTGGACATTGCAGGACTTGTAAAAGGTGCGTCAAAAGGAGAGGGACTTGGAAATCAGTTCCTTGCCAATATCCGTGAAGTGGATGCAATCGTTCATGTGGTGCGCTGTTTTGAGGACACAAACATTGTCCATGTTGACGGAAGCATTAATCCGCTCAGGGATATCGAAACAATTAACTTAGAGCTTATTTTTTCTGATATCGAAATTTTGGAACGCCGTATTGCAAAGGTGTCAAGGGGTGCGAAAAACGATAAAACACAGGCGAAGGAACTTGCGCTTGTAGAGCGCATTAAGGCGCATCTTGAAGACGGTAAGCTTGCAAAGAGTTTTGTTACGGAGGACGAGGAGGAAACTCTTTGGAGAAACGGATATAATTTACTTACGGACAAGCCTGTGATCTTTGCGGCAAACGTTGCCGAGGACGACCTTGCAGACGATGGCGCATCAAATGAGGGCGTGAAGAAGGTAAGAGAGTATGCCGCAGGCGAGGGCTTTGGCGTCTTTGTCATCTGTGCGCAGATTGAACAGGAGATTGCGGAACTTGACGATGATGAAAAGCAGATGTTTTTGGAGGATTTGGGCT
Organism: Lachnospiraceae bacterium; assembly: GCA_014804345.1. GTDB lineage: Bacteria > Bacillota > Clostridia > Lachnospirales > Lachnospiraceae > COE1. Next base: position 11,948 of record JAAUZZ010000027.1, on the reverse strand, counting down.
TAAAGGAGTCGGGACTTGACAAGTTGATTGCGGCAAGCTACAGACTGTTAGGACTTATCAGCTTTTTAACGGCGGGTGAGGACGAGTGCCGTGCATGGACGATAAAAATTGGAACAAAAGCACCACAGGCAGCAGGGAAAATCCACACGGATTTCGAGCGTGGTTTTATCCGTGCAGAGGTGGTAAACTATAAAGATTTGCTGGAAAACGGTTCCCTTTCGGCGGCGAAGGACAAGGGACTTGTGGGGTTAGAGGGAAAGGATTACGTGGTAAAAGACGGCGACGTAATCTTATTCCGATTTAATGTATAACGGAGGATTGACATGGGAGTAAACGATATATCCTTTCCGCACCTTGGAATTTATTTGGAAAATGTTCCGAAGAGTTTCACAATCTTTGGCTTTGAGATTGCTTTATACGGTCTGATTATCGGCATCGGCGTCATTTGCGGCGTGCTTATGGCTGTGCATATGGCAAAGCTTGAGAAGATGAATCCTGACATTATATGGGATTTTGCGATATATGCCGTGATTTTTTCCGTAATCGGCGCGCGGATTTATTACGTTGTATTTTCTTGGGATTCGTACAAAAACGATTTGCTTAGTATTTTTAATACAAGACAGGGCGGACTCGCTATTTATGGCGCTGTCATTGGAGCATTTACAACGCTTTTTGTTTACTGCAGATTGAAGAAATTGTCGCCGTATCAGATTGGCGACTGCGGCGTATATGGTCTGGTGCTCGGTCAGATTATAGGGCGTTGGGGAAATTTTTTCAACAGAGAGGCGTTTGGCAGTTTCACAGACTCTCTTTTTGCAATGCGTCTCCCGATTGAGGCTGTGCGCGCAAAGGATATCGCAGAGTCGCATTTGGCAGGTATGGCGACTTATGGCGCGACAAATTTTATACAGGTGCACCCTACTTTTCTGTATGAGGGCGTTTGGAATCTCTGTCTGCTCATAGCGATGCTTTTGTATCACAAACACAAAAAGTATCATGGTCAGATGTGCCTGATTTATTTGGGCGGTTATGGGATTGGAAGATTTATGATTGAAGGGCTTAGAACAGATCAGCTTCTTATTCCTCATACGCAGATTGCGGTATCACAGATGCTGGGCATTATTCTGTTTGTATTTGCCGTTGCGCTCAATGCTTATATCAGAATTAAGATTGGAAAAGACGGTGGAAAAGAAAAACCGTTGAACGATTGATACGTGTTCCCTTTTTATCGGGCGCTGCATATGATAAAACAAGGCAGACTTGATGAAAAGGGGATTTTTTTTATGAGATACAGTGAATTTAAGAAAAAGGAAGTTATCAGCATAAAGGACTGCAAACGCCTTGGGCATGTGTGCGACCTTGAGTTTGATGAGTGCAAGGGCTGTATCTGTAAGATTATGGTGCCTGGATGCCGGGGGCTTTGGGGACTTCTTACGGATAACTCGGAGATTGTCATACCGTATAACTGCATAAGACAGATTGGTCCCGATTTAATTTTGGTTGATATTTAGGGGAAATCCGATAGAGAAAGGTGGCATTTAGTTGACATAATTGAAAATTTAACTTATACTGAAAGTTAAGAAAATTTGCATGGAGGCCAAACAAATGAAGTGTCCGTTTTGTAATCACGAAAATACAAGGGTAATTGATTCCAGACCGGCAGATGAGAACAATTCCATTCGCAGACGGCGCGTGTGTGACGAGTGCGCCAAGCGTTTTACAACTTACGAAAAGATAGAAACGATTCCGTTGATTGTCATAAAAAAAGACGATAACCGCGAAACCTATGATCGGTCAAAGATTGAAGCGGGAATTTTGCGGGCGTGCCATAAACGACCTGTGAGCGCCGACAGCATTAACTTGCTTGTGGATTCCGTCGAGACAGAAATCTTCAATCGAGAGGAAAAAGAAGTGCAAAGTCGTGTGATCGGCGAGATGGTGATGAATAAGCTAAAGGATTTGGATGCCGTGGCTTATGTGCGCTTTGCGTCTGTTTATAGGGAGTTTAAGGACATCAATACCTTTATGGACGAACTGAAAAAGGTGTTGGAATAAATTTGTATACAATAAAATACAAATTTGTGCATGAAACGGCTTGCTTTTTTATGCATTTTTGTATACAATTTATCAAGGTCATAAAGACGGTACGCATTCCGACTGTACTTTATGATTATAATTGCCTGAATGGGCATAATACAACTGAATACAGTAGAATAAAAAAGGAGTAAAAAACATGACTAAGAGAGGAAAAAATGTTCTTTTCGCAAGTATGTTACTTACACTGACTATTGCACTGGGCGGATGCGCAGGTGATAAGGAGGCGAAAGGCTCTAATGAGATTGCACAGACACAGACAGCAGTTCAAACGGAAAATACGGAGAATACCGTACCGAAAACTGACGCTGTGGCAGACTCGCATATAACCATAGGTGTTCCACAGGATTTGGACAGTCTTGTGCCAAGCCTTTCACAGGGCGCAGGCACACAGGAAATACTGTTTAACATCTATGAGGGATTGATCAAACCCGACAGCGATGGCAATCTGGTCCCTGCAGTAGCAAGTGATTACACAATGTCAGAAGATGGACTTACTTACACCTTCACATTGCGGGATGGAATTCAATTCCATAATGGAAACCCTGTTACCGTAGCGGATGTAAAATATTCGATTGATACCTGCGCCGGTTTAAATGGGGGAGATCCTATTATATCGGCGTTTTCTAATATTGAGAGTGTTGAAACGCCGGACGAGCAGACGATTATTATCAAATTAAAGGAATCAAGCAGTTCATTCCTTGCAATCCTTGCTACAGTGGAGGCGGCAATTGTTCCGGCAGATGTAACAGATCTGCAAACCAATCCGATCGGTACCGGTCCGTATAAATTTGTGTCACGTTCTTTGCAGGAAAATGTGATTTTGGAGCGTTTTGATGACTATTGGGGAGAGAAGGCACATATTAAAGACATCACTTTAAAGGTTCTTGCAGATGCGGATTCGATTGTGATGAACCTTGAAGGCGGTGCGGTGGATATGGTTGCAAGAGTGTCAACAGCACAGGCAGCAGAGCTGAGTGACAGCTTTGAGGTAATTGAGGGAACAATGAATTTAGTGCAGGCAGTGTACTTAAACAATACGGTTGCGCCGTTTGATAATGAACAGGTAAGACAAGCACTTTGTTATGCAATTAACAAACAGGAGATTCTTGACTTCGTTTCGGATGGAAAGGGTACGCCTGTGGGCAGCAGCATGTTCCCCGCATTTGGTAAATATTATATTGAGGAATTAAGCGACACCTATACAACGGACATCGAGAAGGCAAAAGAGCTGCTTGCCGAGGCAGGTTATGCGGACGGTTTCAGTTTTACGATGAAAGTGCCTTCCAACTATCAGCAGCATATTGATACTGCGCAGGTTGTTGCGGAACAGTTAAAGCAGATTGGCGTGACTGCCAATATCGAGTTGATTGAGTGGGAAACGTGGCTTAGTGATGTCTACCAGGGGCGCGACTTTGAGGCGACGCTTGTTGGCGTGGATGCGTCGACGCTTACGGCAGGCGCAATGCTCAGTCGTTTCCGTTCTGATGCGCATAACAATTTTATTAATTACAATAATGCGGATTATGATGCCGCTTATGCCAATGCGCTTGCATCAGAGGCAGCGTCCGATGATGCAAAGGCGACGGAATACTATAAGGAATGCGAGACAATTCTTGCAGAAACAGCAGCAAATGTATATATTCAGGATATGTGCGAGCTTGTGGCTGTTAGAAAGGGTTATGCAGGCTACGAGTTCTATCCGCTTTACATTCAGGATTTTTCAAAACTCTATATTACGGAATAGTCGGAGCTTTTAACGAGAGGAAAGGACGGGCAGGAATATGAAATACGGTTTGAAAAAATTTGCGGCAATGCTGATTACAATTTTATGTATTTCGTTTCTTGTCTACCTTGCCTTCGACGTGATACCGGGAGATGCGGCGCTTGCGGCGCTCGGTACCGATGTGGAGCCCGTGCGCCTTGAGGCGCTTCGGGAAGAAATGGGGTTAAACAGACCTTTTTTGGAGCGTTATTTTGACTGGCTTGTCAGCTTTGTAACGGGGGACTTTGGCACCTCGTACAAATACAATCTGCCTGTGGCGGATATGATTATATCAAAGCTGCCTGTGACAGTCATTATGGCGCTTATTTCTTTTGTAATTATGACACTCGTGTCACTTCCGGTCGGCATTTATACGGCAAAGCACAGTGGGGGACGTATTGACAGGGTGATAACGGTAATCAATCAGGTTATGATGTCCGTGCCGCATTTTTTTATGGGAATTATAATTACTTATGTTTTCGGAATGGTGTTGAAGCTTTTCACACCGGGCGGTTTTGTTTCATATGAGGTGGATTTTTGGGGATTTCTTTCTTATATTATTTTTCCGTGCATTGCGATCGCGCTTCCGAAGATTGCAATGTCTGTAAAGCTTCTTCGCGGCTCTTGCGTCGGTGAGGCAAAGAAGGATTATGTGAGGACTGCGTATAGCAAAGGCAACAATACGAATAAGGTTTTATACAGGCATGTTTTAAAAAATGCCATGATTCCTGTGATTACACTTTGGGGTATGATGCTTGCGGATATGCTTGTAGGAAGCATTGTCATTGAACAGGTATTTAACATTCCGGGCATCGGGCGCATTCTTTTGACCTCGATTTCTTACAGGGATTATCCTGTGGTGGAGGCAATTATTGTGTTGATTGCCTTTGTGGTAGTGGCGACAAATTTCTGCGTGGACATTATCTATGGAATAATTGATCCGCGTATCAATGTGGGAGCAGAGTGATGTTTATGAAAGGCTTTCGAAATAAAAAATATCCTCCCAATTTTATTATCGGGGCTGTGATAACAGGTATTATGCTGTTGCTGATCCTGATGAGTTTTTTTTACACGCCTTACGATACGACAAAGATGGATAGCGCTTCAAAGCTTGCAGCGCCTTCGCTTCGTCATTTGATGGGCTGCGATAACTTTGGCAGGGATATTTTTTCGCGTGTGTTGAAGGGAATGCAAAATACCTTTGTGATAGCGTTTCTGACAGTGATCATCGGGACTGTGGGAGGCATTATCATCGGGGCGTTTACCGGTTATTTCGGCGGTTTGCTTGACGAGGTTTTAATGCGCATCATTGACGTTGTGTTTGCATTTCCGAGCATTTTGCTCGCGTTGGTGTTTGTGAGCATCTTTGGAACAGGCAGATACAATGTCGTGGCGGCGCTTGGCGTGGCATTTATCCCGAGTTTTGCGCGTATTGTGAGAAGCGAGTTTATCAAGTACCGCGAGATGGATTATGTAAAAAGCGCACGACTTGCGGGCGTGGGAAGATTGCGGATTATTTTTGTGCATATTCTGCCGAATACATTTACCGTACTGGTGTCGTCCATTATGATTGGTTTTAACAATGCTGTGCTTGCGGAAGCAGGCATGAGTTATTTGGGGATTGGCGTGCAGCCGCCCGATGCGAGCTTGGGAAGTATGCTTTCCGAATCGCAGACGTATTTGTTTTCCGCGCCGTGGTATGCCATCTTTCCGGGACTTATGATCATTCTGCTTGTGCTTGGCTTTTCGCTTTTGGCTGACGGAATCAAGGCAAAATAGGAGGGCGTGCGGTATGTTGTTGGAAATCAAGGATTTATGCATAGAATTTCATGACCACGATGTTCCCGAGCGGGTGGTAAATCATGTGAGTTTTTCTCTCGAGGAGGGAGAAATACTTGGAATTGTGGGAGAATCAGGTTCCGGTAAGTCGATGACGGCAATGGCGATTGCAGGGCTTTTAAAGCGACACGACTTGGAAAAAAAGGGCGAGATTTTCTTTGATGGAAAGGAGCTTTTGCACGCCTCGCGCGCGGAGCTTCGAAATTATCAGGGAAACGATATCAGCATTATTTTTCAGGAACCTATGACTTCGCTCAATCCGGTAAAGAGGATTGGCTGGCAGGTAGAGGAAAGTTTAAAAATCCATAAGCCAGATATGAGTCAAAGTGAACGGAAGCGTCGTGCGATCGAAGCTTTGTCAGATGTGGAACTGCCAAATCCCGAGCAGATTTACAGGAAATATCCGCATGAGCTTTCGGGAGGAATGCGTCAGCGTGTGATGATTGCGTCAGCGATGATTTGTGAGCCGAAGCTTTTGATTGCGGACGAGCCGACGACAGCGCTTGACGTGACGATACAGCTTCAGATTGTAAAGCTTCTGCAGCGGTTGAACAAAGAGAAAAATATGGCTGTGCTTTTTATTTCGCATGATCTGAGCCTTGTGAAACGTCTTTGCGGTAGGATTATTGTGATGCAAAACGGAGATGTGGTAGAACAGGGCGCGACACAGGCGATTTTTGACAATCCACAGGAGAGTTATACGCGGGAGCTGATCAATGCGATACCGAAGTTGGAGAAGGTGTTATGATTAATATAGATATAGGAAAATATTAAATAAATATTGATTTTCCCTAAAAAGTTGCATATAATAATGTTGAGCAGAGATTTGCTCAATTGAAGTGCTTTGCTACTTTGAGTGCAAACCTTTAATTAAAGTGCTTCACTACTTTGAATGTGAACCTTTTCATTAAAGTGCTTCGCAGCTTTGAATGCGAACCGTTAATTTTCAGGGAGATAGGTTTTATCTCCCTGTTTTTCTGTATTGTGAGGGAGTATATGGATTTTTATCGGATAAATGAAGAATATAGCCAATTTCTTCAAAAATATGAGAAAGAAAAACGTGGGTTTACGAAGGTACCAAATATTCGATATACAGATCGAAATAAATTCGCATTTGGAGCAGTTCTACAGGTCAATGGTATGAATTATTATGTATCTGTATCTTCTTTTGATAAAAAGCAGGAGGCAAATATTTTGATTAGAGTGCCTGGGGATAAAAAGGAAGTGAAAGGTTCCTTGCGGTTTAATTATATGTTTCCGGTTCCTGATGCGTGTATTGAAAAGCTGGTTATTAAGGATATAGAGGACGAAAAGTATCGAATGCTATTAAATAAAGAATATCAGTTTTGCATAAATCATGCGGATCAGATTCAAAAGAAAGCAGATAGGATTTATAAAAAAGTAACAGAAAATCGAAAGCAAGTATTAACAGATAACAGTTGTGATTTTAAGATACTGGAAAACGGATATAAGGCATACATAGAACAGAAGCAAAAAGGAACGATTTAAATTTGAAAAGTTAGATGGTGATTTTACATGGAACATATTTTAGAGGTTGATAATCTAAATGTCTATTATAAGAATAAAGGCAGAAAAGACAACGCCTTGCAGCATGTTTTACATGATGTGAGTTTTTGCATGAAAAAGGGTGAGATTTTAGGGCTTGTGGGTGAAAGCGGCTGTGGAAAGACGACGCTTGCGAAGGCAATTCTTGGCATGCAGAAACGGTTTGACGGCAGTATTAAATTAGATTGTGACAATCCGCAGATGGTATTTCAGGATCCTTACGGTTCACTCAACCCTTCCAAGAAAATCGGGTGGATTCTTGAGGAGCCGTTGCGCATGAAAAAGGGTGACAAAAAACTGACACGAGAGCAGTGGACTAAGCGCGTGGATGAAATGCTTGAAAAGGTAGGGCTTGATGTCAGGGTAAAGGAGCATTATCCTTCGGAACTTTCCGGTGGACAGCGCCAGAGGATTGCAATCGCGGCTGCGCTTCTGTGTGACACAACCTTTTTAATTGCAGACGAGCCTGTTTCCGCGCTTGATGTGACAATCCAAGCTCAGATTATCAAGCTTTTGTTAAAACTGCAACAAGAGTTAGGCATCTCTATCCTCTTTATTTCACATGACTTGCGTGTGGTGTATCAGATGTGCGATCGAGTTATGATTATGCAAAAAGGCGTTATCTTAGAGCAAGGCGAAGTGGAAGAGATTTATCAAAATCCGAAAAGTGAATATACACAGCTTTTGCTTGAGGCGGCAAATATCAGCGCATAAACTGTATTGCCGCTGTTTTTTGTGTCTGGCTATAACTTATAGCGCTATGAATAAATATTCTCTCATTAAAGGAATCTTTTTGGACACAAGGTTTCCCATAGCGGCATGCATTGCAGCCAAGACATCCCCTGACTTCATTCTTTACAAGGGAAATAATCTCAACGAAATGCCCTTTTTCTTCTGCGTCTTTTGCAAAGCTGTTAATGAGCTGAGCGGTATTGCCGTTGGCGCGGCCGCCTCCCTGTATGATAAGAATATTTTTCAGGATCAAGTTCCTCCAATCCTAAAATTCTATTTTTTCATTTATTGATTTATTATCCGGTTAGATTTCGATTTTGCATTTCATTATATCAATTATATCATAAGAAAATACAGTTTCCTATTGTTTTGCAGTATGAATATCAATTCAGTAATTCGAAAATATATGTCATTAAAATACACAGGTATAGGGGTAAACATTCCCTAAATTTTCACCCTCGAACTGTTTTGAAAGTAAATGACATTAAGGGAAATTTGTGGTAAAATCATATTTGTATGAACAGATATGAGCAATATTTCATGTGAATATCTGATTTTATAAAATTGCGGAAATATATAAAAAACGAAATGAATTATCAACACAATCTGCAATAGAAAAATGGAGGAACGCAGGATGAAAGCATTAAGCTATGAAGAAAAATATAAAATGATGACCGAAACACCTGTAAGCAGGTTGATACCCAGACTGGCAGTGCCGACGATCATCAGTATGCTGGTAACTTCCATATATAATATGGCGGATACTTTTTTTGTAAGCCAGTTGAATACAAGCGCTTCCGGGGCAGTTGGAGTGAATTTTTCTCTCATGGCTATGATTCAAGCAATTGGCTTTACGCTTGGTATGGGAAGCGGAAATTATATGTCCAGAATGTTGGGAGCCAAACAACAGGAGAAAGCTCAGAGAGCCTGTTCTGTGGCAGTATACACGGCTTTTGTTTTCGGACTTATTCTGGCAGTTTTTGGGATTTCCAATATTGACCGTATGGTTCGGGTGCTTGGAGCGACGGACACCATTGCGCCCTATGCCAAGGATTATGGCAAATATATATTGATTGCGGCTCCTTACATGACGGTTTCTTTTGTGTTTAATAATCATCTTCGTTCTCAGGGAAATGCTGCGCTTTCGATGATAGGTATTACAATCGGTGGGGTATTGAATGTTATTTTAGATCCTATTTTGATTTTTGGATTCGACATGGGGATTTCCGGAGCGGCAATTGCAACGATTTTTAGTCAATTTGTCAGCTTCACGATTTTGCTGACGCTGGTGGTTCGTTCAAAAAATGTTTTAAAGCCACTGCCAAAATATTTTACGTTTCAGGGATGGGTATATAAGGAAATTCTTACTGCCGGTTTGCCGACACTCGGAAGGCAGGGACTGGCGAGTGTGGCATCTGTCCTTTTAAATGTGGCAGCCTCCGGTTTTGGGGATGCGGCGGTAGCGGCAATGTCTATCGTTACACGAATTATGATGTTTATAAATTCCGCTTTGATTGGTTTTGGTCAAGGCTTTCAGCCTGTGTGCGGATTTAATTTTGGAGCGAAACGGTATGACAGGGTACTGGAAGCATATTTTTTCTGCCGGCGTGTAGCTCTTGTATTTTTGTCGGTCATGGGTGTGATTATGTTTGCTGTTTCCACACCGATTATGCAGCTGTTTCGAAAAGAAGATGTAGAGGTGATCCGCATTGGCGCACTGGCGCTGAAGATGCAGTGCTGTATGCTTCCTTTTCAGGCGTATTCCATTATGGGAAATATGTTGGCTCAGTCGATCGGTTACAGTTTTCGGGCAACCCTTACTGCAATCAGTAAACAGGGATTGTTTTTCATTCCGGCAATTTTGATTTTACCAAAGCTCTTTGGTGTAACGGGGCTTCAGCTGGCACAGCCTGTGGCGGATGCGCTTACGTTTGTATTGACCAATGTTATCATTATGTTCGTGATCAAAGAACTTCGTGGAATGGCAGATGCGGAAAACTAATTGTGTTTTCCGTGTTTCTTTTCAGTGTATCTGCATTAATGATTGAAATATCGGAGAGTATGATATAGAATATAAAAGATGTAGCTTATGGAAAGGGCATGGGATTAAGATGCTGGAAGGATTTTATCCAAAAGAATATTTGAATTCTACTTATGAAATCGATTTTGAAGATTTTTATAAAAGAGGTTATCGAGGGATTATTTTTGATATTGATAACACGCTTGTACCGCATGGTATGCCCGCGGACGAGCGCGCGATTGCTTTGTTTGAACGGTTGAAAAAGATAGGATATCGCGTAACCATGCTTTCCAACAACAAGGAGCCGCGTGTCAAAATGTTTTGTGACGCGGTAGATGCACCCTATATTTTTAAGGCGGGGAAACCCAATCCGAAAAACTATAGACAAGCTTTTATAACAATGGGAACCGATGAAAATACGACGCTGTTTGTCGGCGATCAGATTTTTACGGATGTGTGGGGGGCAAACAAGGCGGGGTTATATTCCATTCTTGTAAAGCCGATACACCCGAAAGAGGAAATTCAAATTGTATTAAAGCGGTATTTAGAGAAAATCGTGCTGCTTTCTTATCAGAGAGCGCAGAAGAGGGGGAAATAAAGTGATTGAGATTAACGGAAAAACAAGGACATGCGGTATTATCGGCAATCCTGTGGAGCACACGATGTCGCCTGTGATACACAATGCGCTTTCAGAGATGATGGGAATTAACATGGCATATGTGCCGTTTCATGTAAAGGAAGGGCAGCTTGAGGCGGCGGTAAAGGGCGCATACGGATTAAATATTCTCGGAATGAACGTGACAGTGCCTTACAAGAGCGATGTGATCGCGCAGCTCGCCGAAATTGATTCGCTTGCGGAAAAAATCGGGGCAGTGAATACGCTCGTGCGGACAGAAGGCGGATACAAAGGATACAATACGGATATGACAGGTCTTTTGCGTGCGATGAAAAGCGACGGCGTAAATATTGAGGGTGAGGAAGTTATCATCTTAGGTGCAGGCGGCGTAGGACGCGCGGTTGCCTTTTTGTGTGCCGCAAACGGCGCGGACAAGGTGCATCTGTTGAACCGAAGCGTCGAAAAGGCAGAAAATGTAGCGTCTGAGGTCAATAAGGCGCTTGGAACAGAGCGCGTGGAGGCGATGCCGCTTTCCGATTATCAAAAGCTCTTAACAGGCGCGGAAAACCGATATGTCGTGATACAATGCACGAGCGTAGGGCTTTCACCGAACGTAAATGATGTGGTTATCGAGGACGGTGATTTTTATCATTATATCGCATTCGGGTATGATTTAATTTATTCGCCGTGGGAAACACAGTTTATGAAGCTTGTTGCGGGAAATGGCGGTATGGCGTATAACGGATTGAAGATGCTTTTGTATCAGGCTCTTGATGCGTTTGAATTGTGGAATGGCTGCAAAGTGTCCGATGAAAACGCGCAGAAAATTTATCAAAAGCTTCAGGAAAATGTGAGGAAATAATGAACAATATTATTTTAATCGGCTATATGGGCTGCGGAAAGACAACGGTTGGGAAAAATATCGCGAAGCTTAAAAAACATATATTTACTGACACTGATGAACTAATCGTTGCGCAGCAGAATAGGAGCATCAGCGATATTTTTGAAAAAGACGGAGAAGATGTCTTCCGTGCGATGGAAACGGCGCTTCTTGAGAAAATGATTGCGGACGGAAATGACAGACTTGTCATTTCCACAGGGGGAGGAATGCCTGTACGGGAGGAGAATCGACAACTGTTAAGACAGCTTGGAACAGTGGTTTATATGCGCGTAAAGCCGGAAACTGTTTATGAACGCATTAAAGGTGATACGACGCGGCCGCTTTTGCAGTGTGACAATCCGTTAGAGCGCATCAGAGAAATGATAAAAAGCAGAGGTCCCGCATATGAGGCAGCGGCAGAGTTGGTTATAGATGT
>JAAUZZ010000026.1 GCA_014804345.1 Lachnospiraceae bacterium | reverse complement strand
TCATGAATATCGATTCCATAGATCGTGTTGCCCTCAATAATCGGCATGTAGATATCGTCCAACAACACCTGCCTTGAGGATTTGCTTCTTAAGTCGTATGCCATGAGGTGAAGATCCTCTTCATTATTGATGTAATAAAAAGTCGAATCCTGTACGCTCACAGGAAGGATATCAAGATCTAAAAGCGTTTCCTTATTCTCGCCGTCAGTACCTATGCTCATTAAGGAAACCCCGTCGTCCGCACAGGAATAGTAGACTGTATTATCTGCCAAAATAACATATTTTCCAAGCACACGGTCAAGACATGCGACATTTCTGGGATTGTCCTTCTGGGTGCGGTATACGCCTGTGGTGCTGATCAGAAATCCGAATCCGGCGTTGCCGCCCGAGCCTCCTTGATAATAATAGAGAAATTTGCCGTCTGCGTTGATGCTCCCTACCTGTGTGGGGACGAGCTTTTTCATTTCGGATTCGTCGGGGCGCATACAGTAAAGCGATCTTCCGTCGTAAGGATTGGAGAAATAAACATATCCGTCGTTCTCGCAGAAAAGACCGCCGTTGTATAAGTTTCCGGATGTGTTTCCGATTGTGCCCGCAGGATTTTCGGGAATACGCTTTTGAATGTTACTCATAATGACTAAACCCACACAGATTAGCGCGCAAAAGCAAAANCAGATGATGATAATGACCTTTCTTTTCATTTGTNAGGTCCCCCTTTTTGTTTAGAATAAAATTGTTACTTATTATTATAATGAATTTGTTACAAAATGAAAAGAATTTAGGAATAATTTGTTATTATTTTTTTACAAAATGAAATAGGTGTGGTATACTNANAAAATAAAAAGATACTGTGGAGGATAAAGTTGCATGGATTTATCTCAGCTTAGAACAGAGCTTGACAAAATCGATCAAAGCATTGTGGAGCTTTATGAAAAAAGAATGGATTTATGCGCACANGTGGCGNCATATAAGATAGAAAANGGNAAACGTGTGTTTGATAAAGAGCGGGAAGAACAAAAACTTGCGGCNGTGAGCGCACTNACNCACAANGCGTTTAATGCGCGCGGGATAAAAGATTTGTTTGAACTGATCATGTCAATCAGCAGAAANCTTCAGTATCAGATNATCGCNGAGCATACAGGNGGCGGCAGACTCCCGTTTACGGAGCTTGAGAGGATTGATGTCAAAAAATGCCGCGTCGTCTTTCAAGGAGCGGAGGGAGCGTATTCTCAGGCGGCGATGATGAAATATTTTGGAAAAGAGGTTGACAGCATTCATGTGGATACGTTCCGCGATGCGATGCTTGCGATTGATGAAGGAAGCGCGGANTTTGCAGTGCTTCCNATCGAGAACTCGTCAGCGGGAATCGTGAGCGAGATNTACGATTTACTGGTGGAATTTGANAATTATATNGTGGGAGAGCAGATTATAAANATNGAGCANTGTNTGATGGCNGTTCCCGGCACAAAGATTGAGGATATCAAAACNGTCTTTTCACACCCGCAGTCTTTGATGCAGAGTGCGCGTTACCTCACGGAAAAGGGATGGCAGCAGATTAGCATGAAAAACAATGCATTTGCCGCAAAGAANGTNGTGAATGANAAGGATNCNACACAGGCGGCNATNGCGGGTGAGGCGGCAGCNGAAGTGTACGGACTNGAAATTCTGGANCGGGGCGTGAATGATTTNAAGGAAAACTCNACGCGGTTTATCATNGTGACAAATCAGAAAATATTTACCANNGATGCTTCAAAAGTCAGCCTTTGNTTTGAACTCAGCCATGAGAGCGGCGCGCTTTATCATGCACTCTCGCATATGGTATATAATGGATTGAATGTGAATAAAGTAGAGTCAAGACCACTTGCGGGCAGAAANTGGGAATATCGGTTTTTCNTCGATTTTGAAGGAAACCTTACNGANAGTGCGGTGAAAAANGCATTGAGAGGACTCAGAGAGGAAACNCATNATATGAAAATACTTGGAAANTATTGATTTCAGTAAGGGGGTTANAATATGGCATATAAAACCTTTGCGGCAATTGATATCGGCTCGTATGAGCTTGCGATGAAAATTTATGAGATATCCGCCAAGAACGGCATAAAGGAGANAGACCATATCAGACACAGAATAGAGCTTGGAACAGACTCCTATCTTACCGGAAAAATCAGTAATGANAGAGTGGACGAGCTTTGCAGAATGCTTGGAGAATTTACTCAGATCATGAAATCTTATAAGGTGGACGATTACAAGGCATATGGCACCAGNGCACTCAGAGAAACACAAAATTCCGAGATTTTGCTGGAACAGATACAGACACGAACGGGAATCAAGATAGAGGTTTTGAGCAATTCCGAACAGCGTTTTCTGGACTATAAATCTGTTGCGTCGGTAGGGCGTGATTTTCAGAATATTATNGAAAAAAGTACGGCGTTTATNGANATNGGCGGCGGCAGTATTCAGATNTCCNTGTTNGACGAGGACAGTCTCGTTACATCCCAAAACATACGTCCCGGTGTGCTGCGNCTTCGNGAAGAACTGACACGNGTGTCATATCGAAGCTANCAGTTTGAGGACTTGGTGGAGGAGATGTTCTGCGGAAACCTCGAAATTTTTAAAGAAATGTTTGTGGGAGAGCGGAAAATACAAAATGTTATCCTTGTAGATGACTATGTTTCNCTTATTTTACAGAGAAATTATTTAAAGATGAATAAAAAGGGTCATGTNGATGCGGAAGTCTTTCTGGAGTTTGTGGATTCNCTNAAAAAGAAAAAAACAAAGGAAATTGCGCTCTCNCTCGGAATTGCNCAGGAAAATATTTCNCTTTTGTATATTTCTTCGTTGATGATNAAACATATGGTAAGNACACTGGGGGCAGAGATGCTTTGGGCNCCNGGCGTCAGNCTTTGCGACGGTATGGCGTATGAATATGCNGAGCAGAATCAGCTTTTGTCTGCNTCNGAAGAGGGNACTTCACATGATTTTGAGCGGGATATGATCGCATGTGCAAGGGATATTAACAGACGGTATCACAGCATAGAGCGCAGAACGGCAGAACGGGAAATGATAGCTCTTACGATTTTTGACAATATGGGAAAACGTTACGGACTGTCAAAGCGTGACCGGCTGCTTTTGCAGCTTTCGGCAATTTTAAGTGAGTGCGGCAGATATATCAGTCTTGCGAATGTGGGAGAAAGCTCCTACAGTATCATTATGGCAACGGAAATCATAGGATTGTCTCACATTGAAAGAGAAATTGTTGCAAATATTGTGAAATATTCGACTGAGAGCTTTGAATATTATGATACCCTAAGAAGAGCGGTGACGCTTGATTTGGATTCTTACCTTCGGATTGCAAAGCTTACGGCGATTATTAAACTTGCGGAAGGGCTTGTCTTAAGTCATAAGGGGAAATTTGATAAAATCAAAATTACCAATGATGACAATGTCATGGTGCTGACGGTGGAAACAAATGCGGATATGACTTTGGAGATTGAGCTTTTTGGACATAGTTCGATGTTTTTTGAGGAAGTATTTCACATAAAGCCTGTGATCAGGCAGAAAAAGAGTAATATTTAGAGTAATATTTAGGGGGATACCGTGAAAAATAAATTTTTCACGGGGCGAATTTGTGCTTACGCCTGCATACATCAAAAAGCTTACGCTTTTCGCTGTCAAGAATTCACAGGTTATACAAGAATGGAGGGTATTAATGGGTGATAAATCAGGGAAGTCAAACAATAAGATTGATTATAAAAGACCGGAATATTATTTAAACAGAGAACTTAGCTGGATACAGTTTAACCACCGTGTGCTCGGGGAGGCAAGGGACAAGGCTATCCCACTCTTTGAACGCTTGAAATTTTTAAGCATTACCGCGTCCAATCTTGACGAGTTTTTCATGGTAAGAGTGGCATCGCTCAAGGATATGGTGAATGCGGGCTACACCAAAAAAGATATTGCGGGAATGTCGCCTGCGGAGCAGCTTGATGCGGTAAACAGGGCAACACATGAACTGGTAGATATGCAGTATTCAGTTTTTAACCGTTCCCTTCTGCCGATGCTTGCACAGAATGGCATGATCATGATTGAAAAGCACGAGGAGTTAAGCGAAACAGACTGTGCTTTTGTCGATCGGTATTTTCAGGATAATGTGTACCCTGTTCTTACGCCGATGGCAGTGGATTCCTCCAGACCGTTTCCACTGATTCGGAATAAAACACTGAACCTGGGCGCTTTGGTTTCCAGAAAGGAAGAAAAAGGCAGAAAGCATTTGTTTCGCAAGAAGTCGGCACAGAACAAAGAACTGGAGTTCGCCACTGTTCAGGTGCCGGGAGGTGTGCCGCGGATTGTGCAGCTTCCCGACGGCGAAAACGGAGAACGTCGCATGATACTGCTTGAGCAGATTATAGAGCGCAATATGGATCAATTGTTTTTAAATTACAATATTGAGTGTGCTTTCCCATTCAGAGTCATGAGAAACGCGGATTTCAACATTCAGGAAGAAGATGCGGAGGACTTATTAAAGGAGATTGAAAAGCAGCTGAAAAAGAGGCAGTGGGGACAGGCAATCCGTCTTGAGGTGGAGGATGGTATTGATAAACGTCTGCTTGACATCATCAAAAAAGAGCTCATGATAGATGAGAGGGACATCTATCGGATCCCCGGACCACTGGATCTGACATTCTTGATGAAGACCTACGGTTTAGAGGGCTTTGAACATTTGAAAACGGAACCGCACAAACCGCAGCCGGTACCTGAACTTGAGGCGGGAACCGATATTTTTGAGAAGATTAAAGAACAGGATATCCTGTTGCATCACCCGTATCAGACATTTACACCTGTGGTTGATTTTATCAAACAGGCATCGAGAGATCCCGAGGTGCTTGCGATTAAGCAGACGTTGTATCGCGTGAGCGGTAATTCGCCGATCATTGCGGCGCTTGCACAGGCCGCGGAGAACGGAAAACAGGTAACGGTGCTTGTGGAGCTGAAGGCGCGGTTCGACGAGGAAAATAATATTGTCTGGGCAAGAAAGCTGGAACAGGCGGGGTGTCATGTAATATACGGGCTTGTGGGATTAAAAACACATTGTAAGATAACGCTGGTGGTAAGACGGGAAGAAGAAGGTATCCGGAGATATGTGCATCTCGGAACAGGAAATTACAATGATTCGACGGCGAAACTCTACACGGATTTAGGATTGCTCACCTGTAATGAGGCGATCGGCGAGGACGCAACGGCAGTGTTTAACATGCTTTCTGGTTATTCGGAGCCGCTTGCGTGGAATCATTTGGCGCTTGCGCCGCTTTGGCTGAAGGATCGGTTTTTATATCTGATTAACCGCGAGAAAGAGAATGCGATGGAAAAACGCCCCGCACGAATTGTGGCAAAGATGAATTCGCTCTGCGATGCCGATATTATAAAGGCGCTTTATGAAGCGGCGGCAAACGGCGTAAAAATCGAACTGATTGTTCGGGGAATCTGCTGTCTGAGAACCGAAGTTGAGGGGACAAACGACAATATTACCGTGCGCTCGATTGTCGGAAATTTTTTGGAACACGCAAGAATCTTTTATTTTGAAAACGCGGGAAATTCCGAGATTTATATGGCGAGCGCCGACTGGATGCCAAGGAACCTCGAACGGCGTGTGGAAATTCTGTTTCCAATCTTAAATCCGGAACTTAAAGAACAGGTTTGGCATGTGTTGGAGGTGCAGTTAAACGATACCCAAAAGGCACAGGAATTAAAACCCGACGGAAATTACGAAAAGGTTGACAGACGCGGAAAAGAACTGTACAATGCACAAGAGGAATTCTGTAAAGAATATATAGCGCTTGCGTCAAAAAAGCGTAAGCTTGACAAACAGGCGAGAGTGTTTCAACCGGAATACAAAAACTGAAAGGGCGAAGGTACAATATGGTAAAGTTTGTGCTTGCTTCGGGTTCCCCGAGGCGCAAGGAGCTTTTAGAACAGCTTGGACTGGAATTTGAAATTTCATCGGCGCATGGAGAGGAACGCATTACAAAGACAAAGCCGGCGGATATTGTGGAGGAATTGTCACAGCAGAAAGCAAACGAGGTGGCAGACCGTTTTCGGGAAGTGTATAAAAATGACACATGTGTCATAATTGGCGCGGATACCATTGTGGCATTTTCGGACGAAATTATGGGAAAGCCGCGTGACAAGGAGGATGCCGTTCGTATGCTCACACAGCTTGCGGATAACACACATCAGGTATACACGGGCGTGACGCTTGTGATATTAAAGGACGGTGACAGAAAGGCAGTTACGTTTCACGAAAAGACGGATGTACACATGTATCCGATGACAGAGGCACAAATTCAGGCTTACGTTGCAACGGGAGAACCTATGGATAAAGCGGGGGCTTATGCAATCCAGGGAAAGTGCGCCGCATATATAAAGGGGATAAACGGCGAGTATAACAATGTGGTGGGACTTCCCGTGGCAAGATTGATGCAGGAACTTTTGGCTTTGGGACTGATATCATAATGGAGGGGGTTACGTTATGAATGAATATGATGATGCGGTATTAAAATGTTTTTTGGAAAAGCAGTTGCAGCTTTTTCCCGAAAATGTTGTGGAGACGATTGATGAGGCGGAGGCTTTTCTTGAGGAATGTATGGCAGTGGTCGTGAATTCCGTTGAGGAAGTTTGGGAATATTTTGACGAGGAAGGCGTTGACCTTGAAGGTCAAGATAAGGAGGAAATCGTTACGGCATCAGAGGTTTTTGAGGTTGGTGACGGCAGGTACCTAATCGTGGAGAGTTAAAGACACAGTAGGAAGGGAAAAAAGTGGAACGAAAATCGAACATTTCAGTATGGCAGATTGGTCTTTTTGAAGGATTTGACAGAGATGTCATGGTAATGCAACGGGATGAGGAGGAAGTCTTTGACGATGCGATACATGTGTTTTTTGACAAAGACTATTACGACGCGTATGTGGCAAAGGCTGTAAAGTATGGCAGTCACAGCTATGCATACCATATAGATAAACTGGGCGAGGTTGTCAATCAGATCTTCGAGGAGAACATTCGGGGGCTTGTCATTTGTATGAATACCGCCGCTGGTGAAAATATTC
The DNA here is from genome assembly GCA_014804345.1 of Lachnospiraceae bacterium. GTDB lineage: Bacteria > Bacillota > Clostridia > Lachnospirales > Lachnospiraceae > COE1. The sequence goes on along the minus strand of JAAUZZ010000026.1, from coordinate 6,581 downwards.
CCGGTAATCAGCTATGCGATGAAAAATATATTTCGGCGAAAGAGTTGATCGGATATAAGGAGATTGCGGAAAGTTATCATCTTTTGTATATGACATCGATTGAGCGCTATGTAAGGGAGAAAGCGATCGCGGCTCTTTGGACAAGGTATGTGTATATCATAGGCAGACTTCCAGACGCGAGAAAAAAGCCCTCTGTCGGCGAACGGCAGACGTTTGAGCTGATGACAATGAAGCGCAAGAACGATAACAGCAGCGCCACGGCAGACGATTTTGATTATGAGTCGCTGAAAGTATTTTTGACGGCAGAAAGCGCGATGCGCTATAATCCCGATAAGAAACCGATAAATAAATATAAGCTTTCGATGCTCTCACAGCTTGTGCGGGGAAAACTGCGTGTTATCATCGAACCGCATAGAAGCTACTGGTTGGAGTATGATCCCGCAAATATGGATATTGCGCAATACTTGGACATTCCGCAGTATGATGAGGCGATGGTTCAGGCAAGAATCAGGGAATATGCAGATATGCAGCGGATTTATATTTTGCTGAGTCCGCTTCACAGCGATTACAGGGTATCCATTGGAAATCCGTTTCTCAGAAAATATGAAGATCAAAATATCATGCTGTATCTTTTTGAACAGTATGACGATGCACAAAGCTATGTGCTTCAAAATCAAAATCTGCTGCCCGTGTTTGATTCGACCTTTCCGGTTGGCGTGCTTGAGGGCGAGGAACGTCTTTACCGGCTTGAAACCGTGGTTGCGCTTGCGGCAAAGCTGGGCGTCACAACCGTTTGTCTTGATGCCGATACCAATCATTCGATTGCGTGCAATATCGAATACTTTAAAAGGACGGCAGATTACACAAAACCTGTGGAGGATTTGCTGGAAGCAGGGGAATTAGAAAAAGTGATGCGCGAGGAAAACGGAGAGAAGAAGTACAGGCTTCCGATCGTGCCGTTTTACGATATGCATAATGCGTATGCGATAGACGATGAGAGAAAGGCAGAGCTTATTTCGCATTTGGACAATGATTTTGATAACGGTCTTGCCTATATGGCGTCGCTTGATATTCCTGAAATCATGGTGATGATGAATGAGGCGGCAAAGCGTTTTGACAAGGCAAGAAAAGAGAACAATGAAGAAGAAATGACCATGTATGGTCGTATGATGAACAAGATTACCGTGCCGCTTACCGAAAGTCTTTGTGAGAAACCGTATATCTTCACACTCAGGAATGAAGACGGCGATTTTACAATGAAAAATAACGTTGCGTATCTTCTTGTGACAAACCGTTTCGAGGCGGGAAGAAAAGGTGAGGGACGATTGACTCCGGCGGGGATTGACAATCCCGGATTTATGGAAAAACTTTGTGAGAAAAGCGGGGCAGCAGCGCTCACGGATGGTCCGAACATTTTATGTATTATGGACACGAAGCTTATGAGTGAAGCCGCAAGCCAGTGGAAAAAAACAGAAGCGCTCAGGGAAGAACTTTTGATCTATATGACGCAGGGATGCGATTTGGATTACGAAAAGGCAGTTTATTATTACAAAAGGCTCAAATCCGATAATGACATTTTTGTGGAGTTCATCTCGTCTGTCCGAAATGGGGAATTTCCTCCGAGAGCGATGCTTGAAGTTGAGGGCTATACTGCAAAAACACTTGCGGAGGAATTTGGGTTTAATATGTTACAGGCATATGACGCAATTCTCTCGCTTAAGGAAGATAAAGCGTTTGTCGATAAGTACAGAAAGAATGCTTAAATGGAAAAGAAATTATTTGAAAATGGCATGCGCTGTGCGATTGTTGCAGCGTCAGCGGTGAAAGGGGTATTAGACATATGAAACCGCAAAGACATATCAGAAAAGAAACAATTTCCATACTTTTGGTTTCAAACACAGGAGGAAAAGGCAAGGAAATCCGGATGTCCCGTTCGGTTTATCGTTTGCTGCGCTATGTTCCGTTCGTAATCTTGGCTGTATTCGTTGTTTTGATTGGACTTATTTATTTTGAACAAAAGGAGATGATTGCGCTTCGCGCACAGTTGGAGCCGTACACACAGCAGATTGAACAACAGGAAGCAAAACTTGCGGATTTAAACGCCGAGAATAAGAAACTCACTGACGAAAATACACTGCTAAAGCAAGAAATGGAAACTGCTGAGGAAGAGGAGAAGAATCCCTATCAGGACGCGCCAAACGGTTACCCGTATATGGGAACAGGCGGCATCTTGGTTTCCGCGTATTCTGCCGAACAGCCATATATGTCCATCAACACGCATACGGATGGTACGATTGTTGCGGGGGGGGATGGAACGGTAACGTCTGTCAGTTCGGATGATACGTATCCGCTCATTGTGGAGATACAACATGCGGATGGCTACATAACGCGCTATTTGAGCAATGAAGCGGTACAGACGCAGTTGCAGGAAGACACACAGGTCAACACAGGTGATGCGTTATTTACGATTACCGTTGACAATACACAATTTGATTATCAAATCATTTACAAAAACAAACCAATCGATCCGCTTGTAGTGATCGAAGCAAAGGGATAAAAGGAGGAAGAATTATTATGTTACGGAAAAATGCATCTACTGCATCTGATGCAAATGTAAAAGTGAATACCTTAATTGGTGAGGGCGCTGTCTTTGACGGCAACCTGACAATCCCCAATACTATTCGCATTGACGGTACGGTGAACGGAAACTGTTCTTGCGATGCAACGCTTATTTTAGGGGAAACAGGACAGATTTTCGGAAATATTAATGCGAACAATGTTATTATTTCGGGAAGTGTAAAGGGCGATATTACAGCGAAGGGGAAACTGGAATTTCTTCCGACAGGAAGACTTGTCGGCAATATTGTTGCCAATACGCTTGTCATCGATGAGGGCGCGTATGTTGACGGTAAATGTACCATGACTTCCGATTCGTCGACGCCTTCTTACAGTGCCAGCAGTAGCGTTAGCGAGGAATAGACGGATTTTTGTAAGCGCATTTCGGGAGATTTCAGATTCATTTTTACGACAAAAGGAGAAAGGGAATGTATATTGATCATTTTAAACATGATGATAACTGGCAGGATATCAAGGATTCTACGATGAATACCATAGGAAAGACAACAGGGAAATATCCCGATTCGGAGTGGAAGAGAAAACTGATCATGTCAGAACATTCTCCGATTCGGCGCATGAAATTTTATTGGCGTTGGAAGGATTTAAAGTCGTGGGTGAGTGTACATATGGTGAGGCATAAAATCGGAATTGAGCACTGGGTTTCGACGCAGAGAAGCGACCGAACGGGTGTAAATCGTGATGAACTGCCGCAAGGCGCGTTTGTAAATCACGCATGTGAAGCAGACGCGCAGGCGCTTATCAACATCAGCCGAAAGCGTTTATGCGCATGCGCAAGTCAGGAAACGAGAGAGGCATGGCAGCTTGTAAAAGATGAGATTGCCAAGACCGAGCCCGAGCTTGCAAGCTGTATGGTGAAGGAATGCATTTACCGTGGTTTTTGTCCCGAGATGTTTTCGTGTGGGTATTATAAGACGGAAGCGTTTGAAAAAGAGCTTGCGGAGTACCGTGAGGGAATAAATGATTAAAATAAATCAATAAAAATGATTAATTTTAATCATTTTCAAAATCTGTAAGAAATGGTATGATAAAATAGAACTAAAAAAGTAATAGCTGTGAAGAGAAGTAGTAATTGCATGGAATGTTTCAGAGAGCTGCCGTTTGGTGCGAGGCAGTACGGGAAATGCAGTGAACTCGTCTTGGAGCTTTGTGCTTGAACCGATTAATCAGAATCAGTAGAGCGCAACGGAATGTCCCACGTTATCGGGATTAGGCATGATAGTGCTGATGAGGGCATACCGTGTGAAAACGGTATGAAAGTAAAGTGGTACCGCGGAAGAAACAATGTGTCTTTCGTCTTTACAACGGGTTCGTTGTGGGACGGAAGATTTTTTTGTCCAAAAAGGCTTGAGATTGACCTTGACGCGGTAAATTTCAAAAATCAAAATGGGAGGATTTCGAGATGAAAAATGCAGCAAAATACGAAAAAACATATTTTTTACCGCCTGTCTGTACTTATGACTGGGCGAAGAAGGATGCGATCACGACACCGCCAATCTGGTGTTCCGTGGATTTGAGGGACGGCAATCAGGCGCTCATTGAGCCGATGAGTTTAGATGAAAAGCTGGAGTTTTTCCAACTTTTGGTAGATATTGGCTTCAAGGAAATCGAAGTCGGTTTTCCGGCTGCTTCCGAAACGGAATACGAGTTTATGCGCGCTTTGATTGAGCGAAACATGATTCCCGATGATGTGACGGTTCAGGTGCTCACACAGGCAAGAGAGCACATTATCAAAAAGACATTTGAAGCAGTGAAAGGTGCGCCGCACGCAGTGGTTCACCTTTACAATTCCACTTCTGTAGCGCAACGAGAACAAGTGTTTAAAAAAAGCAAAGAAGAAATCAAACAGATTGCGGTTGACGGCGCAAAGCTTTTAAAGCAGCTTGCAGATGAAACAGATGGAAGCTTCTCATTTGAGTACAGCCCCGAAAGCTTCCACGGGACAGAGGTTGACTATGCGGTGGAGGTCTGCAACGCAGTGCTTGACATATGGCAGCCGACCGCAGAAAAAAAGGCAATCATCAATATCCCGACAACAGTCGAGAATGCGATGCCGCATGTGTTTGCAACACAGGTAGAATATATTCATAAAAATCTGAAATACAGAGATGCGGTCACGCTTTCCGTACATCCGCACAATGACAGAGGCTGCGGTGTGTGCGACGCGGAGCTTAGCGTGCTTGCGGGCGCGGACCGTATCGAGGGAACGCTTTTCGGAAATGGTGAGCGTACGGGAAATGTGGATATTGTCACCGTTGCGATGAATATGTTCTCACATGGCGTTGATCCGAAACTTGACTTCTCCAATATGATGGAAATCAGAGAAAAGTATGAACGTTTTACGCGTATGAGAGTACATGAGCGTCAGCCGTACTCGGGCGATTTGGTCTTTACGGCATTTTCGGGATCGCATCAGGACGCGATCGCAAAGGGAATGCAGTGGCGTGAAGACAGAAAGAGCGACAAATGGACGGTGCCGTATCTGCCTGTGGATCCAAAAGATGTGGGAAGAAATTACGAGGCAGACGTTATCCGCATCAACAGCCAGTCTGGCAAGGGCGGCGTCAACTATATCTTAAAACAAAACTTCGGTATATCGCTCCCCGAAACAATGCGCGAGGAGGTTGGCTATCTTGTAAAGGATGTGTCGGACAACGAGCACAAGGAGTTATCGCCGCAGTGGGTATATGATATCTTTACGGAAAACTATGTGGACAATACGCCGTTCTTCCAAATCAATGAATGCCACTTTAAGCAGATTGACGGCATTATGGCGGAAGCGGTTATCACTTGTGGAGATAAAAAGACAACGGTTGATGCAAACGGAAACGGAAGACTGGATGCAGTAAGCAATACGATTAAACAGTATTTTGGTATCAGCTATCAGCTCTCGGAATACGAAGAGCACGCGCTTACAAAGGGGTCATCCTCAAAGGCAATCGCATATGTGGGTGTTACTTGCAACGGCAAAAAGTATTGGGGCGTGGGAATGGACGACGACATTATCAAAGCATCAATCCATGCGCTTTGTGTCAGTGTCAATAAGCTGCCCGAAATTCAGAGTAATGATGCCTGTCAGGACGAGCGGATGATGGCGATTATGAACTATATACAGGCAAATTATCAGGGAATTGCATTGAGTGACATCGCAGCGTATTTCCACCTTTCAGAGCCGTACTTAAGCAAATATATCCATGATAAGTCAGGAAAAACATTTGGCGATTTACTGATCAACATTCGCATGAAAAAGGCAAAAACGCTTCTTCGAAACGGTAACATGACTGTGGAAAATGTGGCGATGGCAGTAGGATATCCCAATGTCGAGCACTTTAACCGCGTCTTTAAGAAAAAAATGGGAATGACGCCGGTTCAGTACAGAAAAGGTGAAAAGCAGGTATGAGAAACGAGATTCGTGACAGAATTTCCGAGTATGCGGAAACCGAATACCGTGAATTTTCGGCAGCGCTTATCCCGGGAGCGAAACAGCTTCTGGGCGTAAGGCTGCCAAAGCTGCGTGAAATCGCGAAAGATATCGCAAAGGGCGATTGGCGCAGCGAGGTAAAAAGCGCAGACGGGGAATATGCCGATGTGTATTTCGAGGAAACGATGCTGCGTGGTATGATCATAGGTTACGGCACAGCTAAAAAAGATGTGACACAAAGCGAGGGCATACAATACCTTGAGCAATTTGTACCGATGATCGACGATTGGTCTGTGTGTGACAGCTTTTGCAATTCGTTTTCTTTTGCAAACAAGCATCGCGACGCTGTGTGGGAGGTTTTGCAGAATTATTTATATTCTGATAAGGAGTTTGAGGTGCGGGTAGCGTTGATCTTGCTGTTAAGCCAGTATCTCAAATATGACAGCGGCAATAAAAAGCTGTCAAGGAACAGAAATGTGAGCATGGCGGCATTGGAAAAGAATTCTGGAAACATGGAGCGCTCCAC
>JAAUZZ010000025.1 GCA_014804345.1 Lachnospiraceae bacterium | reverse complement strand
TTTGGGAAAAACAGTATGCCCGATGTGGATAATCTGTTGACTTCATTTTATCAGTTAGACGATGAAGCAAGAAAAGAAGTAGTAGAAACGATACAATTTAAGTTACAGTACCACAAAGACCAAGAACGGGCAGAACAGGTAAAACAAATAAAAGGCTGGTAATAAAATAACTCCAATGAATTTCTTCTCTTCATCGGAGTTTTCTTTGACAATACAATTAATAATGCCTATATACTATACAGATTCTTTTCACAATATTGAAAACATTTTACATCACAACTGTTCCATGATCCTGTGTTGACTGATTATAAAAATATAAATAATAAAACGGATCAAATAGCAAAAACATAGATTCTTTACTCAAATCTCTATATCTAAAAGAATACTCCAATTCCTGTGTATATGCCAAAACCAAATCTTTGCCATATTGAAAGAAATCATTATTATATTCTCTTAGTAAAGACAAAACAATATGTAAACAGATTTTTTCATTTATATTTGTTGCAGTTTCAATAAAATCATCTGAATCATTTTCCTCAATCCTAACCCAAAATGGATGCAACTTCAATATCCAAAATACAAGTAAACCAGCATTTATTTTATATTCATTTGCATCCATTTTCTTATGATAAATGTGAAAATATAAACGCCGCATATCTAGCCTTACAATGACATCTTTTAATGTCTTTATGTTAACTTCTATTCTTGCAACATCAATATCTGCAACATTACAAAATTCATTAAGTTGTTGCTCAATCTTTGACAGTTCTTCTTTAACGTACTTCTCCGAAGGCTCTTCATATTGAAAGTCCAGAGTATCCCAACAAGTTTTTTCCATCATTCATCACTCCCAGTCAAGATTTCTTTTACCAATTTCTTTAATTCAGGATCTTCTGCAATTTTCTTTGCTCCTCGAATACATGGTTCGAGAGTCTCTCCTCTTCTTATAGGAGCATTATTATCACAATGTAACACGCCTGCATTACACTGTTTACGCACCATTTCCAGACTCATATTAAACATCTTCTTCTCCATTATTTTCATCCCTCCTTTACCTGCAAACTATATTTTTTACACACTGCTCTAATATCAATAAATTTTTCCAACAGCTTATATGCTTCTTGACTAATAATTATTTCTTTATTTTCTTCAATTTCAAAAAATTTATCCGTATTATTTACAATCATCCCATACATTAATATCTTATCTATGGTTAACTGTATATTCAGCGCATATATCGCATGAATCAACCCATCATCAAACAACATATCTATATCTCTTATTGTGATTATTCCATATTTATTCAATATATTACTTATATCGTCATAACTGAAAAATCTAGTACCCAATCGGACAAACTTTATTCTAAAATATCTTTCCAAACTATCCTTATCAACAGCACAGTCTAATAATTCTTGATAAATAGCATTATTAATCCTCTTTGCTAAATCATCATATCGCTTTACCAAACGCTCTATTTCATTGTCAAGTAATTCCAAAGCTCCCGAAACTAAATTAGTTTCTCTAATCATTTCTGCTGGAATCTCTGTATTTGCCATATTATTTTTATACTGCCTGTCATGAAAAACTTGAGACCAAGCATCTTGTAGAACCGTCCTCAATTGAATTTCACATTTCATCTCCTTATATCTTCGTTGTTCAGTTGAAAGTTGATCTTCCTTTAAGGATACTACATAATGTACAGATAGATAACCAACTTTGTCAGACTCTAACAACTCAATTTTGTTGTTACTGTTTTTCTTATCTATAATAAACATATTTTCAACAATATGCTGAACCGGAACAATATCTTGAGGCAAATAACAAACTATTCTAACACCAGCTAAATCAGTTATTTGGTTTCTAGGATCATTATATTTTAAAATATAATTTTTGGTTCCATCATCGTATATCCTTTTTCCGCACTTATCTGTCAAGCTTGCTAATGTTTTAGCTCTACTAGAGTGATATGCGTGTAACATAGCTCTCTCTTTTAAAGCATTTAGCATTTTATCTAACACAAATTGTGCAAATTCTGAATACCTTGCTTGGTTCTCTTTATACCATTCTAAAAAATTGGACGTTCTCTGTTCTATATTAGCCATGTTTTCTCCTTTCGAGATCACATTTAACTATCTTATCTTCTATAGAATAACTGATTTTACTTGATTTATCAATACCTTTAAAGAAAATTTGTATTTATGATGATCAAAAATCGTCGGCAAACAATATGATTCATCTATGTCTTTATTTTTATGGCACCATTTGAGCACCGTTTGCAGCTTTTTTCCTGTTGCAAACTTTCAAAAAGGGCTTCCCGATTTCTCGAAAAGCCCCCTAAAATCTAGCTTTTTACTGATTACTCAATAATAGTAGCAACACGGCCTGAACCAACTGTTCTACCACCCTCACGGATAGCAAATGTAAGACCCTGCTCCATAGCGATCGGATGAATCAACTCGATTGTCATCTCTACGTTATCGCCAGGCATACACATCTCTGTACCTTCAGGAAGGTTGCAGACACCTGTTACGTCTGTTGTTCTGAAATAGAACTGAGGTCTGTAGTTGTTGAAGAACGGAGTATGACGTCCACCTTCATCTTTTGTCAATACATAAACCTGTGCTGTGAATTTCTTGTAGCACTTAACTGTACCGGGNTTAGAAAGAACCTGTCCTCTCTGGATCTCTGTTCTCTGGATACCACGGAGAAGCGCACCGATGTTGTCACCAGCCTGAGCCTCGTCAAGAAGCTTTCTGAACATCTCGATACCTGTACAAACAGTCTTCTTTGTTTCCTCGCTGATACCAACGATTTCAACTTCCTCATTGATATGAAGAACACCACGCTCTACTCTACCTGTAGCAACGGTACCACGACCTGTGATTGTNAAGATATCCTCGATAGGCATCAAGAACGGCTTATCTGTCTCACGTACAGGATCAGGAATATGCTCNTCAACTGTGTTCATAAGCTCNATNATCTTGTCNCCCCACTCACCCTTAGGATCTTCAAGAGCCTTCAAAGCNGAACCCTTGATNATCGGGCAGTCTGTGAANTCGTACTCCTCAAGCTGCTCTGTGATTTCCATCTCAACGAGCTCAAGNAACTCAGGATCGTCAACCATATCGCACTTGTTCATGAATACAACAATCTTAGGNACACCTACCTGACGAGAAAGAAGGATATGCTCCTTTGTCTGNGCCATAACACCNTCTGTTGCAGCAACAACGAGGATAGCGCCGTCCATCTGNGCAGCNCCTGTGATCATGTTCTTTACATAGTCAGCATGACCCGGGCAGTCCACATGTGCGTAATGTCTCTTCTCTGTCTCATACTCAACGTGTGCTGTATTGATTGTGATACCACGCTCTCTCTCTTCCGGAGCCTTATCGATGTTCTCAAAATCTGTTGCTACGTTACCTGCAACTCTCTCAGCNAATACCTTTGTGATTGCTGCTGTNAAAGTTGTCTTACCGTGGTCNACNTGTCCNATNGTACCAATGTTACAATGGGGTTTACTTCTTTCAAATTTAGCCTTTGCCATTTTAAAAGTCCTCCTTAAAAAAGTTATTNATANATTNANTTAGTTTCATTCTANATAAAACTTTACCCAACTAAGCTTCATTATATTAGAAAATATTGGGNTTTTCAAGTCTTATTTATAAAATACTGCTGTTTTAAGCAAAAAATATTAGTCTTTNTTTGCNGCAAGCACNTTATCCTGNACTGACTTCGGAACCTGTTCATACTTNTCAAAGAACATTGAATAGTTTCCGCGTCCCTGTGTCTTGGAACGTAAGTCCGTAGAGTAGCCGAACATCTCCGCAAGAGGAACAAAACCTCTNACGATTTTTCCNCCGCCAAGATCGTCCATACCCTCGATACGTCCACGACGTGAGTTAATGTCGCCGATAACGTCNCCCATGTATTCCTCGGGCATTGTTACTTCAACCTTCATGATCGGCTCAAGAAGTACCGGNGCTGCTTTCTGCATNGCTTCCTTAAACGCAAGNGAACCTGCGATATGGAATGCCATTTCTGAAGAGTCGACTTCATGGTATGATCCGTCATATACGTTCGCATATACGCCGACAACAGGGAATCCGCCAAGGATACCTGCGCGTGTTGCTTCCTCGATACCTTCGCCGACTGCGGGAATGTATTCCTTCGGAATAGAGCCNCCNACAACGCTGGANTCGAACTTGAACAGCTCNTCGCCGTTTGCGTCCATCGGTGCGAACTTAACNTTACAATGACCGTACTGTCCACGACCACCNGACTGCTTTGCGTANTTCGAATCAATGTCAACTTCCTTNGTGATTGCTTCCTTGTATGCAACCTGAGGNGCNCCAACGTTTGCCTCTACCTTAAATTCACGCAGAAGTCNGTCTACGATAATCTCCAGATGAAGCTCGCCCATACCNGCGATNATCGTCTGTCCNGTTTCCGGATTTGTATGCGCACGGAATGTGGGATCCTCCTCTGCNAGCTTTGCAAGCGCTTCACCCATCTTACCCTGTCCTGCTTTTGTCTTTGGCTCAATTGCNAGCTCAATAACAGGNTCNGGGAATTCCATAGACTCNANGATNACCGGATGCTGCTCNTCACAGATGGTATCACCTGTGGTTGTAAACTTAAATCCAACNGCTGCNGCNATATCTCCGGAATAAACCTTGTCCAACTCNTGTCTNTTNTTTGCATGCATCTGNAAGATACGTCCTACACGCTCTTTCTTGTCCTTTGTCGCATTCAATACATAAGAACCNGAATTCATTGTACCNGAGTAAACTCTGAAGAATGCAAGCTTACCAACAAACGGGTCAGCCATAATCTTAAATGCAAGCGCTGAGAAAGGCTCATCATCCGATGAATGTCTTTCAATCTCGTTGCCTTCCAAGTCAGTACCCTTGATTGAAGGGATATCTGTCGGAGCAGGCATAAAGTCAAGAATTGCATCAAGAAGCTTCTGAACGCCCTTGTTTCTGTATGCAGAACCACAGCATACGGGAACTGCCGTACATTCACAGGTACCCTTTCTGAGAGCTGCCTTTAACTGCTCTATAGAAGGCTCTTCCCCTTCCAGATACATCATTGTTAAATCATCATCTAACTCGCAGATTTTCTCTATCATTTCTCCATGATAAAGCTCTGCATCATCTGCCATGTCGGCAGGGATATCTGTTATGGAAATATCATCGCCCTTATCATCATTGTAGATATAAGCTTTCATCTCCATCAAATCAACGATACCCTTAAAATCATCTTCCTTACCGATCGGTATCTGAAGAATGATCGCATTTTTACCTAATCTTGTTCTGATCTGATCTACTGCACCATAGAAATTAGCGCCCAAGATATCCATCTTATTGATAAACGCCATTCTGGGTACATTGTAGGTATCAGCCTGACGCCATACGTTCTCTGACTGCGGCTCAACACCACCCTTTGCACAGAAAACACCTACGGCACCGTCAAGTACACGAAGCGAACGTTCCACTTCCACTGTGAAGTCAACGTGACCCGGAGTATCAATAATATTGATACGGTGCTCCAACGCGCCGTCCTGAGTCTTTGCGTTCTCCTGATGTGTCCAATGACAGGTTGTAGCGGCTGATGTGATTGTAATACCTCTTTCCTGCTCCTGTTCCATCCAGTCCATTGTAGCAGTGCCTTCATGAGTATCACCAATCTTATAATTAACACCGGTATAGTATAAGATACGCTCTGTAAGAGTAGTCTTACCCGCATCGATATGAGCCATAATACCAATGTTTCTGGTCCTATCCAAAGGATATTCTCTTCCAGCCAATGTTCTCTCCTCCTTATATTAATAAAACACGGAAAAATAGAATCTGTAATGCGCAAAAACCGAGGATTTTGCACTCCACAATTCTACACCTATACTTAAAATCTGTAATGTGCAAAAGCCTTGTTTGCCTCTGCCATCTTGTGCATATCTTCTTTTCTCTTAACTGCTGCACCTGTATTGTTTGATGCGTCAAGGATCTCGTTTGCAAGTCTTTCCTCCATTGTCTTCTCGCCTCTCTTACGAGCGAAAAGCACAAGCCAGCGAAGACCTAATGTCTGACGGCGATCAGGTTTTACCTCAAGGGGTACCTGATACGTAGCGCCACCGATACGTCTTGCCTTACACTCGAGTAACGGCATGATATTGTTCATAGCCTCCTCAAATACGTCCAACGCAGGTTTCTGCGCTTTTTCTTCTACTCTGGCAAATGCCCCATATACGATCTTCTGCGCTACACCCTTCTTACCATCCAACATAATGTTGTTGATAAGCTTTGTAACAACCTTGTTTCCGTAAATAGGATCTGCCAATACATCTCTTTTTTGAATATGTCCTTTACGTGGCACGGTTCTTCCCTCCTTAATTATGAATAGCGAAATCCGTAAAGCAGCCGTCTTCGCTATTTGATTAAATCAACGGTACTCACATGAATAAAACTTTGTGTTCGCGCGGTTTCTATTTTAATCTTACTTTATTATGAAAAGGTTAAATCAGAACCCCAACACTAATTAGTTTTTTGTGGTACATAGCAAATATTTATTTGCCTGCTTTCGGTCTCTTAGCTCCATACTTAGAGCGAGCCTGCTTTCTGTTAGCAACTCCCGCGGTATCAAGCGTACCTCTGATGATATGGTATCTTGTACCAGGTAAGTCCTTAACACGTCCGCCTCTGATAAGAACAACACTATGCTCCTGTAAATTGTGACCTTCGCCCGGGATGTAGCTTGTTACTTCCATTCCGTTTGAAAGACGAACTCTGGCAATTTTTCTAAGCGCCGAATTAGGCTTCTTAGGTGTTGCCGTCTTAACTGCCGTACAAACGCCTCTCTTCTGAGGAGCAGATGTATTCGTAGATTTCTTCTTCAACGAATTGTATCCTCTCTGGAGAGCCGGTGCAGTAGACTTCTTAACTGTTTCCTGACGTCCTTTTCTTACTAATTGGTTAAATGTTGGCATTCCTTTTCACCTCCTGTTATATTGATTTAATGCCATGTTTTTACACACATGCTAGATTATTATACTTTCCGTGCTGAATATTGTCAATTATTTTTTTGATTTTTTATGGATTTTTTTACGAATACGCGCTGCATCGGATAAAAAAGGGCTCGCTTTTTGGCGAAACCCTTTTTATCTGATCCATTTTGTTTCTTTTTAATGAAGCGAATGCTCCAACATCGCATTTTCCGGAGGCGTTATCATGAAATCATTTTTATAGTCATAATCATCGTCGCCGCCAAAATTGATCGTATCTTCTTCCTCCACATCGGTATTGAGCTTTACATTTCTGTAACGTCTTAAACCGGTACCGGCAGGAATCAGCTTACCGATAATAACATTCTCTTTCAAACCGATCAAAGGATCGATCTTGCCCTTAATCGCCGCTTCCGTAAGAACCTTCGTCGTTTCCTGGAATGATGCTGCGGAAAGGAATGAACTTGTAGCAAGCGCTGCCTTTGTAATACCAAGGATAATATCCTTCGCCTCAGCAGGCTGCTTCCCTTCGGCAACAAGATTTTCGTTGATCTCCTCAAGCTCAAGCGCATCAACAAGCGTTCCCGGAAGGAACTCCGTATCACCGCTGGTTTCAATCCGCTTCTTCTTTAACATCTGACGCACAATGACCTCAATATGCTTATCCGCGATATCAACGCCCTGTAAGCGATATACACGCTGTACCTCGCGTAACAGATAGTTCTGAACTGCGCCGATTTTCTTGATTTCAAGCAGATCGTGCGGATTTACGCTACCCTCTGTAAGCTCATCGCCCGCCTCAATCTCTTCGCCGTCAGAAACCTTAATACGGGAACCGTAAGGAATTAAATAAGTCTTTTCATTGATTCCGTCAGAAACAATGATCTCACGTTTCTTCTTTGTATCTTTAATTGTGGCAGTGCCGCCGATTTCTGCAATAATCGCAAGTCCTTTCGGCTTTCTTGCCTCAAAAAGCTCCTCTACACGGGGAAGACCCTGTGTGATATCATCACCGGCAACACCGCCGCTGTGGAACGTTCTCATTGTAAGCTGTGTACCCGGTTCACCGATAGACTGCGCCGCAATAATGCCGACTGCCTCACCAATCTGAACAGGCTCGCCTGTCGCCATGTTCGCGCCGTAGCACTTCGAGCAGATACCGATGCGTGACTTACAGCAAAGAATGTTTCTGATCTTTACCTTCTCGATTGGCTCACCTTTCTCGTTTACGCCCTTGCTCATAATCTTAGATGCACGGCTCGGTGTGATCATGTGATTCTTCTTCACGATCACGTTTCCGTCTCTGTCCTTAATATCTTCGCAAGAATATCTTCCTGTAATACGATCCTTTAAGCCTTCGATGGTTTCCTTGCCGTCCATAAACGCGGCAACTTCCATACCGGGAATATAATCTTTTCCTTCACAACAGTCAATCTCACGAATGATCAACTCCTGACAAACGTCTACCATTCGACGTGTCAGATAACCGGAGTCGGCTGTACGAAGCGCGGTATCCGACATACCTTTTCTTGCGCCATGCGCTGACATGAAATACTCCAATACGTCAAGGCCTTCACGGAAGTTTGACTTGATTGGAAGCTCAATCGTACGTCCCGTTGTATCCGCCATCAATCCACGCATACCCGCAAGCTGCTTAATCTGCTGATTTGAACCACGGGCGCCGGAGTCTGCCATCATGAAGATATTGTTATATTTGTCAAGACCCTCAATCAGCTTATCGGTCAGCTGATCATCTGTTTCTTTCCATGTTTCAACGACTGCCTTATAACGCTCCTCGTCCGTCATCAGACCGCGGCGGAAGTTCATCGTAATCCGGTCAACCGTCTTCTGCGCGTCCTCCAGCATCTTTGCTTTCTCGGCGGGCACCGTCATATCCGAAATGGAAACGGTCATTGCCGCTCTTGTCGAATACTTGTAGCCCATTGCTTTGATGCTGTCAAGCACCTCTGCTGTCTTTGTCGCGCCGTGAATGTTGATAACCTTCTCCAAAATCTGCTTTAACTGCTTCTTTCCTACATGGAAATCCACCTCAAGCAACAATTCGTCCTCGGGTGTGTTTCTCTCCACAAACTCAAGATCCTGCGGAAGAATTTCATTAAAGATAAAACGTCCAAGCGTTGACTCAACAATCGCCGTAACCGTTTCACCGTTCTCAAACGTCTTCGTCACACGCACTTTAATCCTTGAGTGCAGTGTACATGCGCCGTTCTCGTAGGCAAGAATCGCCTCATTGACATTCTTAAAGAATTTGCCCTCACCCACTGCACCGGGACGCTCCTGTGTCAAATAGTAAATACCAAGCACCATATCCTGTGAAGGAACGGCAACAGGACCACCATCTGACGGCTTTAAAAGGTTGTTCGGCGAAAGCAGTAAGAATCTGCACTCTGCCTGCGCCTCCACGGAAAGCGGAAGATGTACCGCCATCTGGTCACCGTCAAAATCGGCATTGAATGCCGTACATACGAGTGGATGAAGCTTGATCGCCTTACCCTCGACAAGGATTGGCTCAAATGCCTGAATGCCGAGTCTGTGAAGTGTCGGTGCACGGTTTAACATAACCGGATGCTCCTTAATTACATCCTCAAGCACATCCCATACTGCCTGATCCAGTTTTTCCACAAGTTTCTTCGCATGCTTTATATTCTGTGAAATCTGTCTTGATACAAGCTCTTTCATAACGAAAGGCTTAAACAACTCAATCGCCATCTCTTTCGGCAGACCGCACTGATAAATCTTTAATTCGGGACCTACGACGATAACCGAACGTCCTGAGTAGTCTACACGCTTACCAAGCAAGTTCTGACGGAAACGTCCGGATTTACCCTTAAGCATATCGGAAAGCGATTTTAACGCTCTGTTTCCGGGACCTGTAACAGGTCGTCCACGTCTACCGTTATCGATCAACGCGTCAACTGCCTCCTGAAGCATTCTCTTTTCGTTGCGCACGATAATATCGGGCGCGCCAAGCTCCAGAAGTCGTTTCAGACGGTTATTTCGGTTAATAATTCTTCGATACAAATCGTTCAGATCCGATGTCGCAAAACGTCCACCGTCAAGCTGTACCATCGGTCGCAGATCGGGCGGAAGAACGGGAATCACATCCATGATCATCCACTCAGGTCTGTTGCCCGATGCTCTGAAAGACTCAACTACTTCAAGCCGTTTTACAATCTTAGCGCGTTTTTGACCTTTTGTGCTATCATTCTTGAGTTCCGCGGAAAGCTCCTCGCATTCCTTCTCAAGATCAATCGCGCAGAGAAGCTCTTTTATCGCCTCTGCACCCATGCCTACACGGAATGTATTTCTTCCGTACTTTTCAATATTATCCTGATATTCCTTCTCGGATAATACCTGTTTATATTCCAAATCCGTATCCAACGGATCCAGCACAATATAAGACGCAAAATACAATACCTTCTCAAGCACCCTCGGCGTCAGGTCAAGGATCAATCCCATACGGCTTGGAATCCCCTTAAAGTACCAGATATGAGATACGGGAGCCGCAAGCTCAATATGTCCCATACGCTCTCTGCGCACGCTTGATTTTGTAACTTCAACGCCGCATCTGTCGCAGATGACACCCTTATATCGAATCTTCTTATACTTACCGCAATGACACTCCCAGTCCTTGCTTGGTCCAAAAATTTTCTCACAATACAGACCGTCACGCTCAGGCTTCAAGGTTCTGTAATTGATTGTTTCGGGCTTTGTCACTTCGCCCTTTGACCACTCCCTGATCTTCTCAGGAGAAGCAAGACCTATTTTGATCGCATCAAAGGAAATAGACTGACTCTGTTCATTTTTAATATCAGACATTTTGGCACTCCTTCCAGATATATATTATCAAAACCTTTTACTCTGCAAAATCATCATCGAAGCTGCTGTCATCGGCAAAATCATCATCCGAGAAATCGTCATCGGCAAAATCGTCATCCGCAAAATCATCATCTTCCGCATCAACCAAATCACCGCTCATATCAAACTCTTTCTGCTGATAGCCCTCAAGCTTCTCCCTGTTGTCATACTTGTTGTCGCCTTCCATTTCCACACGGAAATCGGAATCATTGTAGTCAACCGATTCTTTCAACTCCACTTCGTTGCGATCTTCATCGTAAACCTTGACATCAAGACCAAGCGACTGTAATTCCTTGAGCAATACCTTGAACGATTCGGGAATACCCGGCTCAGGGATATTCTCACCCTTGATGATCGCCTCATATGTCTTTACACGTCCGACAACGTCATCGGACTTCACGGTCAAAATCTCCTGTAATGTGTGCGATGCGCCGTACGCCTCAAGCGCCCACACCTCCATCTCTCCGAAACGCTGTCCGCCGAACTGCGCCTTACCGCCGAGAGGCTGCTGTGTTACCATACCGTACGGTCCGGTAGAACGCGCATGGATCTTGTCATCTACAAGGTGATGCAGTTTCAGATAATGCATGTGTCCGATCGTTACCGGACTGTCAAAATACTCACCTGTTCTTCCGTCGCGAAGTCTTACCTTACCGTCTCTTGAAATCGGAACGCCTTTCCAAACCTTTCTGTGATCTCTGTTTTCTGAGAGATAATCAAGCACCTCGGGCAAAAGCTCCGCCTTGTGCTTTGCTTCAAACTCCTCCCACTCAAGGTTTACATAATCATCCGCAAGTTCCAATGTATCCATAATATCCGCTTCGTTTGCACCATCAAATACAGGTGTTGATACGTTAAATCCAAGTGCCTTTGCCGCAAGGGAAAGGTGGATCTCAAGCACCTGACCGATATTCATACGCGAAGGCACACCGAGCGGATTCAGCACAATGTCAAGGGGTCTTCCGTTTGGCAGATACGGCATATCCTCCACGGGAAGCACACGGGAAACAACACCCTTATTTCCGTGACGGCCCGCCATCTTGTCACCAACCGAAATCTTTCTCTTCTGCGCGAT
Organism: Lachnospiraceae bacterium; assembly: GCA_014804345.1. GTDB lineage: Bacteria > Bacillota > Clostridia > Lachnospirales > Lachnospiraceae > COE1. Next base: position 48,500 of record JAAUZZ010000025.1, on the reverse strand, counting down.
ATAAATGCGCACAGACTGGTTAACTCCGGGCGCAAGCTCTGTATCGCCCGCCGCTCTTGAGAATACTTTCGCGTCAACGACCACACCGTATTCGCCGTGCGGAACCTTGAGCGAGGTATCACGCACTTCTCTTGCCTTCTCACCGAAAATCGCGCGAAGCAGTCTTTCCTCCGCGGTCAGCTCTGTTTCGCCCTTCGGCGTTACCTTTCCGACAAGGATATCGCCCGCGCGCACCTCAGCGCCGACACGGATAATGCCTCTGTCGTCCAAATCCTTTAACGCGTCATCGCCGACACCCGGTACATCTCTTGTGATTTCCTCGGGTCCAAGCTTTGTGTCACGCGCATCTGTTTCATATTCCTCTATATGAATCGATGTATACACATCTTCCATAACAAGCCGTTCACTTAACAGTACGGCGTCCTCGTAGTTGTAGCCCTCCCATGTCATGAAACCGATCAGAGGGTTCTTTCCGAGTCCAAGCTCTCCGCCGCTTGTGGAAGCGCCGTCCGCAATAACCTGACCTTCCGCTACATGATCGCCCTTAAACACGATCGGCTTTTGATTGTAACAGTTGGACTGGTTGCTTCTCTCAAATTTATGCAGATGAAATTCTGCCTTCTCACCGTCATCATAGGCAATCTTAATTACCTTTGAATCAACATATGTGATCGTGCCCGCTTTCTTTGCGACCACGCACACGCCCGAGTCAACAGCCGTTTTTACCTCCATACCCGTACCGACTACGGGAGCTTCCGTAAACAACAGCGGCACCGCCTGACGCTGCATGTTGGAACCCATCAGCGCACGGTTTGCGTCGTCATTCTGCAAAAACGGGATCAGCGCCGTCGCCACAGAGAACACCATCTTCGGCGACACGTCCATATAGTCAAACATCGCCTTCGGGTACTCCTGTGTTTCGTCGAGATAACGACCCGACACCGAATTTCGCACAAAGTATCCCTTCGCGTCAAGCTGCTCGTTCGCCTGCGCTACATGATAATTGTCCTCCTCATCGGCAGTCATGTACACAACTTCATCCGTAACACGAGGGTTGTTCGGGTCTGATTTATCAATCTTTCTATATGGAGCCTCAATAAAACCATATTCATTAATTCTCGCATACGATGCAAGCGAGTTGATCAAACCGATGTTCGGACCTTCAGGCGTTTCAATCGGACACATTCTTCCGTAATGAGAATAGTGTACGTCTCGAACCTCGAATCCTGCACGATCTCTCGACAAACCGCCCGGTCCCAATGCGGAAAGACGCCTCTTGTGCGTCAGCTCGCCAAGCGGATTGTTCTGATCCATAAACTGCGACAGCTGCGAAGAACCAAAGAACTCTTTGATGGCAGCCTGTACAGGTTTTATGTTAATCAATGCCTGTGGTGAAACATCATCGGAATCATGTGTAGTCATACGCTCACGCACCACGCGCTCCATTCTTGACAGACCGATGCGGTACTGATTCTGCAAAAGCTCTCCAACCGCTCTGATACGTCTGTTGCCCAAATGGTCAATATCATCGCTGTTTCCGAGACCATACTCAAGATGCATATTGTAATTGATCGATGCCAATATATCTTCCTTTGTGATGTGCTTCGGAATCAGCTCATGCACATTTCGGATAATCGCATCGGCAAGCTCCTCTGCATTCTCCGAATACTCCTCCAAAATCTGGCGCAGCACTGGGAAATAAACCTGTTCCGTGATGCCAAGGCTTCTCGGTTCACAATCCACAAAGTTTGTGATATCCACCATCATATTGGAGAGCACCTTGACAATCTTTTCCTCTGTCTGAATCCAAACAAACGGAACCGCTGCATTCTGAATCGCTTCCGCCATCTCTACCGTTACTTTATCGCCCTTGGCTCCGAGCACTTCACCGCTGAAAGGATCTACAGCATCTTCCGCCAAAATCTGATTTCTGATTCGGTTTTTCAACGCAAGTTTTTTGTTAAATTTATAACGACCAACCTTTGCAAGGTCATATCTTCTGGAATCAAAGAACATCGCTGTGACAAGGTTTTCCGCGCTGTCCAAGCTGAACGGCTCACCCGGACGAATCTTGCTGTAAAGTTCTTTTAAGCCCTCCTGATAATTCTCTGCGGTATCCTTTGCAAAACTTGCATGGATCTTTGGCTCATCGCCGAACAATTCCAAAATTTCTTCGTTTGTGCCGACGCCAAGCGCACGAATAAATACCGTAATCGGCACCTTTCTTGTTCTATCTACACGAACATAGAAAACATCATTGGAATCCGTTTCGTACTCCAACCATGCTCCTCTGTTGGGGATCACTGTACAGGAAAATAATCTCTTACCGATCTTGTCATGGGCAATTCCGTAGTAAATACCCGGTGAACGAACTAACTGGCTTACAATAACACGCTCCGCACCGTTAATAACAAATGTACCCGTTTCTGTCATCAACGGAAAATTACCCATAAAAATCTCATGCTCGCTGATTTCTTCTTTTTCTTTATTGTGAAGACGAACTTTAATTTTTACAGGGGCTTCATACGTTAAATCACGTTCCTTACACTCCTCGATCGTGTGCTTGATTTCGTCCTCCGCAAGAACATAATCAACAAACTCCAAGCTTAAACGTCCGCTGTAATCCGTGATAGGAGAGATATCTGCCAGCGCCTCTTTGAAGCCTTCCTCGAGAAACCATTTGTATGAGTCTTTCTGCACTTCGATGAGATTTGGCATTTGCAAAACCTCTTCTTGTCTTTGGTAGCTCATACGCATCGTTTTTCCCGAAACAACCTGACGTAATCTGTTCTTTTCCATGACATTTTCACCCCGTTCTTCAATTATAGTCATATATTTGACGCGCTACCCCGTGTCGGACGTTAAGAAACGCCTGTTATTTAAACACGGTAAATAAGCCTATTTTTCACAATAGCGCACATTACATGTTATCACAAGTCAATTTGAAAGTCAACGAAATTTTTACAAAAGTTGGAAAAATTTAAGAAAGGGCAGGAATTGACCTGCCCTTTTTGATATGTGCCAGAAACTTATTTCAAAGTGATCTTAGCGCCCTCAGCCTCAAGTTTTGCCTTGATATCATCAGCCTCAGCCTTTGCTGCTGCCTCTTTGAGTACCTTCGGTGCGTTGTCAACCAAATCCTTAGCTTCCTTCAAGCCAAGACCTGTCACTTCACGAACAACCTTAATAACCTTAACCTTGTTCGGTCCTACATCAGTAAGCTCTACATCGAACTCATCCTTCTCCTCTGCTGCCGGAGCTGCTGCGCCGCCTGCTGCCATAACGACAGCGCCTGCTGCTGCAGATACGCCGAATTCTTCCTCACAAGCCTTTACCAAATCGTTTAACTCTAAAACGGTAAGCTCTTTGATCGCTTCAATAAATTCTGCTGTTGTCATCTTTGCCATGATTTTTTCCTCCATAATCATTTTATTTTTTCAATTTGTTTCGTTCTTACTCTGCTGCCGGAGCTTCTGCTGTTTCCGCAACAGGCTCTGCTGCTTCTGCTGCAGGCGCTTCCTCTTCTGCCGCTTCTTCCGCCGGTGCTTCTGTTGCTGCTTCTGAAGCAGTTTCTACAGGCACTGCTGCCTCTTCTGCCGCAGGTGCGGGTTCACATGCGCTTGCGCCGCCCTTCTCCGCAATCTGATTAAGCACACGCGCGAAGTTTGTAATCGGCGACTTGATGCTTCCGAGGAACTTTGAAAGCAGTTCTTCTCTTGAAGGAATATTTGCGATTGCCTTCATTCCTTCCGCATCATAGACAACGCCCTCTACAACGCCCGCTCTGATCTCAAGCGCAGGACAGCCCTTTGCAAAATTGCTCACAATTCTTGCGGGAGCCGTTGCATCATCCTTGCTCACTGCAATCGCGTTTGTTCCCTTAAGGTTCTCGCAAAGACCTTCGAATTCCGTACCCTGAAATGCACGGTTCATCAAAGTATTCTTATAAACCTTGTAAGTAACGCCCGCCTCGCGAAGCTGCTTACGAAAAACCGTATCCTGTGCAACCGTAATTCCGCTGTACTTTACGATTATAACAGATGCAGCATCTTTGATCGTCGCTGAGATCTCGTCAATGATCGGCTGTTTTAATTCAACTTTTGCCATTTTCTTACCTCCTTATAGATTTATGGATTTGCACACAAATCCTGCCGAAAGGAGTTATACGATACGTTTCTATAAAAAAACCTCTCCTATTATGCCGTAACAAAAAGAGAGGTTCCTAAATCCTTATCATAAAAACTCTTTTCCTCGGTAGGCGTATTGTCCTTACACAACAAACGCGTCAGCATTTGTCGTACCTACTGTCTTCGGCATGGTTTTACAACCTTTAATACAATATCATATCCGTTTTGCCTTGTCAACACTTTCCGCATTTTTTTTAGGAGCGGTTCCAATCAATATATCCGTTCCCGTCAATATAGACGTTTGGCGAGATGCCTCGCATATAATCGAGCACGCCGTCCGCCTCCTCTCCTGTAAGAAGTCTTGTGCGGCAGTTTTCATGTCTGCATGGAAGAAACTGCATTCGCGCTACGCCTTCGCGGTCAAACGTCGCCTCGATCAAACAGGAGTTCTGCGCTTTTGAATTGAACCAAAAATTTCCGAGACTGTACACCACAGGCACACCCTCGACAACATCAATCTTTTGCAGACAGTGCGGGTGATCGCCGATGATCAAATCCACTCCTGCCTTGGCATAAACAGCCGACTGATCCTGCTGTAACCAGTCAATCTCCTCCTGGCTCTCCGTCCCCCAGTGAATATAAAGAATCACGAAATCGCTGTTTTCCTTCGCCTCCTCAATCACCCTTAAAAGCGCCGACGGATCAAGACACCGCAATACACCCGCGCTTGTTGCCGTCGCCTCCTTTGTGTCAGGATTCCCGTTACGCTCAATCTGCGTTGCGCTCACGACTGCGAATTTCATGCCGTTTGCAATGATATAAACCGGCTGCATTGCCTCGTCAAGGTTTCTCCCCGCCCCCACATAGGGAATCTCCGCACTGTCAAGCGCATCAAACGTATCCAATAGCGCATCGTTTCCGTAATCATACGCATGGTTGTTTGCAAGCGATACCAAATCCACGCCCATTTCCTCCAAAACCGCAACATGCTTTGGATTTGCCCGAAAGGTAAACTGCTTTCCCTCCGTAGGCGTTCCTCTCTCCGAAAACGGAAACTCATTGTTGAGCATAAAAACATCCGCGGCGCGCATCCGCTCTGACAGTCCCGATAAAAAAGTATCCTCAACACTGCCGTTTCTTGCAACATATTGATACATGATGGTATACGATTCGTCAAAAAGAATATCCCCCGCAAACGCAAACGTCACCTGTTCTTTGTCGGCGCACTCCGCAACAAACGCCTTTTGTCCCAAAGAAACCGCTTCCTCATAAAGCGCTCGGTCGATATCCGTGTCGGTATCTGTTTGCGCCGTTTCCACCTGTGACAATTCCCACGCCTGTGTTTGCGCCTCCGACAACATCCCCTGTTTTTGCGCTATGTCAAAATCGGTCGGAAATTGTATAACCACTTTGTCGTTCGGCATGTCCGCAGCCGCTCTTAATTTTTCGCGATACAGCAGCATTCCCGCCAGACCAATTCCGAATATCATCAATGTAATTGTTACAAAAAGTCCAATCCTTCTTCTCATAATCCCCCTTGCAAACAACGCTAACTTATTCTTAATCGAGTAGGGAAGACTTTCCCTACTCGCGCGCCGCCGATGCGCCACTTCAGTGGCATATCTCCTATGTAAAAAACTGTCATATATGTTTTTTTACATTAGCATCGGCGTGTGCATAAACCAAAATGCAAGCCTTACGACTTGCATTTTGGTATCTATCTCTTATATTTCTTTTTCATGATTAGAACTTCGCAACACTAACCTTTATACCAGGTCCCATTGTAGATGACAATGTAATGCTTCTCAAATACTGTCCCTTCAATGCGGAAGGTCTTGCCTTTACAATTGCATCCAAAAGTGCATTCACATTCTGTAACAACTGCTCTTCTGTAAAGGATGCCTTTCCAATCGGGCAGTGAATGATGTTTGTCTTGTCAAGTCTATACTCAATCTTACCGGCCTTGATATCGTTGATTGCCTTTGTAACATCCATGGTTACAGTGCCGGCCTTCGGGTTCGGCATTAAGCCCTTAGGTCCCAAAACCTTACCAAGACGACCAACAACGCCCATCATATCCGGTGTCGCTACAACAACATCAAAATCTAACCAACCGTCATTCTGGATCTTCGGAATCAGCTCGTCGCCGCCAACATAGTCAGCGCCCGCTGCCTCCGCCTCATTTACCTTATCACCTTTTGCAAATACCAAAACTTTTACTGTTTTACCTGTTCCGTTCGGAAGGACAACAGCGCCTCTGATCTGCTGATCTGCATGACGTCCGTCACAACCTGTTCTAATATGCACCTCTACGGTTTCATCAAACTTTGCGGTTGCCGTCTTCTTTGTTAATGCAACAGCCTCTTCAAGCTCATAAAAAGTTGCGCGGTCTACCGACTTCGCGGCTTCATTATATTTCTTACCGTGTTTCATTCTATCACTCTACTCCTTTCAAAAAATCGAAAATCTTATTCTTCTACTTCGATACCCATGGATCTTGCCGTACCCGCGATCATGCTCATAGCAGCCTCGAGGCTTGCCGCATTTAAATCGGGCATCTTTAACTCAGCAATTTCCTGTATCTTTGCCTTTGAAATCTTGGCAACCTTCGTCTTATTCGGTGTTGCCGATGCAGTTTTTAAGTTGCAAGCCTTCTTTAATAAAACTGCTGCAGGCGGAGTCTTTGTGATAAAACTGAAACTTCTATCTGCATATACCGTGATCACAACAGGGATGATCAAATCACCCTGATCCGCAGTCTTTGCGTTAAACTGCTTTGTGAACTCTACAATGTTTACACCGTGCTGTCCAAGCGCAGGACCAACCGGTGGAGCCGGTGTTGCTTTGCCGGCGGGAATCTGTAATTTAATGTATCCTTCTACTTTCTTTGCCATTTTGGCACCTCCTATTTTATTCTCGGTTTTCAGCGCACGCTGAGAAACCGTTTTGTGGTTGTTTGGGCGGATAACCCCCCCACACGGAAAAAATTCCGTATAATATACTATTACAAAATCTAACAATTGTCAATACAAAGAATGCCGTCTTTTGGCATTCTTTTAAACGAAACATAGATTTTCTTAGGCGGCGTCTTTTGCCGTCTTAGCAAATCTTTTCGTTTTTTAGTCCCACATCTTTCTGACATCCGAAAAGTTGATCTCCACAGGTGTTTCACGACCGAACATTTCCACCATGATGGTGAGCGTCTTTCTTGCCGTGTCGATCTTCTGCACCGTGCCGACCGTATCTTTCCATACGCCCGCGGTAACATTGATGACATCACCTTCAGAGAACGAAACATTTACTTCATGTCCGAAATCAAGCGCCGCAAGTTCCGCTTCCGTGAGCGGCACGGGTTTACTTCCGGGTCCCACAAATCCTGTGACGCCTCTTGTATTTCGCACCACATACCACGCATCGTTATTGTCGGCATCCATGTGAAGAAGCACATAGCCGGGGAAAAGCTTCTTCTGAGAACTCTTCTCCACGCCGTCCTTAAGCTCCGTCACATCCTGTAAAGGCACGCGCACCTCGAGAATCTCATTTTCAAGATGTCTGTTCTCAATCGCCTTTTCAATGTTTGCCTTTACTTTGTTTTCATAGCCTGAATAAGTATGAACAACATACCAGCCCATTCCCAAACCGCTCTTATTGTCGCTTAAAGCAACCTTGCTGTGCACCTCGCCGTCGTCCTCGGTCTCTTCCAAAACAGGTTTTTTCGCCTTTGCAACGGTTTCTTCAACCACGGTTTCCTTTGGTCTTTCCGGCATCTCGGGGGACGCCTGAAGCCATTCCTTTGTTTCGGGAGTAATAAGCTTTTTGGCTACCGCCTTGGTCTCTTTCTTTTTTTCCATACTATTCAACCTCACTGTTACATTCCGATACTTGTCAGGAAATCAACACCGAACAGGATAATCGTATCCAAAAAGGTAATGATCAGTCCCAACACAACAGAAACACAAAGCACTGCCACAGACTCTTTTACCGTTTCCGTCTTATCCGGCCATGAAATTTTATTGAATTCGGTTTTCATGCCTTTCCAAAAGCTGTCTTTCTTCGCCTCTTTCTTTGCCGTGTCTGCCATAGTTTGCCTCCTATGCTCTTAAAATCAATTACTTTGTTTCCTTGTGTAATGTGTGAGTTCTGCAAAATCTACAATACTTTTTGATCTCCATTCTGTCAGGATGGTTCTTCTTTTCCTTTGTGGTATTGTAGTTGCGCTGCTTGCACTCTGTACAAGCCAGTGTAATCTTTGTACGCATAATTCCACCTCCGTCAGCGTTCTAATCCTTATCATGTTCTAATCATGCAATCCGCGTCTGTGCTTTTTTCGGTTTTAAAAGCATAAAAAAAAGACCTCAGACACATTTCGCCCTACAAGCATACCACATGTTCCCCATGCTCGTCAACTGTTTTTCCAATGAAAATTCGATTTTTTCGGCAAAAAAAAGCGCGAAACACTTGATTTTTACCCCGTTTCGTGGTATTTTATTCATATACAGGTATGTTCTGCAAAAACTGTCAGAATATTCTGGTTTTTTGTATTTGTTTAATATATACTATGATACCATATATTTAGAGAAAGGAGGAGCATTGATGGCGGTTTCTTTTACGACTTTGCAAATTTACGATCAATATCTGACAACATACCGCAGCCGTGATAACAAGTATAACGGCAGCAACCGAAAAGTAAACAAGCGCAGTTCCCGTTATGATACCCATGACCAGAGTGAGCTGCAAAATGTATACAGCGCGATTCAGTGGAAAAACCGTTTTGCTCCGCTTTATCTGAACGAGCCTTCTCCGAAGTCGATCGCGTTTGCGGTTCATTTGAAAGAGAGCGCTCAAAACCTGAAGCAGACGATCACCTCGCTGAGCGGCGACGACAACGATCTGTTTGCTATGAAAACGGCTTACAGCGATAATGAAAATCTTGCGACAGTAGAGTACATGCCCGAGAAGTCAGACGGGAATGTTCCGTCCAGCTTTACCCTTGAGGTGGAAAGCTTTGCATCGCCTCAGGTCAACACCGGAAAATTTATCGAGGCAGATCAGGCGACGGCTTTGAAACCGGACAGTTACTCCTTTGATATCCTTACGAATAAGCTGCACTATGAATTGCAGTTTAATGTAAACGAGGGAGAGACAAACAGCGAACTGCAAAAGAAACTTGCGCGCCTTATCAACAATTCTGATATCGGCGTATCCGCAAAGGTTATTGAGGACGGGGAACTCTCCGCACTTGAGATTACTTCTGATGCATACGGTCTTCCGTTCCAGAACGAAAGACATTTCACGATCAATGACGATAAGACCAGCTATCATAACGGCGTTGTTGATTATCTGGGATTAAATGATACTGTTAAGGAAGCATCCAATGCGATTTACAGCATTAATGGAAACGAAGAGTCTTCTTATTATAATTCGTTTGATGTGCTTGACGCATACCATGTAACCTTGCATCCCGAAAACGGAACGGGAACGGCAAACGTCGGACTCTTTGCCGATGCGGAATCACTTTCTTATAATATTGAAACATTTGTCGACGGTTACAACCATTTCTTAACCGGTGTGCTTGCAGATGCCACGGCAGAGGAAAATACGACGCCAAACGATGATGATCTTTCCCTGACAAGACTTTTGTCAAAGGATATGACAAAATTCCTCGATCTTCATAAGACAAATTTGGAAAAGTACGGCATCACAGTAAACGACGACGCAAGCCTCGAATACGAAAAGACGGATTTGTTTGCGGATTCCGGCGCTTTACAGGGCTTCGGAAACCAGATGATGCGAAAGCTGACTTCCATCTCGCTCGACCCGATGGAATACATTGACAGACGCATTTGCGCATATCCAAACCCGTTCACAAACTACATTAACCCTTATATGACGAGTATCTATACAGGAATGCTCTTTAATGCTTATACATAAGAAACTTTCTCATGAAGAATAATAAAAAAGCAAGTTATCAACTTGCTTTTTTATTATTCTTCTGCATCGAGCGGCAGTTCTGCGGGACGCCAATTCCTTGCCATACGCTCATATTCCGTGGCTTTTTCGGTCAGCCTTGTGTGCTCCAACTCATAGTCTTTTTCGGGAAGCGCTCTCAATTTCGGTGATCTGGCAAGCTTCCGGTAGCTGAGCGCAAGCGCCATCAAAGCGGATGTTCCGCTGCTTGCAATGTCAATCTCGCTCTCGCAGTCAAACGCCGCTCTGCCAAACCATGTAGCAGCCTCCTCGAAATCCTCCTTTTTCATAAAGAAATAGCCAAGCTCCATGCACATCTCCGCAGAAGGCACCGTCGCCTCCTCACATAGTGAAATTTTTAACATATTCACGGGATCGTCCATCTGGCGGTAAATTTTCAGCAGCACGGCAATTATCCGACGGCATAGATCGACATTCTCTTTCTGCTGTCTGTCCACATACGCCTGTTCCAAAAATGGCTTCGCACGCTCCAGAGCCCGCTCCTCTCCTGCTTTATACAGTTCTCGCAAATACATGCCAAGCAATCTGTCGGAAAGCGCACCCTTCTCCTCGATGACCTTCTCAAATACATGAAAGTCTCTGCTACTGTGATTCCCCTGAGGGCGGTGAAAAATTTCGATATCACTGTCAAACACAACAGGTGATGTATTGATGGTTTCGTGTATCGGCTCAATCCATGTAAACGTGCGCAATCGTTTAAAGAGCTTGGGACGCCTGTCACGGACAAAATTTTCCGTCGGATGATTCAACTGCTCCGTCACATAGATCATCTGCACAATTTCGACCTCCGGAAGCAGCGCGCGTTTTAAGGCTTTGAGCTTCGTGCGGTTCTCCTCATCTAACACTTCGTCGGCGTCGGCAGAATAAATATAGTCCCCTGTCGCTTTGGAAAACGCGAAGTTTCTTGCCGCCGCAAAGTCGTCATGCCACGCATAGTCATAGACATCAGGCGTATAAGACTGCGCGATCGCTTTCGTATCATCATCGGAGCCTGTATCCACAATGATGATCTCGTCCATAATATCACACAAAGAGTCCAGACAATTCCTTAAAATTGCCGCTTCATTTTTTACGATCATGCATAGGCTGAATTTCATACTGCCAACAACCCTTTCTTTAACCATGAAAATCTGTTTTCATGATATTTTTCTTTATTATAACAGGATTTACATAACAACTCAACACATTCTGCAGCGAAAAATTAAAATCGCAAATTTGTGTTTGCTGTATCATTCCACACGCATTTATGCTAAAATGGCAATAGAATATGAAAGACGGAGGATTTTTATGTCGCTTGGAATTGTTATCTCAAATCATAATATGGGTCATAAGACTGTGGAATGCATCACTTCCGTGTTTCATTCCGACTTCAAGGATCTTCGGATTTTTGTCGTTGACATGGCTTCCTCTGACGACTCCGTTTCCGTTCTGAACGCGCAGTTTCAGGACCGCATCACACTCGCACGCTGTCCGGACGATTTGGGAAGCTGCGGCGGACTCAACATCGGCATCCGACAGGCGATGGATGCAGGGTGCGATTATATATGCTGTCTTGGCGAGTCGATTACCTTAGACCCTGCTGCACTTGGCAATATGATGCGTTTTATGCAAACGAACCCAAACGTCGGCATTGTCGGCGCAAAGGTCTATCACAAGCACATGCCCCACTACATACAACAGTTCGGCATCTCCGTCGACTTTAAAAATTTTCGGGCACATACGCTCTACGCCGACCATGTCGACGACGATACGATTCCAAACATTGTTTACTGCGACGCCGTAAGCGCCTGTGCGATGTTGGTATCCACTGACGCCATTCGAAAAGTAGGACTGATGCCGGAGGATAATTTTCTCTACTGGGACGACACTGAATGGAGTTTCAATATGAAGCAGGCGGGGTATGAAATCGTCGCCCTTGCGGAGGCAAAAATGTATCATTCGGCAAACCCCATGCGGCGATGTGACAATACGAAAGTAAATTATTATCTGACACGCAACTGTCTGAATTTTTTTATGAAATACACACGTCCCGAGAAATGCATGAAGATGAGCATTGTCCTTCTGCGATCGATCTTCGAATCGTTTTATCTGCATCGCATGGGACAAGCACACAATATGGCGCAATCCGACCTGACTGCGTTGAACGATGCAATTTACGGGCTGCGCGGCATGGCGTCCCCAAGCCGCATCTTGGAAAATGATGAAAACGGCTTAGGGTTTGTCAACTTTTTTGAGGAACAGGAAGCCGTCTATATGGAGGATAATGATCCGTTTTTGGAACAAGTGATCCGCCAGATCAATCCGAACATTCTGTTTTTACAGCTTCCTAAGCCGAACGTGACAACGATCGTGCGCTGTCAATCTATTCTCGGAATCAAGGACTTTCATTATAAGCTTGATTTCAGTGAGAACATCGTCTATATCGACAAAAATTATCGAATGCTCGCAACGCGCGAGGACGCGGCGCTTGTAAAAAATTATGAAGCAAGTCTGCAGCTGTTTTTGTATGCGATGCAGCCTGCTATTCTGCGAAGAATTAGTGAAACACGCGGAATTGAATTTTAATCTAAAAAAACAGGGGCTTCCGAAATCGGAAGCCCTGTTCTATGTTAATGGTAGAAATTAAATCTCTAACATTTTAACCTGTTTGCACATCTAATCTATAGGGATTAGCCTAAGATTGAAAGTACACCCTGGTTAGACTGGTTAGCCTGTGCAAGCATAGACTGACCTGCCTGTGAAAGGATATTTGCGTTAGAGAATGAAACCATCTCTGTAGCCATATCCGTATCACGGATTGCTGACTCAGCGCTTGTTGTATTCTCAACGATGTTATCCAAGTTCTTGATTGTGTGCTCTAAACGGTTCTGAACAGCACCGAGTGCAGATCTCTGTGTAGAAACCTTCTTAATAGCTGCAGCGATTGTCTCAACAGCGTCTGTAGCGTTTGTTCCGTCTGTGCCGTTAACCTTCAAGCCGTTGATGCCAAGGCTCTTAGCTGTCATAGCGTCGATGTTGATGTTAATCTTGTTGTTAGCTGTTCCGTCAGCGCCTACATGGAAGCTCATCTTCAATGTAGCTGTCTGATCCTTAGTTGCTGCTACCAACTGCTTATTTGCAACACTTACTGCAGAAATCTCTTTTCCGAGTACGTCGTAAATCTTAGGCACACCGGCATTTGCTGAAACAGTGCCAGCAGCATCACCAGCATTTACAGCATCGCCTGCTGTGAAATAGGTATCCAGCTTGTTCGCCGAAATTCTGTTTCCATCCTTGTCGTATACTGAGTATACATCGCCCTTTGCGTAAGCTGCCGATACAGTGTAAGCTGTAACGACCTGTGACAATCCTGCTGTTACGCCAGCTGACTCAAGAGTAGCTGATCTTGTTACGGTAACAGTTGCAACGGTCTGTCCGTTGAGGTTCTTGATCTGGAATACACCGCCGCCAATGCTTGACGCTACCACACGGTAGTTAGCCTTAGCGTCGCTTCCGTTCAACTCAAGCGAGTAAGAAAGAGAACCTGATGTTGTAGAGGTTGTGATTGTGAAGCCCTGATCTCTGATAGCCTTTGCAAGGTTATTTGAATCAGATGCTGTAACCTTTGTACCGTTGTTTGCTGCAAATGAAATCGTTGCTGACAAGCCTGTAGCCGTAGCTGATGCGTCTACAATCTGAGCTGTTGCTCTCGTAGCAGTGGTAACTGACTTGTATGTATAGGTATAACCCATAGCATCCACGTTCTTTGTGTCACCCTTTAAGAGGTATGTCTCATTGAACTTTGTTGTTTCAGCAACACGGTCGATTTCCTGTGTCAGCTGATCAATTTCGTCCTGGATGTAAGAACGGTCATCTTCTGAGTTTGTGCCGTTTGCTGACTGGATAGCCAACTCGTTCATTCTCTGAAGCATGTCATGAACTTCTGTCAACGCACCTTCTGCTGTCTGTACAGAGCTGATGCCGTCTTCAGCGTTTGCAGATGCCTGTGTAAGACCTCTGATCTGCTTTCTCATCTTCTCAGAAATAGCAAGACCTGCTGCGTTATCTGCTGCACGGTTGATTGCGTATCCTGAAGATAACTTCTCTGTAGAAGAAGAAACTGCCTTTGCTGTGATGCCTAACATTCTGTTAGAGTTCATTGCTGATAAATTGTGCTGTACTACCATAGTATTACCTCCTTGTGTTTGTCGTAAGAGAATCCTTTCTCTTACCTATTTTATTTCTTTATTTAGTTGTATAACCGAGAACCTGTAAGATTTTCGGCTTTTGGAAGCAAGAAACGCCGCTTCCTATTAATCAGATTGATTAATATATTAGCCAATCCTTTTATAATATCTGTTTCAGCCGGCTCTACCGGGTGGCGCGCCCATTCCCCACCGGCTAAAACAGTTATTAACTTTGTTTTTTTATTGTTTCTGATATCTATATCGACCCCAACGGGAAAATACTTTATAGTTTTTTTGAATTTTTTTCAAAATTTTTGAATCCCCTAGGAATTCAGCACTCTTTCCTTCTCGCGTAAGCATTTCTCGTACAGATCCATATACATGTCAGCCATATCATCCTGTCCCATCTCCCTGTAGATGTTGATGATATTCGCGTAACACGCGAGCAGACCTTCACCGAGCTCATCCCTGTCTTTCATCGTAGTTGCCTTGATAAAGTGCATCAGCGCCTGAAGCTTCTGATTATTTTCCATATAGGCGCCTGCAAGCGCAAACTCAAATTTTGCAGTCTTATATATTTCGCCGTATTTTAACAACAGATTGACCGCATCCTGTGCCCTGTTGACATTGAGATACGCTTTGCTGAGCGACTCAATCAAAACCTCCACAAAAAAGCGTTCAGTATCAGGATTGAACGAAAGTGCCATCTCGTACGCGCTCACGGACTTGTCGTAATTCATCAACACAAACTGCGACTGCCCAATCTGGAACCATATATACGGATCCCGCGGATCCCTTTCCAACTGCTTTCCGAGAAGCCTTAGGTTGCGAAGCTGCTTTTCCACCATCTCGTCGCCGGAGATATTGTAACCGTGGTGAATCGCCTCCATCGGCATATCAAAGCATGGAAACTCAAGATCTTCGGGAGCCTCAATCCGAACAAGCTGCTCATGAATCGGTTCCGACCAAACAAAGCGTTTTTTGTTGTAAAATCGTGTAACTGTATCGATTGTGTAGCGCTGGATGCCGTCGTTTCCCATTACCAGACTTTTTAACGAAAATCTCCCCACACACCTTGGCAGTTTCTGCGTCAGGATACGAATATTCTTGTAATCAAAGCTCTCCAAATATTCATCGCAGTCAAGCGCTAAAATCCAGTTGTTTGTGGCATGCTGCGCGCAAAAATTCCGCGCCGCGCTAAAATCATCGATCCACTCAAAATCCACCACGGTATCCGCATATTGCGCCGCAATTTCCTTCGTACGGTCTGTCGAACCTGTGTCAGCCACGACAATCTCAAACCCAAACGGCTTTAAATGCTGCAGGCAGCCCTCGATATATTTTTCTTCATTTTTTGCTATAATACATACTGAAATTGGTAATCTCGACATTTTTAGCCTCCATTATATTTTATCCGATGTCCTACACCTCTCTGTTCGAAGCATTAACGCAGCTTATCAATTCTATGTTTAATAATGCCGCCAAAAAACCAAACGCGCTGTGTCCGATAATCATATACTTGCAGCTGGACATCAATTGTAGATCACGGTAATTTCTGCCATTCATATTTCCCTCAACAAAAACGCATTCCCGAAATTGATTCAGCAGCATCGCTTCGCTGTTCTCTTTCGCCCACGCAATATCATCCGAAAATACAAATAACGTCGTATCCCCACCAAAATGATCTAAATACATCTGCGTCATTTCCCTGTACTTTTCCGCATCATACGCTACTCCAATATCCACATAATCTCCTCTGCGGATATGCATCGCCGTTGATTTTTCATTCAATATTCTATGCATGAGCGCTTTGTTGTACTCGTCCGTAATTGCAGGAAAACAGAATTCCATTCGAAACTGCTGTTTGAACATTTCAAACCAGCCTTTATTCAGCCAATATCCATGATAATATATATTTTCATCAAAATCAAGAATATTCGGATCATATTCTCCACTCGGTATCTGGTACACCTTTCCCAAAAACGGATTAAATTGCGTATAATTGTTAAATTCCGCAACCATTTTCATATCCACGCCGTTATCTCTAAGCAGCCAGGGAATGCTCTTTCCTTGTTTTTTCTGCTCCAGCATATATGCCCACACATCCGCGTCAAATGCTTCACTGAGCATATGCGGTTTAATTCCGAATACTTTTTCCAATTCATAACCGTTATGCACTGTGTTTAACGCAAAATAGGAATCATCCATATACATAATTTCACCGGGATGCGAGAGCTCATAGTATCTGGCGAAAATATACTGAAACGCCTGATTTGCCAATCCGCCATTTAAAAATTGTATTTTTAACATCTGCAGTTTCCCCCATATGTCCTGTCGAGCAAAAACGCCAGCCACGCTTTACCGTGGTTGGCGCTTTGGTCATCATTTCTTCTTATCCATAAGCTGCGGATCAACGTCGTTGATTCGGCTCATAGACCTATAATATTTCGCCACTGCCTCATTGCTGGCTTTCATGATCCGTATTTCTTCACGCTTTTTCGTCATGGCAGACTGCATTGCCTGTTTTCCGCGTTGTTCCTGCGCTCTTATCGTAACGCTCTTATCCGTCGCGGTACGAATCAAATCCTGCATTTTTTTTACCTTGTCGGCATACGCTTTCGGATCCGCCTGCACCGTTTCGCGCACAAGCTCATAGGTGCTCGTAAAGCCTTCATCAAGCTTCTCCAACGCATCGATCAGTTCCCCTTTTTCGTCCATTGTTTTATCGTACTGCTCAATGTCAAACGGCTTTGCCAAGGCAATGGAAAGCTGCTTTTTGTCCAGCGCAAGCACTTGATCCAAGACTTCGTTTTTCTTTTCAAGACTCTCGATCATAATCTGTAAATAGTCTTCTGTCATATGCTTTCCCCTTTTAAGCTCCTGTGCCGCCGGCGCTGTATCCCGACTTGTTTCCCTGTCCGCCTGCCACTCTCGACTGCGCTGCCGGATTTTCTTTATCCGCGGCAGCTGACTTCATCACTTCTTTCCAGTTATCGCGCATCGCGCGAATATGCGTCAGGATCTCTTCCATGATCGCGGGATCCTTTGCAACGTTGCACTCATGGCATCTGCGCAGCAGATAAACATAAATCTTCTCGAATTCTTCCCACACGGGATATTTTTTATCCAGCGTGTCGCGAAAATTCTGCAAAATATTTTCTATTTTCACGATATGTTCGTGTGCCCTTGCCGGATTATTGTTCTCCATTGCCAGAATTGCAATATTTCCGAATTTAATAGCGCCTTCATAAAGCATCAGCGTCAGCTCTGCCGGAGAAGCGGTCATGATCTTGGCATTCTGGTACTGTGCATATCCGTCCTGTTTCAGCATTCGCTATTTCCCTCTTTCTTTCACCTATCAGTTCGAGCCAAGCATACTTGATACAATGCTCTGATTTGACTGCAGCTTGGAAAGCGCCGTTTCCATCTTCGAGAACTTGTCGTACCACTTATCCTCATAAGCGCTGAGTTTATCCTCGGCCTCCTTAATCTTCTTGGTATAATTGTCATAGTCTTTCTGCAGCTGCTTGTCGTTATACACTTTATAGATACTGCTGTATTCCGTCGACTGGCTCATGGTCTTATCCAGTTCACCATAGAGATTCTTACACAAACTTGAAAAGAATTCTATCGTGCCTTCCGGATCCTCGGTAAGCGCTTTCATCAATTTATCTTCTGTATCTCTTGTGTTCTCGTCATCCTCGTCACCGTCGATATGGTAAGCATGACGCTCGTTATCCTTTGCGTTAAAGTACCCCAATGTCTTGATGCCAAAGGTAGAAAGACCCACCGTCTTTCCATTGATTTCAAATGTCTTCAGCATCGCCTGTGTCATCGTATTCATAACGCTGCCAAGCTGTGTGTCTTTTCTCAAAAGAGATCCTTTAATGGTATCCTCCCACTTCTCGACCTCTTCGTCCGACATCGCTTCCTTCTCATCTGACGAAAGCATTGTGTACTTTCTAGCAGAATCCGCATTGTAGAGCTTATCCATCTCGTTGATCAGGTCGTTGTACTCCGTAAGGAAATCTTTAATGGTATCATAGACGGCATTCACATCCGCCGACGTATTAATGAGAATCTCTTCCCCGTCCGCAGTCTTTGCCAATGCGTTAATGGTCAGACCATTGATATTAAAGGTATTTGAAGTGGATGTAAACTCAGAACCGTTTAATTCAATCTTCGCATTTTCTCCGTTAATTCTCGACGCGCCTTTGGTTTCATCAAGTCCTAACAACTCAAGCGCATTCCCTCCCGAAAGATTTTCAATCGTAAAATCGTGATCCTCGCCGGCTTTTTTCGAAGATATAAAAAATCTTTGATTTTCTTCGTCAAAACTGGCATTGACGCCCGCTTCTCTGAGTTTTGCAACAAAGTCGCTGATCTTCATGTCTTTATCAAACGTAATTTCCGTCGAAACCCTTACTGCCTCGCCGCCTTGCGCCTCTTTAAGCTTAATTTTTCCATCTCGTTCATCCCAAATATCATCTATGGTCGCTTTTACAACGTTGCCATCTTCGTCCAGTTTGTATTTATCTCCTTTTGCAAGCGTCTGTGTGGCTGTAACCTTTATCTTCTGACCCGTCAGATTTTCACTGATACCTGCAATATCGTTACTGCTTTTATAAACCGCATCCTCATCAAGCTTTGTTCCTGTAAGGTATCCCGTCTTTGCAGTCTGCTTTATTTTTAACGTCTGTGAGCCATTCGGCGCGCCACTTGCCGTAACCGTCGCTTTCGTAGAATCGGAAACCGTGGTTTTCTGCTTATTAAACGCACCACTCAAACGCAGTTTTGAAAGCGTACCGCTGTATAAGTTATAAATCTTGGAGTTCAGATCCTGCCATGCAGTCTGCTTCCACTCCAGTTTCTTCTGATCGTTCTTAAGATTATCTACTTTAATCTGTTTTGCCGCTACAAGCTGCTGTACGATACTCTCCGTATCCAGTCCGGAACTCATACCGGTTATTCGCATTCTATCTGACATCGCTCAACACCTATCCCTTTCTTTCCATAAATATTATTTAATATGTAATATTAAAGCTTCTCATCCACTAACACACCCGCGATCTCCATGCACTTCGCAATCATGTCAAGTGTCTTTTCCGGCGGGAACTCCTTAACAACTTCCTTCGTTTCCTTATCAACAAGTTTGATCGTCACTCTGTCGGTCTTCTCGTGAATGCCAAACTTTAACTCTGAATTCGGAAGCTGAACGTTCATCTTCTCGATTGCCTTTTTGATCTTCTCATTTTCGGCTGACTGCTTTTCCTCAAGGGTACGGGTATCCTTATTTTGGTAACCGTTCACTGCGCTGTTTGCGCTTGCATTGTCCTGTGCCCGTGTGCGCTCTCCATCCGTGGTTTCCACACGTACAGTATTGTCGGCATCAGCCTTTGTTACGGGTCTTACTGTGCTTACAGGTGTTACAGTCTGCGTATTTACTGCCACCTGACTGTTCATAGATTCTATATACATGCCTTTTCACCTCCATGTTTCTTTGCATATATGTTTTTTTACAAGTTCAGTTATAGATTATATCGGTTATAACGAAAAAAATGTTTATAGCGGCTATAAACATTTTTTTCGTTATTTTTATGTTATTTTCCGTTTTCCTTTTTGGGGAATAAATTTGCCAGCTGCTCCACTGCTGCCGTATTATTCGCCGCTTCCTTGTTTGCCTCCTGTATCTGTTGATACACCTCTTGACGATATACAGACACCTGTTTCGGAGCGGAAATACCAAGCTTTACCTGTTCGCCCTTAATCTCGAGCACTGTGATCTCTATGTCGTTGTTCAAAATCAACGCTTCGCCTTTTTTTCTCGATAATGCCAGCATATCACTCACCCGCTTTCTTTGCTTCAAGTTTATCGTAAATCTCGTATTTGATGCTGTATGCGTCATTATCGCTTATGAGCTGTACCGCCTTACACTCCTGTACATTTACGATAATCGGCGCTTTTAAGTTCACGGTAATTTTCGTGATATCCTTCGGAACGGTCACAGTCACAAACATTAATAAGTTATCCGGCTCCAAGTTCGTTCCCAGCGGCTTTAAAAGTTCTGTGTCAAACATCAACTCATAATCTTCCATTACAAGTTCCGGATTCATGACAGGCATCGCAAAGTTCGGCTCATCTAACGACTGCAGCCATTTAATGCTCGATTCCTCACCTTTTTCGATATTAAAGATCAAGGTAAACCGTTTCAGGTCGGGAAAGCCCAGAATCCCATGTTCAAAATAAATAATTTTATCATCCTCAATCGCAATTTTTCCAAATGCATTTGTATTTACTTCTACCATATTAATCCTCCATGCTGTCAATGCACTGCAATACTTCCTGTCATTACAACTTACATTTGTATTTTATGTTATACCAAGCGATTTTAGTCGTTTGATATTTTATCGGATATAGTCAAGCAGAGAAGTCTGCAATACATAGCTGATTGATGAGAGCGCCGCGTCATAGCTTGTCTTGATGCTCGCAAGCTGCACTGCAAGTTCGGAATAATCCGCATCTTCATTTCGGCTGACAAGCTCCTCATAGTTCTCCTGCTGGGTGCCCAGACGATTCTGGATCAGCTCCAGACGATTGCCTCTTGATCCGCAGCTTGTGCCCGCAGTGTTTACCTGTTCAAGATAACCCTTAAAGTTTGTGATCAACTCGCCCATGCGGTTTTTTATTTTATCGTTGATATAGGTATTCGCTTTTTCGAGCGCCGCTTTCTGCAATTCCAGACGGGCAAGGTCATCCTCGATATATTCTCCGGATTCGATCATCGACTTTATCTTAGTCAAGTTTGTGAAAATGGTCGTCTTTTCATTCGCCATATCCTGAAGCTCGTAGATATCTCTGCCGAGATCGTGGGTAAAAATCTCATCGGCTGTCGTATTGACGCGGATCGTCTGATTGTTTCCGATATCGTACTCAATGATCTGCTTTCCGTTCGCCGTCGGGTCCTCCAGAAAATGCTCGTTATAGATCAACTGGCGGTCCTGTGTCGGGTGCTTGCGCTCCGTATAGAAATAATGCACAGGATCAAGGTCGTTTTTCTTCCACTCCGATTTTTCATAGCTGAGGCGAACCTCAACATCCGAATCAAGTTCCGCTACGGACTGCTTTACATTATCGCCGAGAAGCAGTTCTCCCGTGCTCGCGATATATACGACCGCATCGGGATCATTTACGACTGTCATGTACGCCTTCTCGGTCGCATTGTCAAAGAACTGAATATCTTTTGAAATCTGCGTTCCAGTGTCATCATATACCGCATTAATGCTATATATCGTTGGATTGATCGCACCGCTGAAATTACCGAATTCAAATTTGACATCCGGCTCGTAAATCAGTCTTGTCTGGTCATTCGGATCCTTTACCGTCTCCATAATCGGATTGCCGTTGCCGTCAAACTCTGGTCTTCCGTTTGCATCGGTCGACTGCACCTGCTTCTCTTTCACAACATCCGTATTATTATACGCAAGGCGGAAACGATAAATCTCATTGGTAGACACATCATACTCTGTCGTACCCATAAGCGGATTGCCGTCATCATCTGTCGAATTAAAGTTTCCCTCGTTTAACTCTTTCAGGCAGCCGGTCGCCACATAGGTAATCTTATCCATATCCAGCTTGGTGCGCTGTTCCGTAATCTTATAGGTTTCGGTCTTCGCCTCCTTAAACGCAAGCGGAAGATCCGTTCTATATCCCGTAAACAATGTTCTGCCCGCACTGTCCGCGTTTCCGACAGAATAATATTCGTCTACAAGACTGACAAGCTCCGTTACGATCGCAAGCTCATCAGAGCTCTCCAAATAAGAGTTTGCCAACTGATTCAGCTTAGCTGTCATTCCGCTATCACCGGTACCGAGAATTGAAACCACCATATCAATCGCTTTGTCCGTCAACTCGAGCCAGCTTTTCGCGTCCTCAGAGTTTCTCTCGTAATACTGATCGATCTTATCAAGCGATGAATTTAATTTTAATGCGCGGATTGCCGTCACCGGATCATCGGACGGACGCGTGATCTTCTTTCCCGTCGCCATCTGATTGGTGAGCTTCTCCTGACGCTCCTTATTCATGTTCAAATTTCTGATCGATGTGTTCTGTATCATTTTTGTGGTAATTCGCATCGCCATATCGTCTATTCCTCCATTTGCTCTGCTTTCACGCGAATTTGTGCCTTTGCACAAATTTGCCGTATAAAGTTTTAGTTTTTCTTAGGCAGCGTCTTTCAGATGCCTTAGAAAATCTCTTTATACTCTATACTCCGGTTCCGTTAATCAGCCTGTCATAGCAATCGTTCAATACAGATATCATTTTACTTGCAAGACTGTACGCATTCTGATATTTGATCAGGTTTGCCGCTTCCTCATCCTTGTCAACGCCGCTGATCGAATAGCGGTTATTTGCAATCGTCTCGCGAATGCTGTCGTAGATATTCTGGAAGCTGTTTGCGCTCTGCGCGTTCAGTCCCGAGTCACCAAGCATACAGATCAAGAAACTCTCCGCGCTGCAGCCTCTGAACTTCATCTTGTCTGTGTTTGTTGACAGATCGATCAAGCTCTCAATAATGTCATATTTTGATTCACCCTCCGTTTCGCCGGTATGAGTGTGAAGCTTTCTCGGGTCGTTTTCCAACTCTTTTGACACACTAAAGTTTCCCGCCGTAAGAGTAAAGTATCCTGTCTGCGATGCAGAATTGTAAGACTTTGCGCCNACNTCCACATCCATCGCATACTGCGAATTNTCTCTNGCNTCCGTACCNGTATANAAAGCNCCNCTGTTNGNNANNTTTCCNTGGAAATGCTCNNNCANTGTNCANTCATCCGTNGNNNNCNCAATACTTGTCACATTTCCGTAGTAATCNGTCGCACCNTCAACNTTNTATATNGAATTAAAGGTATNCGCATAGTCACGCACCCACTCGTTCATCTGTTCCANNTAATANGGNATTCCCTGATANTTTATCTTNTCGCCGATNNTNACGCTCTGATTNATCGCGTCNGGCGTTACCATCATCGGATTTCTCGANTTGTCCTCGGACATGTGGAACGTATANTAGCANGCTCCTGTTTCGTCCANTTCAAAATCATAATCCGTGTAATAATAGTATTCNCCGCCNATCATAATACGTCCNTCCGTCAGCGGAATGGTTGATTTTGACATATTCTGCAGATAATCATCGTTCACNNTAATGCGTACGGTCTTTTCCAAGTTGCTGACCGCCNTCACTTTTCCGCTGAACGCNTCATAATTGTTTCCNTCNCGCACCTCAAACAGTCCTTTNAGNTNACCGCCGGANCGTTTGCCGCTGACGCCCAANTCTNNNTTGGTGTCCGTCCANACGACATCATANAGTCCGTCCGCGTCGTTCTGATTGACTTTCTGCCAGGTCGTTCTCGGAATACACTCAAGCTGTCTGTAATTGTAATCGTNCACAAGCGNCTGACCGCCGCAGATTTTTACGACATACTTATGCGCGCCGATGGAATTGCCGTGCGCNTCAAAAANNTCTGTTTCCNNACACTCAACATCAATCAGCGCGGAAAGCTGGTCGATGACCANATCTCTCTTGTCGCGAAGCTCNTTTGCAATCGTGTTTCCNCCAATTTCGATGGTGTTGATCTGTTTATTTAATGTTGCNATCTGCTGTGCATAGCTGTTAANCTGATCNATGTCAATCTTAATTTCGTCNTTGACATCTTTCTGCATCTTNTGGAAATTGTTATANAGTATGTTAAAATATTCACACAAATTTGCTCCCGCACCGATAAAATCCAGTGCNAAGTTATCCTCACTTGTNTTTGCCGCAAGGGAAGATATTTTTGNCCAATACTCACTGAACATCGTGGTAAAGCCCTTTACCTCGTCTGTGCCTNNCTGATCCCTTAAATAATCCTCGATGATCGANCAATAATATTGTTTCTTGTCGGCTTCTCCGAGTTTTGAATTGTTTGCCCAGTATTTCTCATCATAAAACAAATCGCGGATTCGCTCTACGCCGAGTGTGTCAACGCCCGCGCCGATACAGCCGTAGTTCTGGAAACAGCGCATCGCCTCTGCCGCCGTCTGCTTTACTTCCTGTCTGGAAAATCCTTTTGTTTCGATATTGGCAATATTGTTTGCGGTCGCGTTTAATCCCGCGTTGGACGCAACCAATCCCGTATATGAAATATTTAAGCCCATAAATGTAGATGCCATCTACGTTTCCTCCATTCCTAATCCGTTAACTCGCCATACTTAACAGCGTATCGAGCATGGAATTAATGACATTGATATATCTGCTTGCCGCGTTGTAAGCATTCTGATACATGATCATATGCTCCAGCTCGTCGTCCGAAGAAACTCCGATCACTGTCTGTCTTTCGTTGTCCGCGCTCTCAACCTCAAGCCGCTCAAAGTCGGCAAGTTCATAGAAGACAAATCCCGAATTTGCCACCTGTGCCATGAGATCCGTATAGCAGCTCTCGATGGTACTCGGCGCCGTCGCATTCGGATTGAGATAAATCGGCGTATTCTGGAAAGTATTCACAAGCATCTCGCCAATCGTCCGGTAGTCGACCGAGTCATCTTCCGTCTTAAAGCCAAGAAGTGACGGTACCTGAACCAGTTTCTCATTGATTCGGATATTTTCGCAGCTATAGAGCGAAAACGGCGATTCCGGATCTTCCTCAATATACTTCCAAAATGTATTTGTCAGCGGATGACCGTTCTCGTCATAAACCTGTACCAGATGCGCGCCCTGCGCCTTCAACTCCTGTATTTCCTCATCNGTGAGCGACACCTTTTCATAGGCGGGCGTTTCATTCTTTAAAAACATCTGCATCGGCGAGCCGTCCGCATTCAGAAGATATCCGCTTGCCGGATTCTTCGCCGCCGCTTCCGCGAGCGTCTGATTAATCAACGTCACAACCTGATGCACGATGTTGTCAAACTCCGCTTCGATGTTCATCATGCAGGAATTTTTAATAAATTTATCATAGTATTTCAGACCCTGCTCCTCATCAAACTGCGATGGCTTGATATCGAGCGAGTCAAGTTTTCTTTGATTACACATGCCGGTTTCCAGGTCAACGTAGGTCGCCGCATGGTCGCCTCTTGCAAGAAGCAGCGCTCTTAGGGAACCGACATCGGTATCNCTCTTGGAGGAAATATTCTCCGTCACGTCAAACACGCGTGCCGAATCGTAATCCGGCTCTTTGACGCCGTAAATGTTCTCTTTGTAGACAACGTTTTGTTTCCAGTAAGGTGTGACATAACCGGTATCCTCGTCCACGAGCAGCTCCATGTCATAAGACTGGCTCATCGTAACGAAGTCATTGTGGTTAAACTGCACGGTCACAGCGCCCGTGCTGTGTTCCTGAAACGTTATATTTCCGTAACCGGAAAGCTGATCCAAAAGCAGATCGCGCTTGTCGCGCAAATCGTTCGCGCTCTCGATATCTCCGGATTCTATTTTTACAATTTGTTTATTCAGTTCGTGAATCTGCTGACCGATTTTGTTAATCTCTTTTACGGAATTGATGACCTGTCTGTTTAAATTATCCTGATATTCCACAAAAGAGCTGTATACCGCTGTCGCGTTTTCAGCAAATTGAGCTGCCTTGGATACAAGCAGCGAGATGTTTGTAACGTCGTTGGGCGAGGTTGAGATCTGCTGCATCGCGGTCCAAAGCCCCTCCAGGGAACCTTTAAACGCCGCTGCATCGAGTTCTCCCAAAATGTCCTCGATATGCGTCATTACATCGTATGATTTGTCATAGTATGCCAGTCTGCCGTTTTCATTGCGATAGGTCGCGTCGAGAAACGCATCTCTGACATGACGGCACTCGGCATATGTTGCGCCGAAACCGGACAACATTTTGCGTCCTGCCGCGGTCGTTCCGACACTGGAATACTGCGTATCGGTATTTGCCACCTGCTGGCGGACATAACCGGGTGTACTGATATTCGATAGATTGTGCGCCACNGTGTGCAGCGCGTTCTGTGATGTTCTAAGTCCGCTATCTCCTATATATAATGATCCAAATAAAGACATGGTACCCTCCTCGTGTTTCGTCGTTATTGTTTTGCGTCGAAACCACCATGAAAGATACCAAGCACTTCACCGTTCGTATATGCATCTTTTGAATAATTGGCTGTTTCCGGCGCAGACTTCATTGCTCGTATCATACTCAGATTGAACTCGACCATCTCAAGCTTTTCCTGCAAAAGAAGTTGATTTTTCTCATTTTGCGTCCTAAGCTGTTCCGTGGTCTTCTCCAATCGCTCCTGTACGTCCCGCAGCTTTTCCTGCTGGTCGGGAACTTTCGCGAGCATCTGAATCAGGTCTATTAACTTTAATGTTTCAACATCCCTGTTTACTACGTTGGCAACATCAGCCAGAACTTTTGTTCTTTGCTTCTCCATTGTCTGGATTCTGCCTACGATCTCCTGTTCATCCTCCGTGATTTTTGACAGGCTATCCACATCGCCTTTGACGACTGCAGACGTTTTCTTCTCGGCAAGGATTAAGAGTTTTTCATACTCAAAATGTTCCTTGTCGAGCACATCAATCAAGTTTTCCAATAAACTAGCCACTGATTGTTTACCTCATTTAAAAGAGTCCGTTATATTTCTCCAAAAGTTTTCCGGCGAAATCATTAACGTCTACCTCATAAGCGCCATTGTCAATCCGCTCCTTAACAGAGTTTACTAAATCCTCCCGCACATCGGGCGCACTTGCGACCGCCTGTTTTGCCACGGTAGTGTCCTTCGCGGTTGATGACAGAATTAACTGATCACGGAAAGATGAGGATACTGCTGTCTTTTCATTTGCTTTTCCTACCTTTTTTGTCCCATAAATCTGCTGTATTTGGTTGTATGCATCGATACGCATAAAAACCCCTCCTTCCTCACATTGAGCATGCATAAAAGCAAATTTCACCTGTTTGTTTTTGCTTTTCTAATTATTTTATCGGTTGTTTTTTCATTTACTTTATAGTTTTTTTGAAATTTGCNTTTTTTCACTGTTTCAGAATATTGATTGATAAAAAAATAACTATCTTTTTTTGAAAGAATAGGTTATACTATATACATCATTATTATATGAAGGAGGACGGATTACTATGGGATTCTTGACAGGAAAAACAGCAATCATCACAGGCGCGGGCAGAGCNGTCTTAAGTGACGGCAGATGCGGCTCTATCGGCTACGGCATCGCTACGGCATACGCAAAAGAAGGCGCGAACTTGGTGATTACGGGCAGAAACGTAAAAAAGCTTGAGGATGCCAAGGAGGAATTGGAACGCCTTTACGGAATCAAAGTTCTGATCATACAGGCAGACGTAAACGCNGGAGCCGACAACGAGGCGGTTGTCGCAAACGTGATCAAGCAGACGGTTGACACATTCGGAGGGATTGACGTTTTGATCAACAACGCACAGGCTTCTGCTTCCGGCGTGACTTTGGCGGAGCATACAACAGAGCAATTTGACCTCGCGCTTTATTCAGGATTGTATGCCGCGTTTTATTATATGAAAGCATGTTATCCATATCTGGTAAAATCAAAGGGCACAGTCATCAACTTTGCATCGGGCGCAGGCTTGTTCGGAAACTTCGGACAGTGCGCATATGCCGCGGCAAAGGAGGGCATTCGCGGTCTGACCCGTGTTGCCGCTACCGAGTGGGCAAAGGACGGCATCAATGTCAATGTCATCTGTCCGCTGGCATGGACTGCACAGTTGGAGCAGTTCGAAAATGCATATCCCGAAGCNTTCAAGGAAAATGTCAAGATGCCGCCCGCAGGTCATTACGGNGATTCGGAATTGGANATNGGACGCGTCTGCGTNCANCTTGCCTCTACCGACTTTAAGTATCTGACGGGTGAAACGCTCACCTTGGANGGCGGTATGGGATTAAGACCTTAATCTTTGACGAATCGAAAGAGGTTTCGCCTGTCGCGGAACCTCTTTTTTATTNANTGAAGCNCNTTTTTTAAAACNTCGAGATTATCCTGCATTGCTTTTAGATACGTAAATCCGTTGTCNATNTCCTTTGCNGTCACGGACTGCAAAGAATTNAGNATAAGAATCTCCTGATNNTTNTCANGCGTGTTCTGNTTTATCACNTCGGCAATCCGCCTGTCGGAATTTTCNATTGTCAAAATCNCGCNAAGNCCCAGTTCGTCCATCTTTCCCGATAAGAACGTAATCGTTTCAAAGCTTGCGTCGGTTTCCGTGCTGCATCCNGTAAATGCCGCATANTANNNNAGNCCGTAATCNTCCGTCAGATANCGGAANGGAAAACGGTCGCCAAACAGAAGCGTCGTTTTATCCGACGCGCTCACCACATCGGCATATTCCTTGTCAAGCNCTTTCAACNGCTCCACATAGGCTTNTTNGTTCGCNGCATANTCTTNNNAGTTNGCCNCNTCTAACNGTTTGATATTGTCGGAAANCACNTGTNTCAGNATCTNCGCATTCTTTAACGAAAGCCACACATGCTCGTCATACTCCGCNTCNTCAACAGNTTCNCCNTGATGATGCTCCCGCATTCCTTCAACNGCNTCTTCCTCCTTTACNGCNTCGCCAAGCGCNTCCATCAGATTCACCACAAGCATCTCCNGATTNCCNGNGTTNCGTAAGACTTCCGCAACCCATTCATCCGANTCNCCGCCGACATACACAAACAGATCNGCNGATGCAATGGTNGCAATATNTTTNGCNGTCGGCTGATAGCTGTGGATATCTCCTCCNTTGTCAAGCAAAAGCGTCAGNTCAAATTCCTCCNAATGCGCTCCNAAAATTNCCCGCGTCCAGTCATANGACGGAAANGTTGTACAGACAATGCTTTTCTTNGNCNTGCCTGTATCNGTATCGGANACGCTGCCCGTGCANCCNGTCANCGCCAGCGCACANAGTATNANNGACAAGANGCATGACCATAATTTTTTTNTCTGCATTTTGTNCTATCCTTCGGAAAGCTTTTCTTTCCANTCATTCATAATGTCCTCACACGCATATGCNTCCATATTNTCGGCNGCCTCCATCATTTGATCGTAATATNCATGATNCTGNTCATTGAGCTTATANATATCCAACTCATGNATCGCNTCACCAAGCATATCCGTGTCAAGTTCCTCAATCGCATGTTCAACTTTCTCAAACACATGATATAANACNTCNTCNGTCAATTCCTCTGTTGCCTCGTTCTTTTCNTNCTCAAAATACGGTTTCAGAATTTCATAGTAATGCTCATATTCTTCAAGCGCTTTTTGTGTGTGGGTCTTAATGATNTCGATATCAAGCTCATTTCCNGCAGCTTCAAGCANNTCCGCCTTTTTCGCAAGNTCCNTNGCNCCAATCTGTCTTGAAGAACTTTTCAACGCGTGAACCTCTATCGTATAATTTTTCCAATTTTCCGNNTNATAATATTCNCTGATGAGTTCNAATTTCTGCGGAATGATTCTGCAGTAATCNTTTAAAACTGCCCAGAANATTTTTTCCGTTCCGAGCATATCGATCGCCGCAGCCGCATCGATNCCCTCNATCTGCGGAATCTCNCGTTTAGCGCGGTTTATACCNCCGGAACGCTTTGTNATCTTATCCTTAGGCAGCCACTGCTTGATCTTACTTACAAGCACATGTACCTCTANCGGCTTTGCGATAAAGTCGTTCATTCCCTCCTGAATAAACATATCCTTTGCGCCNCCNACAGCATTCGCNGTCAGNGCGATAATGGGAACGCTGTCNTATTCTCTGTAGAANCGTCTGATAATGTGNGTTGTTTCCACACCNTCAATTTCCGGCATCATATGNTCCATGAGNATCAGATCATANGATGTCTGCGATATTTTGTCAACNGCTTCCTTTCCNCTNGTCGCCGTATCAANGTCCATTCCAAGCGGCTCCAAAAGTCCTTCCGCAACCGTCAGATTAACCGCNTTNTCATCNACAATNAGAATCTTTGCCGTTTCCGCTATGAAATCNTANATATCATCTCCNCCCTGCTCGTCNATATANTCCTCATGATTATANATCGCNGCTACCATCATCGCGGATATCGGTTTCTTTACATNCATAATATTCGGCAGTTCNCTTTCNGCCGAGTANCTGTACGAGGTAATGGATACCACNGTAAGATCCGGATTCTCTTTGATAAATTCAAACANCNCNTCCTCNATCGCCGATTTATCTATAAATAAGTANGGNTTTTTATCCATAACGGGCANAATNCTGTTTTTTACTGCCTGAATATNNTTGATATCGTCAATCCGCGTGTATGGTATNCCAAGGTTCTCCATATCCNANGCAAGCTGTTTGTCGGAATANGGATTCTCAAGAACNCCAAACGCCGGTGANGGTTCCGGATTATTCAGCGCAAGCGAAGGTTCGNCATTTACGACCTTAATNGGTATTTCGAANGNAAAGCAGGAACCTTTTTCGTATTCACTCTCNACAGTAATANATCCGTTCATAAGNGACACNAGCTGCTGACATATCGCAAGTCCNAGTCCGGTGCCTTCAATATTTCTGTTTCGCTTNCTGTCNACCTGTTGGAACGATTTAAANATTTTNTCNAGATCCTGTTCTNTGATNCCGATTCCCGTGTCCTCAACGCTGANAATAAAATCNATATACTCNTCATCTCTTTCCCTGTAGTCAAANTTCAATGTNACCTTTCCCTGTNTTGTAAATTTGGCGGCATTGTTTGCAAGGTTGATGATCACCTGTTTTATTCTGTTATTATCTCCGTAAAGCACAAACGGCAGATTTGGATTAATATCCATCAAAAATTCAACATCCTGAGAATTNATCCTTGTCACCATGATCGTTGAAATATCATGGAANACGGACAACGTTTCAAACTCCGCATCGACAATGTCCATTTTTCCCGACTCAATCTTAGAAAAGTCAAGAATATCATTGATNATCGTNAGCAGCGTCTTTCCTGCCGTCCGAATCTGATTGAGATACTCCCTTACNTCATCGGGCGCGTCTTTGCGCAATGCCATTTCCGCCATTCCNATCACGGCATTCATCGGCGTTCTAAGCTCNTGACTCATATTCGCAAGAAAGTCCGACTTCATTTTTGCCGCTTTCTCNATTTCAATATTTGCCTCCTCCATCTTNTAGCGATGNTAGGCAATNCTGGAAATAATATCCGTCAGCGTGTAGAGGAAACGCGCCTGTCTGTCGATNGTATCCCTGTCGAGAACCTTTACCTGCATNACCGCCTGAAGGTATTTTATCAGGTCTATTTTCAATTCTCCTGCGCTCTGCATGATTGTTATAATATTCGGGCTTTCCGTGAGCACCTGTCCGCTTACAAAACACCCTATCATTTTTCCACCNGCAATGATTGGCGCNGCAAAGTCAATCAATCCCACATGACACNGATAAACAACCGGCTCGCCTTCCTTCAATGTCATTTCCGCGCCGCGTTTGTCACATTCCTGACAACGCATACAGCCAACCGGACTTACGCGTGTGTACTTCGCACAGAAATCCGTAAAATTNGTCCCTTTTGTGACNGGCACTCCGTTTGCATCGGTNATCAGNGCGGCAAGTCCTGTCATATNGGAAAACGCNTCCTGTATCCGTTGGAGCATCGCAACNTCAAACAGNTCTGTCAGCGTAATCTCTTTTTCCTTCTCATTTTCTTTTTCTACTNTTATTTCCGGGTTCATTATNTACCTCCTATCCCAAAATCTCCTTNAGNTTGTTCAGTAATACATTCTTATCGATCGGTTTTAAAAGGTATCCGTCCGGTTTGAGCATCAANGCTTTTTGNATTTTTGAAGTNTCATTGACGCCGGTAAGGAAAATAACGGGAATTTTTGCCGTGAGNGGATTATTTCTTATCTGCGNNAATACCTNCGGTCCGTCCATCTCGGGCATTTCATAGTCCAAAAGGATTGCATTGACTTCTTTTGCCTGAAGAAAACGCAGCGCCGCCGCTCCGCTGATCGCAGTGGAAACATCATAGACATTTTCCACATAACTTTTGATCGCTTTGTGAATGATCGTCGAATCATCGACAACCAGTATTCTCTGGCGTCCCGTAGCAGCAGTTTCGCTCTTTGGAGCAAGTTTTTGTATATTTACATCCGAAGCTGCGCCGCTCACACCGCTTAGCTCCGCCTCCAACTTCGCAAGCGTACTGAACGTATCATCCAGCTGCGATACATTTTTTGTGGTATTTTCTTCAAGCTGATTGCTTTTGTATCGTGTAATAATATTATTCACTTCACTCTGTATTTCCGATATTGAAGCGCCTGCCCCTATTCTCAAGTCGGCTCTTCCACCGGGCATTTTACCTAAAAATTCATAATCGGATGCATCTGCTACGACAATGAACGGTGTTCTGCCCTTTTTCGCGACATTTTCCACAAAGTTTGTAACACCAATAATGTTATCCCTGCTCTCCGCGCGCATACAATATACAATCGCATCCGGTTCGAAGAACTGATAATGCGTTGCCATATCTCCTGCTATGATCGAGGTGCTTGCACAGGTAAAATAAAAATCCATCTGCATAAAGAAGTCTGTGATCAGACGCTTATTGTTTCCCAAAAGTAAAAGTTTCTTTTTCATCGTTTTTTCCTCTTTGATTCGTGAATTAAAGTGTTCAGGTAAATTATGCTCATTCGGGCAAATTTAATCTATTGCTATTTTATCATATTATATTATTGTCGTGCAAGGGGGCAGACAAGTCGAAAAAAACGCAAGCTCAGCAGCTTGCGTTCAAAGAATTTGCTTTGCAAATTCTTTCTTGATTATTACTACGATTGGCGCAATTTTCTATAGATTAAAAATGCCCTGCATGGTTTCCCACACAGAGCATTGATAAACCGCTTCATAACATATCTTAATCCGCTTTCTTTTTAATATGATTTCCAATAATCTCTGACACATCACTAATCGTGATAAAGGCGCTCGCATCCACCTCTTTGATCAGATGCTTCAGTTCATAGATCTCAAGTCGGTTCAGCACACAGTAGAGGACCACCTTTTTTCCGCTGATCAGACCCTCACCTTCCAGCATCGTCACCGTGCGTCCCATCTTCTTATAGATCTCATCCGCAATCTCGCGTCCCTCATTCGTGATTATCATGGCAGCTTTCGCCTGCTCCACGCCTGTTTCCACAAAATCAATCACTTTCGATGTGATAAAATATGTCAGCAGGCTGTACATGGCACGGTCAAATCCAAACAGAAAACCTGCAATCGTATAGATTATGACATTGATGAAAAGAACCGTCTGTCCCACAGGAAGATTAAAACGCCGGTTCAGAAAAATCGCCACCGTTTCCGTTCCGTCGAGACAGCCACCGGAGCGAATGACGAGACCCACGCCTATTCCCAGAAACACTCCTCCGAAGCAGACAGCCAACAGATAATCCTGCGTCATATTCGTAAGCGGCGCAAATATTCCCAGAAAGATTGAAAAGGTCACCATTGCAACCGCAGATTTGGCAATAAATTCGATCCCCAGCTTCCGCATACCGACAACCAGGAACGGAAGGTTGAGTACCAGAGTCAGTACTCCAAGAGGAATCCTGCTAAGATTATTGATCATGATCGAGATTCCCACGACCCCTCCATCCAGGATCGTACATGGAACTAGAAATTCTTCAATGGAAAAAGCAGCGATCATTGCACCTACCACCAGCGCCACATAATTAAAAATCTCGTTCATTCTTTCTTTCGAATTTACAATTTTTCCAGACATAGACATCCCCTCCAATATTATCATATCAATGAAAATCGCACCCGTCAAGTCAAAGGGCAGCGTTAAAGAATAAAGGACACTCCCAAATCCTCACTTGGTAAATGTCCTTTCAGTACAAAGTATTAAATTTAGATGTCGCACAAAACATATTATCCCGTATTATGCGCAACAAATTTGCAGTAAATCACAACTTAAAATATGCAACGGATTCTTTCAGCTCTTCCGATATGTTATCTGTATCTGTTGCCTGAACATTGATCATTTCAATATTGCTTCTCAACTCTTCTATCGATGCAGTCGTTTCCTGACAGCTTGCGGTATTTTCTTCTGATATGGAAGACAGACCGTCTATTTCGTCAAGTACCTTTTCCTTATCCCGATTCAGAGCATCGATTTCTGTTGATATATTATGAATCGTATCAACCGTGATCTGGATCTTATCACTGACTTTATCAAAGCTATCGCTCACCGTAGCCAGTGCATCTCCCTCCGAATCAATGGCATCTTTGATCTCATTTGCAAGCTGCACATTATTTTGCGATTTCAATATGATTTCGTTAATAATTTCTTGAATCTCCTTCGCCGAGTTATCGGATTCCCCGGCTAGCGTTTGTATGGAGGATGCAACAACAGCAAAACCTTTTCCCGCTTCCCCTGCCCTTGCGGCTTCAATGGAAGCATTCAGCGCCAGCATACTCGTCTGACCCGCAATTTTTGTGATCGCGTCTGCTGCCTTCCTTATGTCTTCAATGGAAGTATTTGCCTCATTGATACCCATCACAACATTTTCCGATATTGTAACCGTATTTTTATTTGCACTGATCAAATGGGACAAATTATCCTTTGCCTCGTTATTGATGACTTCAATTTCCCGTGCCTCTGCCTCTGTCGCCGCCGCACTATCCGCTATAGAAGAAATGCTTTCTCCCACATTCTGCATGGACGCTGCCGTATTCTGAACCGATTCCGCAATCTGCATAGAGGCATTCGACAATTCATTTGCGGCTCTCATAATGCCTTCCGTCGCATCATTGGAAGTCTGAATACCGTCACGAATTGTTTTTACATTCTGAGTCAGCCGCAGCGTCTTATCATCCACTTTGGAAATAATATTTTTCAAGTTATCCTGAAGATTTTTAGCGGAATCTATCAGAACAGCAATCTCCTTGATACCTGATTTGCAGCTTGTACTGATGCCAAGACGACCGGTTGACAGCTCATGCGTATAATCGGCGATCCCGATAATCGACTTTCTTATGTTCAGGCCTATCAATACGATTATCACAATACAAAAAGCGGCAGTGCATACAGCGACAAGCACCATGTTCATCGTATTTGATGTTATATTTTCGTTTACAAAGGATTCCGGCATTCCCGCAAACGCCATTCCGACGATCTCACCACTTTCATTAGAAACAGGGGTATAATACACATAGTACTTTCTTCCCCCAATCACCGTTCCTTTAGCGCTGTAATCCTTTCCCTGTTTTACCAAATCCCAAATTCCCTCTGAAGATTTTGTCCCTACATTTCGTTCTCCATCCTCATTATAAATAGATGTAATAAATCTTACGTCCTCAAGAAACAGTGTAAGATCGACATCCTGAGCTTTAAGACTGTCAATAAAAGCCAGACTGACTTCATCCACTTCAAGAATATCTTCATTAATATCCCATTCAAAATATTCCCTTACCGACATGGCACATGCCTGTAGTTGTAAATACACTCTTTCTTCCAAATTGCTTTTTGTTTGATAAATCGCCACCGCAGATATTGTGACTGACGCCACAAGCAAGGGAATCAGTCCCATTAATATACTGGTTGCCAAAAAGGTTAATTTATGTTTCTTCATACACTTCCTCCAAAAGTATTTTTGACGTCTGCCACCACAGCAGCCGCCTGTTTCAGCTTTATCTTTTTATATGTTTGGCGAATCTGATAATTTATTATAATTGAAACAGAATAAAATTACAACTGCTATGGTACAATTTGCAATTTTTAAGGTATGGATTGCGATTTTATTAACATAATCCCCTAAAATGCGCCTAACTTTTTATATCATATCACTTTCACCCGTGAATATTGTTTGACTATAACAAAAAGGGCACTTCTCTAAAATTTCTTCTAGAAAAATGTCCTTGTAGGTGCAAAATATTTGATTGGATTTATAAGTACAACTGTTTATTAACGCTCATTAATCTTTTTTTGCGTTGTAAAAATGGTGTAAATTTGGTGCAATTCACAAATTCAAGTACCGCAAACCCTTGATTTTACTGGCTTTTTCAATCGACTGTTCGCATCGTCGGGAACAGCAAAACATCCCTTATCGCTGGGCTGTTTGTCATCATCATCACCATGCGGTCAATTCCAAACCCAATGCCTCCGGTTGGCGGCATACCGATACTGAGTGCATTCAAGAAATCCTCGTCGGTATGGTTTGCCTCGTCGTCACCTGCTGCCAAGAGTTCCTCCTGCGCTGCAAAGCGCGCTCTCTGGTCAATCGGGTCGTTCAGCTCAGAGTATGCATTTGCCATCTCCCAGCCGTTCATAAAGAACTCAAAACGCTCTACATATTCCGGATTCTCCGGTTTTTTCTTTGTCAGCGGAGAAATCTCGATCGGGTGATCCATAACGAAAGTCGGCTGGATTAAATGCTCCTCCACGAACTCCTCAAAGAATAAGTTTAAGATATCACCCTTCTTGTGGCGCTCCTCAAATTCGATATGCTTTTCCTTTGCAATCGCCCTTGCTTCCTCCAAGGTATGAATTTCATTGAAATCAACGCCTGAATATTTCTTTACTGCATCTACCATGGTAATGCGCTCAAACGGCTTTGACAAATCCATCTGGTGCTCGCCGTAAGTAAGGATTTCCGAACCGGTCACTTCCTTTGCCACATAGCGGTAAAGATTCTCCGTCAAATCCATCATACCGTTGTAATCCGTGTATGCCTGATAAAGCTCCATCAAGGTAAATTCCGGATTATGTCTGGTATCAAGTCCCTCATTTCGAAATACACGTCCGATTTCGTAGACGCGCTCCATGCCGCCCACAATCAGACGCTTTAAGTAAAGCTCTAAAGATATTCTAAGTTTCAAATCCTCGTCAAGCGCATTAAAATGCGTCTCAAACGGTCTTGCTGCCGCACCGCCCGCATTGGATACGAGCATCGGCGTTTCCACTTCCATAAAGCCCTCTCCGTCAAGATAACGGCGAATGCTTGAGAGTACTTTGGAACGCTTTATGAATGTATCCTTAACTTCCGCATTCATAATCAGGTCAACATATCTCTGACGGTAACGCATATCCGTGTCCGTGAGTCCGTGGAACTTCTCAGGAAGGATCTGCAGGCTCTTTGACAAAAGGGTAACAGACGACGCATGGATGGACATCTCACCAGTCTTTGTACGAAAAACCTCGCCGCTGATACCGAGAATATCTCCCACATCATATTTTTTGAAATCTGCATACGGCTCTTCTCCGATGCTGTCCCTTGCAACATAGCACTGGATATTTCCTTTTAAATCCTGTACGTTGCAAAAAGATGCCTTACCCATCACACGTTTAAACATCATTCTTCCCGCAATGGTAACGCTCTTTCCCTCCAGCGCGTCAAAGTTGTCTTTCACTTCCTGACTGTGGTGTGTGACATCAAATTTTGTAATCCGAAACGGATCCTTGCCTGCCTCCTGTAAAGCTGCGAGCTTTTCGTGACGCACTTTTAAAAGCTGATTCACATCTTGCTCACGATTCTCCTGATTGTTCTTTCCCTGATTCTTGTTCTGCTCCTGTGACACTGAAAATTACTCCTCTCTCCTTAAGCCTCGGGCTTGTAAATATCTAAAATTGTATACTCGATCATTCCCGCAGGCGCCTCAACAGATACAACATCGCCTTTTTTTGCGCCAAGGAGCGCTTTTCCGAGAGGTGATTCATTCGAAATCTTGCCCTTTAAGCTGTTCGCCTCAGTAGCGCCTACAATTTTAAACTCCATCTCGTCATTAAATTCGTTATCCCTTACCTTCACAGCAAGTCCGAAGCCTACCTGTTCCAGATTGTGATCCTCATCCATGTCGACAACCTCGACATTTTTCAGGATTTTTTCAAGCTCCTCGATGCGAGCCTCTATGTCACGCTGCTCGTCCTTTGCAGCATCGTATTCCGCATTTTCCGAAAGGTCGCCCTGCTCTCTCGCCTCTTTGATTTTCTGCGCAACCTCTTTTCTTTTTACCACTTTAAGGTCATGTAACTCGTCCTCATATTTTTTAAGACCTTCACGTGTTAACAAATTCTTCTTTTCTTCCATGAATTTTACTCCCTTTCTTATTGATAACTTACAAAAAAGTGTAAAAATTTCCCACTCATAAACTAAGACATTATAGCCCTTTTTGGAGTGTTATGTCAAGATTTTTCTAATCCATTCCTCAAGTTCGGCAATCGTTTCCAATTCATTCACCATTTGTCTGAGCTTTGCGGAATGCGGATAACCGGTCGTGTACCATGCAACGTGCTTTCGCATCTCACGCACTGCCGTGTATTCGCCTTTATATTGAACCTGAAGCGCGGCATGTTTTAAAATCGTGTCACGCACCTCGTCCTTTGAGGGACGCCCCCCGCTTTCTCCCGTGTCGAGGTAGGTATTAATCTCCCGAAAAATCCACGGATTGCCGCGGCTTGCCCTGCCGACCATCACAGCGTCGCAGCCTGTTTCTGCAAACATTTTTGCCGCCGAGGCGCCGTCCGTCACGTCGCCGTTTCCGATTACGGGAATCTGAACGGCTTCCTTTACCTGCCTGATAATATCCCAATCCGCCTTTCCCGAATAATACTGTTCTCTGGTACGTCCATGAACGGTCACAGCCGCCGCTCCGCTCTCCTGCGCTATCTTTGCCATTTCCACGGCATTGACGCTGTTATCGTCAAAGCCTTTTCTGATCTTCACAGTGACGGGCTTTGATATGGACTTTACGACTGCGCTTATAATCTCGCCCGCAAGTTTCGGATTTTTCATCAGCGCGCTTCCCTCACGGTTGTTTACCACCTTCGGGACGGGGCAGCCCATGTTGATATCGAGNAATGCNAANGGNCGNTCTTCTATCCGTGCAGCCGTTTCCGCCATGATATCCGGCTCCGAGCCGAAAAGCTGCAAGGACACNGGCAGCTCATCGGGATGNATTTCCATGAGCGCNTCCGTGTTTTTGTTNTTGTAATGCACNGCCTTTGCACTGATCATTTCCATGCACAAAAGCCCCGCTCCCTGNTCCTTGCAAATCAAGCGAAAAGGCAGGTCNCTTACTCCTGCCATCGGCGCCAGAAACACATTATTTTCCAAGANCACNCTGCCNATCTGAAGCTGCCTGNTCTNCCTATCTGTTGTTTTTTTCATAAATAATCCTAAGACCCTCCAGCGTAAGGAAGCTGTTATATTCCTGTATCATGTCCGTTTCNTCGGCAATAATTCTGCCAAGTCCGCCCGTTGCCACTACTTTTAAGTTTTGATACCCTGTTTCGTCTTTTACGCGCTGTATNATGTATTCGGTTTGTCCGATCTGACCGTACACCAGTCCCGCCTGCATACTGGAAATAGTTTCCTGTGCGAGAATNGANGCGGGCTTTTTAATCTCGATTTCGGGGAGNTTTGCCGTGTCCTCCCANAGCGCCTTTGCCGATATNCGAATGCCGGGAGCCGTNATTCCCGCGCAAAAACANCCNTTTTCATCGACAAGGTCATANGTGGTCGCCGTNCCGAAATCAAGGACAAGTACGGGTCCTCCATATAATTCATATGCAGCAACCGCNTCTACAATTCTGTCNGGACCAATTTCTTTTGGATTTTCCGTAACAATTTTAATNCCCGTCTTTACACCGACTCCGACAAGCAGCAGTTTCTCNTTGACATANCGNTTNATNCCNCCAATCANCGAGTGCATCACATTCGGCACAACGCTCGCGATAATCGTTCCGTCTATTTTCGGAACCGCAATCCCGTTCTTGGANAGAAGTTCNGTAATCAACACACCGTANT
The DNA here is from genome assembly GCA_014804345.1 of Lachnospiraceae bacterium. GTDB lineage: Bacteria > Bacillota > Clostridia > Lachnospirales > Lachnospiraceae > COE1. The sequence continues at coordinate 8,477 of JAAUZZ010000025.1, read as the reverse complement.
CGTCNGATGTCCTNGGCGTCTTTGACATTAACCGAAACGTCGTCACCAGCTTTTTACCGTCATATACGCCAAACGTAATATTNGTATTTCCAACATCTACCACTAAAACCATTNAAATAACCTCTATTCNTTCAACCGTTATTCTTCTTTTATCAAACTTTCCATCGGTTCATGGAGCANAAACACTCTGTAATAAAGACTGAGCGACTCTAACAGCTCCCTGCGCTGCATTCTGACCTCGCGCACCAAGAGTCCGCTGCTGATNTCATCATAGAGCAAATCCTCCTCGTAGGCGTCCGTTTCAAGNCTCACACTNCCGTCTTCNTCAAACACAACGGTAAACACACCGCCGACTTCTTCCGTAAAGAGCACNCATATAATATGCAATTCTTCCTTAATCGAGTCAGGAATNCCCTTAAATTTTTCATTAAAATAATATTTCTGCTCGTAAGCGTTTGCCCCGCANAGCACAATNCGCNCTNCTGTTTTTTCCATATTAATAGCCATGCCCCTTTCTCAGCCCGCGAATTTATGTCGCGTAGCCGTAGACTCCTCTGACGGACACTTCCCCCGCATATACATTGACNGTTTCNCCNTTNTCACTGCGCACTACNATCAACTCTCCCTTTTCGTTAATGCCGCGCGCNATNCCNTCNTACGCGCCCTTCGGGTCNAGCACGCGCACCTGTCTGTCCATNTTGATCAGCATANGATTGTATTTATCNCGCAGATGCTCNAAATTCCANCTNTTTTCAAACANCATGTAGTTTTGCTCAAAATAATGCATCACGCGTGCNNCCAGCTTTGCACGNTCNGTTTCTTTCCCGCATTCNANATANAGCGACGTTGCCGTATCCTTTATTTCCTCCNGAAANNCNGTCTGATTNACGTTAATGCCTGCGCCCGTTACCACATAATGAATGCACTCNGGCTCCGCNCTCATCTCNGTAAGNATNCCGCANATTTTCTTATTGTTTACNACCACNTCGTTTGGCCACTTTATCCCGCAGCTCTCNGCAGGNATGATCTCGCANACTGCCTCATACACGGCGATTGCCATAACCAACGTGAGCGCAGACGCCTTATCCGGCATACAGTCCGGTCGCAGCAAAAGCGTCATATAAATATTTTTTTCGGCAGGCGCCACCCAGCCATGCCCTCTGCGTCCGCGTCCCGCTGTCTGCATATCCGCCACGACAAGCGTTCCCGACGCGCCGCCCGCTTCCGCGATTGCCTTGGCGTCCAGATTAGTGGAACCTGTTTCTTTGCGAAACACAAGCTCTCTGCCGATATAGTCCGTGTCCAGATAGCTTTCAATCGCCATTTTGTCAAAAATGACACTCGTGTCACTTTCAACAAGTCGATAGCCTCTGTTTGTCTGCGCCTCGATGACATATCCGTCCTTTTTCAACTGGTTGACGGCTTTCCAGACCGCGGTTCTAGACACCCCGTAATACGCGCAAAGCTCCTGTCCACTGACATAATCACCCGCGTCTCTCAACTTTTTTAAGATTTCCTCTTTTTTCATATCTCATAACCGTGCCTTTTGCATAACCTGCGAATTTGTGCCTCTGCACAAATTTGCCGAAAGAAAAATCTTTGATTTTTCTTTCTATGCCCCTAATGTCGCTGCAATCACAGCTTTGATCGTGTGCATACGGTTTTCCGCCTCGTCAAACACAAGCGACTGCTTTGACTCGAAGACCTCGTCCGTCACCTCGAGCTCCGTAAAATTATATTTTTCTCCCTGCTCTTTGCCAATCTTTGTCTTTAAATCGTGGAACGCCGGCAGACAGTGTAAAAAGATTGCGTTCTTTCCCGCATTTTTCATAACGTCTTTTGTCACCTTGTACGGAGAAAGCTTTCTGATACGCTCCGCCCATACGCTCTCAGGCTCTCCCATAGACACCCACACATCCGTATAAATAACGTTTGCGCCCTTCGTTCCCGCGTCTACATCTTCCGTAAGCGTAATCGTCGCGCCGGACTGCTTTGCATACTCCATGCATTGTGTCACAAGCGTGATATCAGGGAAATATTCCTTTGAGGTGCACGCCGTAAAATGCATTCCAAGCTTCGCACACGCAATCATCAGCGAATTGCCCATATTGTAGCGCGCATCACCCATATACGTTAATTTAATTCCTTCCAAATGACCGAAATGCTCCCTTATTGTCAGCATGTCGGCAAGCATCTGCGTCGGATGGTACTCGTTTGTCAGTCCGTTCCACACGGGCACGCCCGCGTGCTTTGCAAGCTCCTCCACAATTGACTGCTCAAAGCCTCTGTACTCGATTCCCTCAAACATTCTGCCAAGCACTCTTGCCGTGTCTGCAATAGATTCTTTTTTTCCGATCTGAGAACCGGACGGATCCAGATACGTTGTCCCCATGCCGAGATCGTGCGCCGCCACCTCAAACGAACAACGCGTACGCGTGCTGGTCTTTTCAAAGATCAGCGCTATATTTTTTCCGCGCAGCGTATCGTGCGCAATTCCTTTTTTCTTTTTGTCCTTATATTCTGCCGCCAAATCAAGGAGATATATAATCTCCCGCGCCGTAAAATCCTTTAATGTTAAAAAGCTGCGTCCTCTTAAGTTTACCATCGTATTTCCTCCCATTGCCTATACTTTAAAACATACTCCATATTTTACTACATTTTTTCAAAAGGGGCAACCCTTTCGGATTGCCCTAGATTTTATACTTCAAATTGTTTCATTTCTTTACTTTCTCTATTACGCATCTATGCGGTTTATTTACATCATCCCTGTCATAACTTATACCAACGGTCAAAATGTCCCCAACATATCCTTCAAGCGCCTGCGTATATTGCCTGTCTTTAATCTGCTGTATTGCTGCATAGGCGGTCTTGTCATATTTCAGTTCAATGACAAGCGCCGGTTTATTTGCAGAAGGCAACGGCAGAAATACAACGTCCGCAAAGCCGCGTCCCGTAGGCAGTTCCCTTATCAGCCTGTAATCTTTTCTTGCACTGTAATATGCAAGACCAATCGCGCATCCAAGTGAATTTTCATCGTTATAGGTCAGTATAGATGCCACCTCTGTATGCGCCTGATCAAGCGCCTTAGCAACGCTTTCGGCATCCCCTCTCAAAGTATCTTCGAGCAGCTTTTCCGATGCTTTTAAAATGCGCATGACCTTCGACCAGCCGCTCACACTCATTGCATTTTCAAATTCCCCAATAATCTCCTTATTGGGAATAAACGCTTCTTTTGTCTCGGAATCATACCCTAGATATCCCAAATGGATCAGCAGCGTCAAAACATCGTCTTTTATCTCAAAATTACACATATCATTCCGGAAACTTAATGTGTTTACTTTAACTCGTTCACCGCCGAGCATCTGCACAATGTCCGACCGAAGCCCGTCAAAATCCATGTCTATATAGATTTTAAGCGCATCATATGTTTCAGTGGATGTCCAGTAATTTGATAAAACACGGCTTTTCATTGCCGCAACAACAGACCTCGGATTGTAAATATGTTGAAACTGCCGAAACTTGTACCCGTCATACCAATTGCTGGTCTGCGCAAAATCCATGTCGTACTTTTCACATAACGCTTTTACTTCTTGTTCCGTAAAACCGGTATATTCCTCAAAGCCGAACTGATCCGTCATCGAATATTCCCAAAACATATTCAATGCAGAATGCTGACCGTACTTTTTCACGGGCAGAATACCTGTCATATAGGCAAGTGCAACATAAGGCTGGTCTTTTAACAGATTCCTTAAGAAATCAAGGTATTGTTTCTGTAAGTCCTCCGACTCCTGCCGTTCTCGCATCACGCAATCCCATTCATCAATCAAGAAAATAAACTGCCTGTCCGTTTCCGCAAAAATCTCCCGCAATGCAGCCGCCAATCCCATATTCTGTCTGTTTAAAATCTCATTATATTCTTTCCGAAGCTCCCGAAGCACCTCCTGTTCCAGATATTCCGTCACTTTTTCCGGCTCCGCCTCAATCAAAAACTGCTGCATATTCAGGAAAATCACATCAAACTGATTCAAATGCTCTTGAAACGTTTCATCATTTTCTATTTTAAACCCTTTAAATAAATCCGATGAATCACATCCCCGGCTATAATAGGCAGCAAGCATTTTAAGAGCCATCGACTTTCCAAAACGTCTAGGTCTGCTGACGCAGATAAACTGTTCCTCTGTATTGATCAATTTATTGGTACAAGCGATCAATCCTGTCTTGTCCACATATATTTCAGAACGAATCGATTTCCAAAAGCCTTTGTTTCCCGGATTGAGATAAATGCCCATAAGTCGTACCTCCTGTTCCTCTTTTACAGTATAACAATTATCCCAACTATATTCAATTATTCTTTCATGTCATTTCACTGAAATACAAAAGAACATTTTACATTTTCCACCATCCATGACCGCAATCTCATCCTGCGACATCATTTCTATGCAATATTATCTGAGTTTAAAATTTTCAGTTTCCATTGTTTTAAACAGAAATTTTTTGTATACTTTAATTATAAAAATATTGTGAGGCGATAATTTTGAACAAATTGAAAGTTTATCTGGATACATCCGTTATTAGCCATCTATTTCAAGAAGATGTTCCTGAAAAAATGACCGATACTAGACAACTATGGGAAATGTTTCGTAAGGAAAAATATGATGTATATCTATCCACGGTAACTCTTGAAGAAATTGAAAACTGCCCTGAACCAAAACGGAGTCAACTTTTAGACTGTCTGGAAGAAATTAATTACACATTAGTCCAGATTAACAACAATGTTGCAGAAATAGCCGAGCAGATTATTGAAATGGGCATACTGACAAAGAAAAGCTATGACGACTGCCAACACATCGGAGCCGCAATCATCAGTGAATGCGATTGTATCATATCATGGAATTTTAAGCATATTGTAAATATCAAAACAATCAGAGGGATACGGGCAATCACCAACCTTAAAGGACATAAGCCGATTGAAATTTTAAATCCGTCTGTGTTATTGGAAAGCGAGGAATAATTATGAATAAGCCTGTTTTAAGTCCTAATTTTACTATCGAGGACATTCACAAATTAAGGGAATACAATTATTACCAGACAAAAGACATGACTCCGCAGGAACGTATGGATTATTACAATAGCCGCGGATTGGAAGTCCACAGGAAGATACAGGAACGAAAATTACAAAAGGTTCAATAAAAGCAGTCAAAGACACCATCCACCTCTAATCAAATTTATCCGAAAGGAATGGTCTGACGCCTCTGAGCTACATGATACATTTCCTCTTTTGTACTTCGAATATATGTTCACTTCAAGTATACCACAAAAATAAAAAAGTATAGAGATTTTCTATACTTTTTTATTCTGAACAGTAACTACTACTATCAAATGTCTCTTATTTATTTTCAAGATAATAGCCATATATCGTATCAAAGACATTTTTTCCTTTTTCTACTGTTTCACCATAGCCCAAATCATCGGCGATATCCTCAGCAAGACCGAGCACCTGGTCAATCTTGTCTGCATTTCCATCCCCCACCTGGGCACGGGTCTGCAAATCCAGCAGTTTACTTTTGATCTGTTCATCATTGGTATACTGATATCCTGTCACCAGCACGTCTATTGCAGAATCCGAATGGTTTCTTGCAATCATAATATCTGCCAGTCCAAGATACAGATCCGGCTCATAAAGATGCTGTTCCACCATGACATTCAAAAGCTCTTCCTCCGCAATATTTCCGGTATCCATGTACTCCTTCATTAGGGATAACTGCTCATTCAGCGTAAGCTCCCGCATATTCTTGTCCGCGCTTTTTTGTTCCGCATTATTCTGTTCTATATAATTCTGTTCTGCATTATCCTGTTTCGTATCTTCCCGGTTGATATCTTCCTGTTCTAAATATGCCACATCTTTATCCGAACCCTTTTTGACACCGGATATCAAGACAATCGCAAGAATGACCGCCAAAGCCGCCACCCCTATATAGGTAAGCTGCCGCTTCGTGACATTCTTCAATATCCGGTCTATGTTGCATTTTTTCCAAAGTTCGTCTATGTTCAAATTTTTCAATAGCTGCTCTATGTTGAAATTTTTGTCTTTTGAAACATTTTGCGGTGGAACTGTTTGCTGCGCTACCTTTGTTCCGCATTTCGGGCAAAACTGCGCCCCTTCCTTTACCTCTGCACCGCAATTTTTACAAAACATCTGTACCATCTCCTTCTTTCCATATTACTGCATAAAAACAGTCTACAATTTTGTACCGCACGTTGTACAGAAAGCAGTTCCTTCCTCATATGCGCTTCCACAATTCGGACAGGTATTTTCTCCGCCCGCAGGTTCTAACTGCAATGCTTCCAGTTTTTCTCCGCATTTATTGCAAAATGCACTCTCTATCGCAAGTACATTTCCGCATTTCTCACACTTTCGCAATCCCTGTACGGCAAGCTTGCGCTTTTCTGTCTGCACGAATTCCCGTTCTATATTCTGCAGCTCTGTCATCTCCTCCTCATATGGTATACCGGCTGCTGTTTCTACAGTGTTGCTTGCAGCATACTTTTCCCCAATCCGATATAGGACTTCTTTTTTCTGCTGCTCCAATTGCGTAAGCTTCGCATCACACTCTGCTACAGCAGGCGGCTCCGTATGGTTTTCTGTTAGCATCGTTATTTTATCTAATAATCCCATAATTATTTCTCTTCCTACTACTCTTTCATAATCATCAATATATTAAAATGCATTTCTACTGATATCTTTGCCCAAATTCACTTTTCAGCTTTCAATATGCATTAATAGGAACCTCTCAGAAACTCTTTCCAGCTATCGGTTTCTATATACCACATCTCTACCTCAACGCCGCCAATCGTTACCTTTTCCAAATCGCTGCAATCCACAAACGCAGACACATCTATGTTCATTATGCTCCCCGGTATTTCCACATTCCTCAACCTGCTACAATTTACAAACGCAGACTCCTCTATACTTGTTACACCACTTCCCAACTTTACGTTTCCAAGCCTATCACACCCTTCAAAGGTGGATGTCTCTATCTTCTCCACGCCATCCGGTATCTCTATGCTTGTTAAATTACTGCAGCCTGAGAATGCCCCCATCCTTATGTATGTTACACTGTCGGGTATCTCTATGCTTGTTAATCCACTGCAACCGCGAAATGCATCTGCTTCTATGCGCATTACGCTGTCGGGTATCTCTATGCTTGTCAAGCCACTGCAACCGCGAAATGCCCCATCCTCTATGTCCGTTACGCTGTCGGGTATCTCTATGCTTGTTAATCCGCTGCAATTTTGAAATGCCCATGCTCCTATACGCGTTACGCTATCGGGTATCTCTATACTTGTTAATCCGCTGCAGCCGCTAAATGCCTCCCTTATGCTTGTTACGCTATCGGGTATCTTTATGCTTATCAAGCCGCTGCAGCGTTGAAATGCATCATCTATGCTCGTTACGCTATCGGGTATCTCTATGCTTGTTAATCCGCTGCAGTCTTCAAATGCCCAAAATCCTATATTTGTTACACTGTCGGGTATTTCTATGCTTGTCAAGCCGCTGCAGCCGCTAAATGCCCTCTCCCCTATGCTCGTTACGCTATCGGGTATCTCTATGCTTGTCAAGCCGCTGCAGCCGCTAAACGCATTCTCCCCTATACTTGTTACAGAATAAGTTTTTGCATCGTACTCGTACTCTACTTCAGAAGGAATTGTAATCGCGCCTTTGTTCTCCGCCGCATAGTCTACAACTATGGCAGTACCGTCATCACAATACTCAAACTTAAAAAAATGAGGATCACTAACATCACGCTTCTCAGAGCTTGAACAACCTACTAAATTTACAAATAACATTACACTTAAACTTATTTTCACAACAGTACTAATTATCTTTGAATATCTTTTCATATTTGGTCTCCTTTTTTCATTTTGATTTTCTACATTGTTATCATTCGCCTTTATTTCGCACTTTGGACAAAACCGCCCTTTATTGTTTCCTATCCTTTAAATGCCTGTATGATTCCCTGTATTTTAGACGCTACATAATCTAAATCCTGTTCCGTGACATAATACAGCTTAGATGTGCTTTCATCAAAAAGAATCTGAATCACTTCTTCAAATGTGTTGATGATTTCCTCCATGCGGACATTATTTGGGGCACTCTTTAAATTTTCGGGGACATTTTCATAGGTTTCACGTTGCGCTTCCTTATAAGGGATTATCAAACCTAAAATATCACGCACAATGATATCTTTTGCATCTTCCAGTTTCCCCTCCTGCAAAAGCGTCTTAACCTCCTCAATTTTAGGGATTACAACTAATTCCACCATTGTTATTTCCGCTCCACTTTTTCTCATATTCCTCCTTGTATGATGTTTACAGAAACAAAACACCATAACTTCCTTTCTTTTTATTATCGTGGTTCAATACAACTCAGATACTGTGGACTTTTGATTATTACCCTGTAGCTTGACTACTCGTCA
>JAAUZZ010000024.1 GCA_014804345.1 Lachnospiraceae bacterium | reverse complement strand
TTTATACTCTTCTGCGAATACAGTTCTCCCTAAACCATCATGCAATTCCAGACCTTGAAAAATTCCCTGTATAAATAAAATTTCAAAAAACCTATGAAGTTTAATAATACAGCATTCTGTTTCCTTACATCTTTCTATCTGAAATTCATTTTTTAACCAATCCCAATCAATAGAGCATACACTACACGCACTTTTTTTCTGCCACTGTTCATTATCTATGTCATATTCAAAGAATATATCACCAATAGGTTCAATATGCCCTGACGCCGCCCTGCTAATTACCTCTGTCCTGAATCCGTCAATTGAATATATTATGGCATGTTCTTCACAAGGCATATACCAAATAGATATATATCTTTCTTTAGCTAAATTAACCCCTTTAATTTTATTCTTCTTAATCAGCTCAGCAAGAATATTATCATCTACAGTTTTGTTATCATAAAAAGCACTATAGCTCTCCTCTATATTAATATCTTTGTTTTCTCGCTTCAATGTTGTACCTTTTGACCAATTTACTGCAATCATACGAATACTATGCTCAGAGTAATCAAAAAAATTTCTTCTCATTTGGCAAAACGATTCATGAAGCGGTTGAGGATTTAATTGTGGATGCACAATTATGCATTGATGATACTTAACCTCATCTTTTACCTTATTGATATCCTGATTTAATGCATCTGCGCAAATATAGGAAAAAAGACAGTTGCGCTTTTCTTTATCCATAAAGTAGTAAATACAATTCCCAATAGTTAAGCCCCCAGACTCTAATTCTACCCACTGGTCTGAGGCCGCAGTTGTCTTTAATTGAATCAAACATATGACCTTCTTATCTGCACAAAACAGATATACTATGCAACTACAAAAGCTTTTTTGATTTAAACTGTCTAAATCCTCAATTATTATCCTAAAACTATCCTCCGAATTATATTTTTTATAAAAAGCTTCAAGATCATCAAAGCTTATCCCTTCCATCCCCAAACACCATAACTTACTATTTTTAGGTTCTACCGTACGGTTCAACAAAATATCCTCCAGCACTTCCCACGGCAAACTATATTCCGGAGTAATCACTAAATCTGCCTTTCCATCGACTGCACTTTTCAAAAATTCCAATCCTTTCTTAGCATGTCCATCCGATTTACAGCAAAATCCTTTATCCTCAAGAAAAGACAATTCACCCGCTGGCTGCCATTGTGCAATTTTAATAACATTTCCCCTTGCACAAAATACCCCAAATTCCGGATAACTCACTTTTTCTTTTTTTAATTTTTCTTGTACACTAACATATTTTATACTCATATTTCTCCACATGTAACTCAAACAATCTTAAGTAATATTAACATTTCGTCATGTGACGTTTAGTTATCCTCATCCTAATATAAAATGGTATTATTCAAACCATATATATTATAAATGATTCTTATTAATATGTCTAGTTAAACACAACTTAAGTCAAGCTATAATTTCCCTATCACTGTTGCACGATCTAAATTTTCCTTGACATTGCTTTTTCTTTGGCAATTAAACCTCTCCTTTTTCTTGCAATAATAAAACCTTCAGACTGAGTGCCTTTATCTCCACCGTTGCCCGTATATTTATCTTAATATTCCGAAATCTAACTTTTATTTGTCATTTCAAGACTCTTTCAAAAATGGTGTAGTAAGCACCTTTTAGGGCTGTGAAACTATTGCTTTTACAGGTTTATTCGGTATTCTTCAAGATACTGCCGTGGCACACCAATCCCACACTGTGCAAATACCTGTCCAATATTATGCGCAAGGATATCCAACATTTTTATGTCAAACAATTCTTTATCACGTTATAGAACTCTTCTGCTATTTGATACTGTTCTTCTGCATTCTGCTTTGATACAATAAAAAACATCATAATCACAACTATTCCTAATTTGAAATACTGACTGCAAATATTTAGAATACTTCTTTTCAAAAATTCCAATTTTAATGTATTCTTGCGATAACTCCGGCATTTTTTTGAAAAATCAACCTTATCATTTGCTAAAACTGCCCGCACTGCCGAAAAAATCGCATAATAAGAACACCCTATGGAAGCTTTTTAATTTTCTGCATCTAAAAGGATCTTTGCCGATGTGAGTTTCTCTTCCGCATTTTCTAGACTATATTTTGTAAGACTATCCAATCCTTTTTCCCTCCATCAAAATATTTCTATAATAAGGCAATAATTCCTTATATTCCTCAAACTCATCATATAGAAGCACTGTAAGCGACACCATAACATCATTTTCCAATCCTATATCTGCTGATATATCCCATACTTTTTTCAACTTCTGCTGCAATTCTATCCTGTTTCCTTTTACAACTACGACAATATCTATATCGGAATATGCATCGTTATCCCCTCTTGCATAAAATCCATAGAAAAAATTCCTGTAATATCCATTCCATAAATAAACTGATAGTATTCCACAATCTGCTTTGAAATAAGATTCAATTGTGACAATGTACACATACCCACACCACCTTTTTATCTTAACACGACGTTAACCTTTTCATAGCCTGCACACGCTAAAGCTATTCCAACCATCCGCATATCAGATGGATTTTAGTTTCGTCATTCCCATTTTGGGAACAAAAAATCTCCAATATTTTCAACAGGCTAAAACCCATACAAAAGCCTGCGGGGTTTTCTCCTCACAGGCTTTTTCTTATAAGTTCTTATGTTTTATTTGTACATGTAACAATTAATTTCCCTCAATTTTGTGTTGTGTGGAGAAAGAACTATCATAATAGTCAGAGTATTTGCCATCAGACGACGGGTAGAACGCATATGCATAATAACGTTTTCCAGATGTATCAATTACCATATTCACCACACAGGATGAGTATGTTGATGGCCACCCGTCATAGCTCCATGCTTCATCTGATAAATATTCAGAATCTAACGTAACATGTTCCGTAAATTCGTGATACTCTCCGTCAATGGTTCTGAATAAACTGCATATTTTATCACCGACTTTAAAATCACGAAGAGAACGAATATCTGGAATTCCTTCATTAAAAGATGTAGTGTATCCTCTGTATCCCCACACCTTTGCTGCTGGTACCATTTTCCCGGTTGTACGATTCGGAACCTGTGTAATACGTGAATCTAAAATAATAGCGGCTTCTTCATCATTCACTCTTGCAGTTATGTAATATGTATCACCAAAATTGTTTTCACATAAATAGGTTAATGAAGTAAGTATTCCACCTACCATGTGAGCATAGGGATATGGACGCATTGACAAACCGCCATATGGTATGTAAACATCATGACCGACTTCATTAATCCCCGGGGTAGTTATAACATGCCCCAAATATTCGTTTTTACCAATATATGTGGAACTCCAGATGGATGCAATATTATTTACAAACTCCTCAGGCTGAACAGATAAATCAATCATATAGTATCCGTTTTCATCCTTTATAATGGGCAGAAATCCATCTTCATCCAACACGGGCTCTGTATACGGATTGTTGAAAATAGCTGTCTGTGCATCGGTTTCAGCTGAATCACCACTGTATTGTGGGGTAAAATCCAAATCATTAATATCTGCTAATACTCCTATAAAAGAATCGAAAAACTTGAAATAGGAATCTTCATATCCTATGTCTTTTAATACCTTCGAGGTGTTATCATACGACCCTGAATAATCTTCAAATGCAAGAGTGTAAGGAAAATATATCGCAACTCCGTTAGAACCAGAATAGTTATTTTTCTCATATGCAATGAATCCGTTTTCGCCACATATAATATCTGAACAACTATCCGTCATTATGTCTGCCTTGGTGAGGAAATCCATGATATCTATTTGAGCATAGACTCCTTCAGGAGCCTTTTCACTGCCTCCACCATAATAGACCGCCTCCGAACGTGCCTGAGATAATGCATTGAATTCACCAACCATTATCTTTCTATTTGCCTCATCAAAGCAATCCATGATAACCGAGTATACCTCATCACATTTCGTTAAATCCATCAACGATAGAGTATATATATTGTTTAGATCATACATTTTATTGACATAATCAATGGAAGTTGCATAATCATCTATTATTTGTTTACCAATATCTTCTATTGTCATATTAGGATTACTTCCCAATAATGTAAGCCAATCTGTATAATACCATCCATATCCCCATTCTTTCTCCTCAGAGGCAAGCAGGTAGTCTGCATAACCACTTAGCGCATAAGCAGTCTCAAAGGTCGCCATCAGGCATGCATCAAACCCTATCATATCAAAATGATATCCGGTATTTTCAAATGCTGTTTTAATGTCAGGAAGTGACATCCCACTGTCATATATTTCATCCACACCATAACTGCCTATCGTTCCTCCGCCATGATTCCACAGGATGGCAATGTATCTTTCTGCTGGGTATGTGTCCACACCCCACTTTAAAAAATCTGATAGCGTTTGTGCATTACCCATATTGGCCAGCTCCAGATTTTCAACAAGCTCTTTTTCTCCGCTTCTGACACGGTATCTTTGAATATACCTATCGTCTATACTTGTACCGTCAACCGAACTATTTTGCCAAGTATTAGAGCCTCCTGTCTGAACGATCAGATGAATATCCTCTCCAAATTGAGCGCTCATCATTTCATCAATGTCTTTTGTAGCGCTTCCGTCATTTGTTTCAAGATTAGATCCGACAATATATACCAATATTGTAGTGCCGTCACCATAAGGTTGCTCTCCCGAATCTAAAGGAGCCCTTTCAGTTATGCTTTCTTCTGATGAATTTGTTGTCGCTTGCATGTCATAATGATAATCATTGGCAACTTTAGTAAGCTCTTTATTAGCATCATCTTGTTTCAACAATGATATACCCCATGCTACAAATGCTATAAAACATGACAAAAGCGCTGCAAAGATTATACCTACAATTTTGAGAACTTTGAGTGCTTTATTCTCTTTATTAAATTTTTTATTAGCTACTGGTATTTCTTGAAGCGAATTATTCATTGTATTAGGACGTTCTTGATATACCTGCTTAGAAGCATTCGCTACACCTACAGGTTGACCGCAAAAAGGGCAAAAACTCTGTCCTTCTTGTATTTCTTTACCACAGTTTGAACAAAACATATTCATCCTCCATTTAAACGTCTTTAAGTTTCCTTTATTTACAAATCATTGAAATTGTATATGTATGAATTTCTATACATATATTTGGTGATATTATACTCGAATATTCATACATAGTCAAGTCAATTTTATACCCATACAATTAACTCAAAGCAGTGATTATTGATAATTTATCAATCAAAGGAGATTTTTATATTGATCAGTTACGCCCCCCTATTTAAGACAATGAAAGACCGAAAAATAAGTTCCTACAGACTTGAAAAATTGGGTTTTTCACGAGCTACTTATTATTCCATACGAAAAGGGAATAGTATTTCTACCAATACGATCAACCAATTATGCAAATTATTGCATTGCAATGTATCAGATATTATTCAATTTATAGAGGAAGACGAATAATATTTTTTATTTTTTGACCAAAACAAAAGGATACTTTCCTAAAATTTTCTTTTAGGAAAATATCCTTATCACAAACGGATTCTTTCTATTGGTTCCGCTCATCTTTCTTTTTTAACAACTGTGAAGTATCAAGAATCTGCCCTGACTGCTTCGCCTTTTTTGCCTGTTTTTGATTTTTTTCCCTATTCGGCAAATTTTCAGAAACTTTTTTCATTTCTATTCCCGTAGTGCGCTCTATCTGTTCAAACTGCTGTACTGTCTGAACTACATTTTCTTCCTGTACCTTCTTACCAACCGCTTCAGTTGCCTTCTGCTTTCTGCCTCTCACACCAGCAAACTTCGGCTCATACTGGAACCGCCGCATTGCAATATCCGCCAAAAACAGACAAATCGCGAACGCCGTCAACAGATTCGTCAAAGGATAACTCTCCCTCGCCCCTGTCGTGATGCGCGTCCAAACAGAATCCTCCTCCGTAATCCTCCTACCATACTGCTCCGCAAACCGCAAATACGCATCTGCGCTCACATCGAACTTATATTCATCCGAAAACTGCACAGCGGCAGCAGTCGTCATATAACTTCGGATTTCACCGCCCTCGGTACGGCGGATATTAAAGTGATANANTCCNGTCTGNGNNGTNGGAAGTTCCGCNGNATATTTCCCCGGCGCAGTCGCGTGNAGNTTTTCTTCACTNGTNTCNCCATTCGGATCNATCACGGTCACAAGAATTTCNGTCTGATTGCCGTAATCATTCGTCTGATAAGTCACCTCTGTGCGCTCTCCCGCAGTCACCACGTCTACACTGTCCTCNCCCATATTGGCATTTCCCGTAGAATAATCCACAATGCGCTTCCAAAGCTGNACATAGTCCTCCTGNCCCGAAAAAGCGCCGCTCCACTCGCCCGTAACGTCACTGTTCCAAGCGGCTGTTCTGCCAAGTCCGTACTGCCATACCGTGAGAATCGGATCTTCTTTATCNGCNGANACAATCACNGGATTNGATGCCGTCTTCGGCGTTGCGGCAATATACCCGTAAAGNGCGGGCCAGCCGTTCNCAAAAAGATTGCGTGTCAGCTCATGNCTTCCCCGTACCGCCAAGGAAAAGACGCCGTTTTGAATATAGCTGTCACCGCCCANGAAAACTTCCTGCGCAAAAATCCTCGGAATATCNCTNGAAACATCGGAATAATAATACCTGCCGCCGCAATTANCCGCCAGTTTTTTCAAAAGCCTNGTGTCAGAACCATCCCCTACTGCCACNGTAGAAAGNGTGATGCCGTTTGNCGTATAATCGTCGATAATNTCTTTAAAATCNGTCGTTTCACCCATACCGTCCGTCAAAAGCACNACNTGNTTNACAGCCGCTTCATTCTNTGACAGCNCCGNACAGGCTTCCTCAAGGGAAGGTTTNATGGTTGTTCCGCCGCCCTCATTAATCTGCTTGATNGCATTTTTNACAGCTGTTTTGTCCTCNGCNTTCTGCAANGCAACNTGCCAGTCANACTNNTCATCNAACGTNAGTACGCCNACATAATCCGAANTGCGCAGATTGTCCGTNGCCACNGTAGCCGCGCGAATCGCGATATCNAGATTNGTNATGCCCGTTCCGTCCACNGNGCTGCTCATACTGCCCGAACGGTCAATGACCATAACCATTGCCATAGAAGGCACTTCATTCACACTCCGAAGCTGCATATCCACCGGAAGCACAGTTTCCANCNCNGTATCACGATATCCGCCAAGCGCAAANCTGTCCTCNCCNCCNCAGCAGACGAAACCGCAGCCGTAATCCTTCACATACGTTTCCANATTTTCCAAAAAGCCAATCGGCAGATCATCTATATAAGTNTTCACCAAAATAATCGACTTGTAATCCAGCATNGCATTGATNCTGTCCGGCGCGTTTAACGCGGAAACNACGCTGTAATCGCAGCCTGCCGCNGTCAGCACGGANGCAAAACCNGAAACATTCGCATCACGNCCCGATATCACNAGAATTTTCGGCGCCGTTTCCACCACNGAATANGCGCTGAACGTATCNTTNTCGGCACAAGTATCCCCTTNCGCCTGAACCTGAACNCGCAANTTTTCCATCGCCCCGCTCTGCGCATTGGCGTCAACNTGTGCGCTGAANGCGAAACGATTGCTTCCNTTGTTCAAATGCACGCTGTTTGCCGCNGTCTGACTGCTTCCGTTATAAAGCGCAATCACAGCGTCCGTATCGTAATTNCTCTCCACCANCACNGTAATCGAATATTTATCNCCGGGNTGCAGATAAGACGGCAGAATNACATTGTCAATATAAGCATCCTGCGTTTCCTCATCTTCATAGAGCANCGTCANAAATTCCGCCCGACTCGCCGTGAGCGCCTGNGCCATATTTTGAANGTCGCCTCTCGTTTGCTTTCCGTCTGTGAGCACCACCAGNCGTTTACTGTAATCGCCCGAAAGCAGTGTAAGCGCCTTGGAAACAGCGTCCTCAAAATTTGTCGCTGCCTTCTCNGGCACTGTCATCAGTCCCCCGTAATGTGTNCCTTTCGTNAAAAACTGCTCCACCAGCGTATTTTTTCCAAACGTCACAATCCCGTAAACATTTCCCGAAGGCATTTTACTGACCGTTTCCTGTAAATACCGCTCCATGTCCGACAGATGNTCTTCGTTGCTGTTGGATAAATCCACGACAAACACAGTNGCCGTCTGACTGCTGCCCCGCCGAAGCTGAATGCCGAAAAGCGCAAGNAGNACGCACAAAAGCACNANNCCTCTCACNATNANATAAAACTTNCCGCGATAGCGCATCTGACGCATATAGACAATCCATTCCNCNANNAAAAANNCCANTGCCAANAGCAAAAACAAATTCCGAAGCGTCTGCTTCACTTTTTGCAGACGCAATTCCCCCGAACCGTTTACCGATTCTGCCGTCACTCTGCCGTCNGATTCCGTAGCAGTCTGAAACCGCACAACNTAAGATTCCTGATAATCCTCATTTCCGATCTGATACAGTCCCGCCTTACTCGGGTGGCTGTCAAACTGTGTTCTGTCCAATTCCGCCCANGGCTGTAGGGCGATTTCCTCTCCCGCNTAATAAACATTTGTTGCAAGCCAAGAAGTGTCGGANAGATANATCATCGCATTTGCNAGAAAAATCGGAAANTCCGCCCGCAGNGGAAANTCGGATTCCCGGATNTCAAATCCGACAANAACTTCTTTTCTGCCGTCCCNCTCTCCATAGTAACCTACACATTTTCCGTTGTACTCCAAAAAGCTCTGTGCCCCCTCGGGAAGCGCAAAGCAATATGCCTTNTTCACACCGATCGTAAAACCNGANAANCCCGCCGTCAGATCGCAGTCNGTCATGTCCAATACCACNTTTTCCAGNGTTTCGATCGGCTNCGCACNGCCATCGCCGAAAATCAGNCNGTTCGCTTCGGCAAACTGNGGCTTTTGTCCCGCNTCGTAAATCACGATATTATAACCGCTCTCCTTTAACGGNGTCCGAATCAGTGTGTCCTGCCCACTGTCCACAGCGGCGTCCGTCTTGGATTTGGTGATGCTGTCACCCGTAACNGCAAAATATGCCTTTTCCAAAAAGGTGTTGCCGTCGCCGACAAGCANTCCCCGTATTNTGTTTTCCTTGCTNTTTACTGCCTGTGAAACATTNTCCCCNGCGAGGCTGTCACCCGNCGCCCCCGNAAAAGAAATNCCGTCAATGCGCGAAGTCAGNGTCTTTCCCTGCCATTCCACGTNCTCAAACAGACAGGANGCGTTCTCGGANGGCGCAAGACGCATTTGNTTTAANGCTATCAGCTTCTCATCNCCGTCATACANACCNACATCAAAGGACGCCTCCACNTCACTGTAATTCGTTGCGCTCACAATGACATCATAGTTTCCGTCCTCCCGTCGGGTAAATACGGTATACTCGTTCGCCACATTNGCGGACGCTTCGCCCACCACATANAGCTCCTTTTCGGCGTTNCANCGCAGCTCCTCNAAGTCCGCCGCACCGCTTCCGTCCGTAAANACAAGCAAATCTGCCGCATTTTCNGCCGTATCCCCCACAAGNGTATCCAANATTGTCTGTGCCTGTGTGAGATTTCCGCNGCTGTCACTGCACTCCAAACTCCGNAGCGTTTGCAGNANACTGTCCGTATCCGTAATATCCACNGCNAAAAGTTTCACGCCCACNGCNTCCGCNGTNACAACNGAAAACTGCGTGCNCTGCGNNGNNTGNACCATATCGCACATCAGTTCTATNNNTTCTTCCAACCGNNTCTTGCCCNNNCTTCCCACATGCTGCATACTNGCNCTNGTATCAATNAGCAGAATCTTTCTGCCGCCACCANGACTGTNNACCCTGATAAACGGCGACATCAATGCAATGACNAGCAACGCAATGATCAGAATCTGCAAGTACATGAGAATATTGTGGACAAACTTCTCAAAAAATGTACGCGACTGCTCGTTTTTGAGCAGCTTCTTCCAGAGAAGGTTGGACGAAATCCGATAATCCACACCCTTTGGCTTTAACAAATATAACAAAATAATGATTGGGACCGCGGCAAGAAAAAGCAGCGGCAAAAAACTTTCAAATATCATATAACATCCTTAAATCCTGAAAAATCAGTTGATAAATATCCTTGTCCGTATTGCATACTGCATAAAATGCCCCCGTTTTTGCACATGCATATTCCAGCCGCGACAAAAACTGCTGCAATGCCTTCTCATACACCCGAATACTCGAAGCGTCCAGCGTAAGACGCAAGGTACTTAACTCCTCCATATCAATCAGATTCCGCGTTCCCGTAAGATCAACAGAAATCTCCTCTCCCGCCAACACATGCAGCAGAACGGTTTTCTGCCGCCTGTAATCCAAAAAGCGCAGCAGCTTCGTCACTGCCTCCTGTGCTTCGTCTAAAAAACTCTCCTGTAAAAAATCACTGATAATTATGGTCACACCCGGACCTTTCATCGGGAGCTGCCGAACCGCCTCACCGACATCTACCTTTCCGTCAAAGGAACACTGTTCCAGCCAGTCCACAAGTCGCGGCAATGCCCGTTTTCCGCCGCCTGCCACGAAAGGCTGCTGCATTTTCTGCATATCGTAGAGCATGACGCGGTCCATATTGTTTAATCCCAGATAAGCAAACGCCGCCGCAAGCAGACAGGCAAGCGTACTCTTTTTGTTCGCACCGTAATCCATAGAGGCGCTGGTGTCAAGCAAAATCGAAACGACTGCTTCCTTTTCCTCCATATATTCTTTCACATAGAGCCTGTCCAGCCGCCCGTAGGCATTCCAGTCAATACGCCGGATATCGTCGCCCGGCATATATTCCCTGAAATCCGAAAATTCCATCGAAGAACCTTTCTGCATGGATTTGCGGTTTCCAGTCAGGTTCATGGAAGTCCTGTGCCCCATCGCCAAGCGCAGTTGGGACAGCTTATCAAAAAACGCAGCATCTGCTATCATATTATGTCAACCTCCATTTATATGCCCGCCGATTTCGCCTCAAGGATTTTCCCGATAATATCGTCCTCCGTAACCCCTTCGCTGATCGCGTCAAAGCTTGGAATAATTCTGTGTCGGAGCACAGGATAAGCGACATCTTTTACATCTTGAAAAGAAACATTAAACCGCCCTTCCAAAAATGCCTTCGCCCTTGCCGCGCGAATCAAAGCCTGTGCCGCTCTGGGGCTTGCGCCCTCTTTGATATGAACATTCTCGGCATGTGTCGCCATGACAATTTCCAACAGATAATCCATTACCGCATCGGCAATCGGAATCTGATTGACCAATGCCCTTGCCGCCAGCAAGCCTTCGCCGTCAATCTGCTTTTCAATCGCGGGCGCCTGACTTCCTTCTGTCAATGCGACAATATCCTTCAATTCTTCCTTAGAAGGAAAACGGACTAAAATTTTGAACATAAAACGATCTAACTGCGCCTCCGGCAAAGGATATGTTCCCTCATTCTCAATCGGATTTTGTGTCGCCAGCACAAAGAACGGCTCCGCGAGCGCATGGCTGTCATTGCCCACTGTCACCGTATGCTCCTGCATCGCCTCCAACAGCGCCGACTGCGTCTTTGGCGTGGCACGGTTGATTTCGTCTGCCAAAATCAGATTCGCGAAAATCGGTCCGCGTTCAAACGAGAAAGCACTGCCTTGCTCACTTTTCATAATAATATTCGTACCTGTAACGTCGCTTGGCATTAAGTCGGGAGTAAACTGAATCCGCTTAAACGGCAGATCAAACACCTTACCGATCGTACTGACCAGCCTTGTTTTTCCAAGCCCCGGCATACCCTCCAAAAGGACATTGCCGCCCGTCAGCATCGCCAGCATCACCTGGCGGATAATCTCACGCTGTCCAATAATTCCTTTCTGAATCTCTGTTTCACACGCCGCAATCCGCTGAGCCATATATTCCGCATCTTGCAGTCTGTTTTTATCCAATTCGCTCATATTATTAACTATGCTCCTTTCAAAATCTACAAGTTTGGGCTTTGTAGTCCAAACTTGCCGGTTGAAAATTTTAATTTTCAACCTTTCCAAATCGTTACTATTTTCACAATTTATTTTCGTCCGTTTTAATTAAAGCTTGCGAAATATTCCTTAATGATCTCTTCCATACCGCTTGGGTACTTCCCTGCGGCGATACCCTCATAAGCATTCTGCTCATAGCTTCCGATAACCGCCTCATGGGAGATGTGCGTGCCTTCCCAGCTTAGTCCGTTCTGTGCGCGGAAAAAGTCGGAATCATCATGCGTTCCGGCATTTCCTGTCAAATTCCCGCTGTCCGCGATGGTGTTGGGAATGCTGACGTAATCATGCTCCGTATTACTGCTTCCTGTTCCTCGACCATTTCCCGAACCGTCGCCGTCACCGCTGTTGCCACTGCCTTGACCATCCTGTCCTTGTCCGTTTCCCTGTCCATCCTGTCCATTGCCGCCCTGTCCGTTCTGTCCGCCTTGACCGTCCTGTCCTTGTCCGTTTCCCTGTCCATTCTGACCTTGTCCGTTTTGACCATTCTGCCCGTTCTGTCCTTGACCGTTTTGGCCGTTCTGTCCTTGACTGCCGCTGCCGTTACTTCCTTGCGCAAGCTGTTGTCCGCTCATTTTCTGTAACTGTTCCGCCATTGCCTGCATCCCCTCGACTGTCGCAACAGAAACCGTTGCGCCGTTTTGCAAACTCTGCGCAAGACCTGACATTTGATTGCTCATATTTTGATATTTGTAATCAAGTTTTTGCGATGCCGCAGCAAGCATTTCCGAAGAAACTGCCTGTTGATACTCGGACAGCGATGCCTCAAGACTCTCGATCATTTCCTGTATTTGCGCCTGCTGCTCGGGCATCAATTGCTCGTCTTGCGCCAACTCCTCAAGCGTTTCCACAAGCTCCTCAAGTTCCTTCGTCTTCTCCTTCGCTTCCTCCTTTACACTGTGAAGCTCCGAAGCGCGCTCCTTTGTCACGGAAGGAATAAAAGCAAGCGCTGACACAAGCACAAGCATTCCTAAAAGTGGTAGCATTTTCTTAAAAGGCGGCAACAGCGGAATGCGTATCCTGTCCCGATTCGTGCGCAGTTCCCGCATAGCATCCTCTCGCTGTAAAGTAATCAGCGCACCCTCCCGCTCCAAATTTTCATACGCCGTGACAATGCGCTCATCAAAACCAAAGCGGTCCATTGCCAAAGCCGCCTGCTCCATATGAAACCGTTTCACAAACGCCGCAATACCCGCCGCAGGTAAGGCAAGCAACAGGGCAAGCACAGTATATAGGTTTACATAATATATCGGTAATATAAACGCCGCAATCTGAAACAAAATTCCCACTCCCGCACCAACACACAGCGCAAACAGCAGCATTTTCAAAAATCCCGCCAAATTCATCCTGCGACGGCAGGCTTCTATCATTTTCAGAAATTCTTTCTGCTCCATATTTTTCCTCTCTGAATTACTTTTAAATTAAAAACTTAGAAAATCTTAGGCGGCGTTTTTTGGCGCCTTAGCGTTTCTTGGTTTTTTTCCTCCCGAAGAATGCATCGGATTAATCTTCCACGCCGCCGCCAGCATAAACAGCACAGACAACGCAAAGATACACGCGGCTGATAAAAACAGCCAGGCTTTCCCCTGTGACAGATGATATGTGATAAATCCCACCTCTCGTTTGGAAAAATTCGATCCTGCCGTACCAAAAATCGATTCTCCTGTCATAATCTGCATGAAAAATTCCTCAAAAAACACAAACGGATTAATCAGCAAAAACAGCATCGATTCGCCCGCTCTCTCTGCCTTGCTCCAAAGCATTCTTAAAATCATAGGCACAAATGTCAAAAAATAAATTACAAAATAAAACGCAAAAGACAAAATCACTGCCGTTATAGACTTGCGGCAAAGTGCGGAGCAAAAAATCCCGATGCTTCCCGATAAAACCGACAACAGAATAATCGTCAGCACAAAATAGAACAAACTGCTCCAGCTAAGACCGCCTGCAACAAACGAAAGCGCCATAATCGGCATTCCCGCCACCACGAAAAACAAAATCCGGATCACAGCGGAAATCACTTTCCCCAGCACGATCGAAAACGGCGACATACAAGTCGTCAGCATAATGTCAAACGTTTGACGCTCCCTCTCTCCCGAGATGGACGACGCCGTGATAATCGGTACCGTCAACGCCACAATTCCCACCTGCGCAACCGCAAGCACGGGAAACAGATAGATTAAATAACTGTAAATATTGTTGTCACTATAAATACTGTCACTCTCTGACTGAATCACTGCCATTGCAAGCAGAAACGCCAATACAAGCACTACTTCGTAAGCAAACAATCCCCAGCTGAACTTCATACTGCGCGCCGTCACCTGCATATCCTTTTTTACAATCGGATTTAATTGTACTCTCATTCCTCTTTAACCTCCATTCTTGCTTAGCCCGCGAATTTGTGCCTTTGCACAAATTTGCCATTAGAAAAATCTTTGATTTTTCTAATTCCCCCCTCCGGTTAATTGCATAAACAGCGATTCCAGACTGCCTTCCTCCCTGTAAAACCCTGTCAAAACAACCTGATTTTGAATCAGCCTTCCAATCAGAGCGCTGATTTCCTCATCCGTACCGGTATTGGCAACAATGATTTCATTCTCTCTGACAGCCTCCACACGCACATTTGCCTGTTCCTTTAACAGCCGCACAGCCGTTTCCATATCGGAAACCACCTGAATATGGATGCGCTGTCCGCCCGCAAGCTGCTGCATGATATCCTCAATGCGCCCCGCCGTGATCAAATGTCCGCCGTTCATAATCCCGATACTGTTACACATTTCGGAAAGCTCCGAAAGAATATGGGAGCTGATCACAATCGTCTTTCCCATAGAATGTAGATTTTTTAACAATTCCTTCATCTCCACCCGCGCCCGCGGATCAAGACCGGAACTAGGCTCGTCCAAAATCAACAATTTGGGATTGTGCAGCAACGCCCGCGCTACGCAAAGTCGCTGCTTCATACCACGGGAAAGCGTGTCCACATAAAATTCCTTTTTATCGGTCAAATTAACCAACTCCAGCAGATCATCCGTAAGTTTCGCGATATCCCGAGAATACATTCCATACATGGAGCCGTACATATCCATATATTCCCGCACTTTCAAATTGTCATACACGCCGAAAAAATCCGGCACATAGCCAATCAGCCGCTTCATCTCCTTACTTCCCACAGCCGCCGAAGTGTTTCCGATATTTACCGAACCGCCGCTCGCCTTGAGCAAACCACAGACAATGCGGATTGTTGTCGTCTTTCCCGCGCCGTTCGGCCCCACAAAGCCAAACAGATCCCCCTCGGGAATATGCAGCGTCAAATGATTGACCGCTGTAAACGAACCGTAATTTTTCGTTAAATTATTAATGTATAGCATACTATTCCTCCATGACGGTATACAAGCACCCGTAAGATACCTCGCTGCAGTTGTCGTCCACAGTCTTATCCCAATCCTCTACCAATCCGACGATCAGAACCTTGTCCGAATCCATTTCAAACCATGCGCGGGAAATTCCCATGCCAAGCGCAGCCTTGCTGTCAATATCAACCTTTTCGTCCGCGCGCAGAGAATCTCTCAAATACCCATAAAAATAATTCTCAGCCGGCGTATAAGACGAATATCTGCTGTATGAATAGCTTGAGCTTGCCACCGACTCATTGTATTCGCACTTTTTTTCGTCTAACACAAAACTCTGTCCCGCCGGAAGATCCTTATAAATAAGCAAATCATCATTGATAATCACTGCCAAATACGAAAAATCCCACGGCGTTTCGTTTGTAACGGTTTTAACGCCGTCCCACGAAATCGAGCCGGATTGTGCCTCTTTCTTGGAGCCTGCCATAAAATAAGCGTCCTCAAAGCCGACCGTCGGATTCATCCCGACAGAGAGCCTATCCCCCTCTTTTTGGATACGATGATAATAACCATCCTCACCGTCATCATAATCATAATAATAGCGGTTCATCATCGGTCCGGCATACGTATATCCCTCCGCCAATTGCAGATCCCACTCCTTATGACCTGCATCATAACAGCGCAGATATGTCGTTGACTTTCCATCTCCTTCGAGATTTTTTACCGTAACCGAATATACGTTTGTGCTTGCGACTTCAAATCCTCTGCCTGCCCAGTATACTAAAAGGATTCCGACAAGCGTTGCCACAGGCACCGCAATCCAGTAAAAATCACGCTTTTTCAGCGCACGCAGAATGAGATAAAGAATCGGTCCCACAAAAACCACATACAAAATTATAAGTATTTTCAAACCGCCAAACCGCAGACGGTTACTGCCCTTTCCCAAACTTGGGAAAATTCTTTGCAGGTTATAATCGGTTTCATAATTCTGATTTCCCGATTGATAACGCGATTCCGCATAGTTGCCCGCATCACTTAAAATTTCCTCCACTAAATACTCCTGTGTGAATTTTTCTTCTTCATCGTATTCACTGACTTTATAAGCGTCCGTTCCAAGCTTTCCAAGCTCCGTCAGCGCACAGGGCAGAATGCTTACAGCGCCATCTCCCCACGAACCGGTAAGCGCAAATCCCCTACTATACCTTCCACTGAAAACATCCGCCGCGTCCTCCAATTCCACCCAGGAAAGCTTTGATTTGTCCACATAAGAATCCCATTCATAAAATTCTGTATTCGTTTCGTCCGTTTCCTTGTATTCAATTCCCAAAAAATCCAATCCGCCAAGCGTCTTCTCCGCATTCTTTCCGGTTCCGACAATCAATACGCCGCCATTGTCTACCCAGCGTTCGATGCCTGCTCTCTCCTCGTCCGTCAGCGCCTTCGTATCGTAACTGTCAATCACTAAAAATGCCAAGGTATCCAATGTTCCCGTCAAGTCACCCTGTCTTAACTGCACCAGTTTCACAGGGCGGTTTCTATCCCAATGATAAATTTCGTTTCCGCCCATATCCAAATACGTAAGCGACGCATATTCATCACTCAAAATCCCCATAGGAAGGGCATCCGCACTGTTCTGTAAAATCTTAGGGAAATCCTTTTTGGCAATCGTCTTGGATTTTTGATCAAGCAGCGTAACGACCACCATCCCGTCCGTCCGGTCAATGCCATCCTTTGGAAGCTTAACCGCAAACTGCTTCGTACTTCCCTGTGGCAGGGAAATCATCGTATCGTAGACACACCCGCTCGACGCCACATATCCGATATCCACCCACAGACGCACAATTCCTTCCCAATCTTCTCCTAGATTTTCAACGGTCACTTGAATCTGATAGACCGGCTCGTCCGAAGGCAGCATCTGCGCTTCAATCGCAAACGCTCCCTCCTCATCTTCCTCTGCCTGTACCGTAATCCCCACCGCGCTTAAAAGGATACTGCACAAAAAAACAATCATACCTAACAATAAACTTTTCTTTTTCATTCTTATTTTTCCCCTTACTTACTCTCCATAACTGCTTTATAATACGTTGCAAGCGGGATAAAGCACTGCCCGAAATTTTTCGGACTGCCGCTTCCTGCCACAACCGCATCGCCATAGATCGTCTTTTTCCCAAGAGAACTTCCCGACTGTTCCCTTATCGCTCTTTGAAACGTCTGCTCACCGTATTTTAAGTACGCCGCATCACCCGTCAGCTCATAAGCAATCGTAAGTGATTCCAGCAAAAGCGTATTGATTCCAAGCCTGTCCAGACTTGGCAGTTCCTTATAATAAAACAGTCCAGTGCGCTCCATATAGCAATTTTCGATCAAATCGTCCACAGCATTTATCATCATGGTCTTTAATTCATCACTCGGAAAAACGCGGTGATACCGCATCAAACTGCCCACTGCCACAGAGATCATAAACCCTACCCGAACCACAGTATTGTCCGTGTAAGGCGCAAGCCAGTCACCGTCGTACTGCTCGCCCCACACCTTAAAATCCTGAATAATCTTGTCCGCTTTCGCAAGCCATTTTTTGTCGTTTGTTTCCACATAAAGCGCTGTTAAAGACCGGAGCGCCCAGCCCGTTTCCCGCGCATTTACCTCACCGACCTGCGCATACATTGGCGTGTCCAAAAGGCGCAGCACATTTTCCCCGATTCCAAGCGCCGTTTCGAGTCCCCGCTCGTCACCCGTAAAATGATAGTAGTCAAGCAATCCTTCCACCCATTGATGCGAGCAGACCATCAAATGCTCACGCGGTATGACATTTCCGCGGCAATGTCCGTTTGTGTGTTCCCACTGGCCGCCCAAAAACAGTGGATTATCGCTGAAATGACATATGTCCACGTCCATCCAGTGGCTTACCGCCGCTATATTGTAATCGAGAAAACGCCTTGTCCCGTTTCTTACATATAATAATGCACACGCATGCGGAAAATCGTATTCGTTATTGCTCCACACCAAATCTCCGCCGCCTCTGCCCTGCGTTGTATAATTCATGTCCGGCGTATCGCCGAAGTTCAGCATCCCATATGCCCGCGCATGACCGTCCGCCTTTGCGATCAACGCCTGTTCCGCTTCCGGCATATATTTTTCCGTAAAGATATCAAGATAACAACCCGAATCTCTGTGAACCTCGGGCAGCACATACGGTCTGTCCGGCATCTGATAAATCAGGCTTCTGTTGTCAAGTTCCTCCAATGTTTCCTCGGCATTGTGAAAATGCAGTAAAAACTTCTGCTCACGCGACATGCCCGATTCCATGACAACTTTACCCACACCCTCAGGAACAAGCATCACAGACACACCCTCACTGTCGGCGCGCACTGCTTTCGGATAATTTTGCTGCGCTTGAAAAATAGTTGCGCACACACCGCCGTTTTTGTCTGTACTGTCCGCAAAAAATGTACCGTAAAAAACCTCCGCGAAGTGCTCGTTTGATTCATACACAAGACTTTCGGCGTCTACGCATTTGGAAACAGGTTCACCGTGCTCACTAACTACAAAATCCGTTCTATAGTTTGACGATGCCGCGCACGTTCTAATTTCTGACACTTGTGTCGTTTTTTGATCATTCCCGTTATTATTTTGCAGTTTCACATCAAATACAAGTGAAGTAATCGGAAATTGCTCTAATGTCGTATTTATAATGCGATACGAAACCTCAACCCACGGCTTTTTCGCATATGCCGTCAGCTTCACCTCAAAATCAATCTGTTCCCCGTTATTTTTATCACATATATTCGTGCCCTTTGCCTTCAAAATCGTGCAGACCGCACCGCTTTCCACGATATTCCACTGACCGATTTTCATGCAATATTGCTTTCCCTCTCCACTGCGAAGCACGGGACCGATAAGCTGTTCTTTTTCGTAGCGTCTGCTCTCTGCCTCGATATATTGAAAAATACTGTCGCTGTCATTTTCCACGGCAAAAGAAATGACGCCTGTGTCAACTTTAATACTATTTTGTTCCTGTTGAACCGCTATCTCAAAATTCTCAGATTCCTTCCCTGTCCTTGCATCAGTATCGCACTGTAATACCACACCTTTATTTGCCGGCAAATCCGCAAGAAACCGCAAAAACAGAAATTTGACACTTCCGTCATCATGCCTCGCCGTCACTTTTTTCTGAATTGGAAGCGCTTTGCCGTGTTGAAGCACAGCTACTTGATCTAAATTCAAAAGCTCCCCCTTTTTCATGGGAATTCCGATGAAACAAGGTTCCGCTTTTCGCTCATACCGGTAAAGCTTATCTACATAAATATCAATCATCATTACAGAACTAATCCTTTCTCATCCGTTTTTATATGTTTTCCACTCATTTTCCATAAAGTCAACACGCTTTTTTATAAAGTCCTTTATGTCCGCTATTTTATCTGCGTAGCAATCCATCTTTTCGTCAAACTCACTATATTGTGAAAATGTATTCCATCTAACGATATTGCAAACATTTGAGGCTTCTATATAATGACTATAACCGTCAACCATTTCATCAAATTCTTCTCTCATCTGTGGCGCCAGCTCGTCAAAAAATATCTGTGCTGCCAAAGTCCTGAAATCTTCATGCTGATATAACGCGTACCATATATCCGAATCTTTTCTCTGCAAAGCCGCATAAAGACCTTCTGCATCATGCAAGTCAATGCCATCGTCTGTTATTCCCGATGCCGCTATCGATTTGTCATAGTCCCATGCAGGACCTGCAAAAAATTTCGTGCTCACTGCATCAGCAGGTTTGTAAATATATTGGCTTGTAAAAGATGCATCAAGATTTTTCACCAGTTCCTCAAGTAAATACTTCCGCGCGAAGGATTGCATATCAATATAATCACTATAATATGCACCCGTATATGGGCTATAACCATCCTCTGAGAACATCGCATCTTCAAAATCCTGATACCTGTTAGCCACATACGATACTTGGTCATACGATGCATATTTAGGACTTGCAAATACTACCGGCTGCATTCTTGATGTCAAAAATCCGCTTGCTTCCAACCCATATCGGTCGCTTGTCTCCAATTCAAGAAGATAGCCTCCTGAAATATCTTTTGGTTCATTTTCTATCCGATATCCCTTTGTACTGAAAAGCCTTCCCTGCGGTTCCATGAAAAATTCATATTCCGAAAGCTCCTCTGAAACATTTAAAGCCTTCATATCCTTATAAAGATTTGTAATATTGACACGGTTTTTTCCAATCTCAACCTTTTCGGACAAAAGATAATTACCTATAAAATTTCCATTCACATACACATCAGTGTACTTGACATCGGGCGTATATGCAAGTCCCAATTTCTTTGCAATATCGAATGCAAGCGCATTTCTGAGAAGTGTATTGTCAAAAGCATTTGCTGTCAATATCCAGTCTGCATCCTCCCCCATTCCAAACAAATCACGTTTATTCTCCAATTCCATTCGATAAGATTTTTTGTCAGTATCTTCAAAAGATGAATTTCCACGGCAATGAATGTCATCAATCTTCCCCTCATAGCAAGGTTTCCCTTCTTCATCCAAAAACAGATATCTGCCACTCTCGTAATTATCTTTTGACTCATGAATATAGGTAAGTGAGCCTGAATCCGTCTCCAAAAACAAGGTTGGTATACATGAAGTATAAAGAATATCCAGTTTATAATGTTTTTCTTCACCATTTTGCGTAAACACAAGATCATATTGTCCGCTCTTGTGATCATATGGATCGCCATTCTTTATCTTTTTGTTATCAAGCAGTATTTCCGTCTGCCCTCCAAAAAGCCAATACAACCTCACTTCTTTCATGCTGCCAGGCACAAATAACACATAATGATTATCCTTTTCTTTACACCACCAGTTGATAAATATCTTATAATTTCCACACGAATTATCTGTTACGCCATTCCATAAAGATATCGTTAGGCTATCTTCCTGGCTTCTGTAGGTTTCTATATAATTTGTGCGTTCTATGAAATTTCCGATACCCTCTCTCAAACATAGAAACAATGTAAATACTGTGATCCAAAACAATATCAATGTTATATATAATTTTTTGTTATATACTCTCATCTATAATGATCATGCTCCTCTTGTTATAGGAAAGTTAGCAGTTCAACTATTACTATTAAATTATAAGACTATATGCTATATTTCTCAACTCTTTTTAAACTGTCCCCTTAAAAAATATAAAAATTGTGTATTTTTTTAATGACATTCATATTATATATTTATACCTAGTTACGATTAATAGATTTTGGAGTAAAGGTTGAAAATTAAAATTTTCAACCGATAAGTTTTGTGCTACGCAAAAACTTAAGCCATTAGCTACTCCTAAAGAACAGTCGTAGCATGGAGGCTAAAAATGAAAAAAATAGCGCTCATAAACGATTTATCCGGTTTTGGAAAGTGCTCGCTCACTGCGGCGATTTCCGTGGTGTCCGTGATGGGAATACAGGCAGTGCCGCTGCCGACGGCTGTTTTATCCGCGCAGACGGGTTTTCCAAGCTATTACTGCGACGATTATACAAACAGAATGGACTTCTTTACGGACGAGTGGAAAAAAATGGATGTGCGCTTTGACGGAATCCATTCCGGTTATCTCGCGGGCTGGGAACAAATAAAGAAAGTATTTTATGTCTTAGACACGTTTCAGACAGATGACACCATCTACCTTGCTGACCCAGTCATGGGCGACGACGGCAGACACTTCAAGGCATTCAGCAACAAGCTTTTAGACGGTATGAAGCAACTGTGTACGCGCGCAAGAATTACGACGCCCAACCTCACAGAGCTTTGCCTTTTGACGGGCAGTGACTATATCTCGCTTACCGCCTTTCCCAAAGACGAGGACTACTTAGAACGGATCGCGGATATTGCAAGAACGCTTTTGCGCACCATGCCAAAGAATGCGTGCGTGCTTGTGACAGGAATTATCCGCCATGCCAATGGTTTCCATTCCAATGGCTGCTCCTTTATGGGAAACATGGCAGTTACGGCAGACAACTGTTTTTACCACGAAACACCTTATATCCCGCAAAGCTTTTCCGGCACGGGCGACCTTTTCGCATCTGTGATATGTGCCGCTCTGGTAAACGGTCTTAGTGTGGAGGAAGCCGAAAAAAAAGCGTCCGCCTTTTTACAGCCGGCAATCGAAGATGCCGTGACGGAAAACATTGATCGTAACCACGGAATCCATTTTGAAAAGTATCTTGGAACACTTCTTTCATAATTTCGACATTAAATTTTAAGGAGGGAATGTTATGTCAACCCAAACAAAAACAGCTGCAAAAGAAAAAACAAGTCAATCTGTAAAAATGCGCTATCTTACCCTTACAGGGCTTATGGCGGCAATGATCGCAATTATGACCGCCTATATCTGTCACATTCCCATCGGTGCAAACGGCGGTTACGTTCATTTCGGCGACTCGCTCATCTACCTTGCGGCAACGCTTCTTCCGACGCCCTATGCGCTCGCAGCGGCGGCAATCGGCGGCGGACTTGCGGATTTGATGACGGCTCCTATGTGGGCGCCCGCGACGATTATCATCAAAATGCTGATTACCGTTCCCTTTACGAATAAAGCGACAAAAATCATTACGCCGCGAAATATTATCGCAACTGTGATTGCCTATTTTATCTCGGGCATCGGCTACTTTATTGCCGAGTATATTATCTTTGGCTCATTCGGCAGCGCACTGATTGCCTCCTTGTCAGGCAACCTGATTCAATCCGTCGGAAGCGCAATCTTCTTTATCATCTTCGGACTTGCGCTTGATAAAGTACATCTCAGGAGCAGACTGAGCAACCAATAATAATCAAGAAAGGCTAGATGTAAGATGGCAGATATTTTATATACTTATAAGGATCAAGTGTACGCAAACATCACAAACAAATGTGACTGTAACTGCACATTCTGTATCCGCTTTCTCAAAGATTCAGTGGGGGACGCCCAAACGCTTTGGCATCAGAAGGACCCGACATTGGAAGAAATCAAGGAAGCTATGGACAGCTTTAATTTTACGGGATATAATGAACTTGTATTTTGCGGCTACGGCGAACCGACCTGCGCACTCGACATGTTGCTGGAAAGCGCCAAATATGCCAAAGAAAAATACAACGTCAACATTCGTCTGAACACAAACGGACTCGGGAACCTCTATCACAAACGAAATATTGTTCCCGAACTTGCGGTGGTCATCGACAGCGTTTCCATCAGCCTCAATGCACCCACTGCGGAAAAATACGACGCAGTGACAAGACCGCAGTTTGAAAACGCATTTCCCGCAATGCTTGATTTCGCATCGCGCGCACAAAATGCATTTTCTCACACACAGCTTTCCATTGTGGATGTTCTTCCGGCGGACGAAATCGCGGAATGTCAGCAGATTGCCGACGAACGCGGAATTTATCTTAAGATTCGAAAATACAGTTAGTTTCAAGAAAGGGAATACCATATGAATATAGAACCGTCAAAACGTCTTGCGCATTTTCAAACGGGCATTTTTGCGGCTTTGGACGCAAAAAAAGATGCACTGATCAAAGAAGGAAAAAAAGTTTACAATCTCTCCGTGGGAACACCTGACTTTCCCGTGTTCCCGCATATTCAGGAGGCGCTGATTAATGCCGCCAAAAATCCCGACAACTTCCATTATGCGCTCAAGGATCTGCCGCAGATGATTGACGCTGTTGTACAATATTATCAAAAACGATTCGGTGTGACGCTTTCCGCAGATGAAATCACTTCGGTAAACGGCTCACAGGAGGGCATTGCCCATATCGGCATGGCGCTCTGCAATGAGGGCGATGTCGTGCTTCTGCCAAATCCCGGATATCCCGTTTTTGAAGTCGGTGCGTATTTTGGATATGCCAAACAGTATTTTTATGATCTGAAAGAAGAAAATGATTTCCTTCCCAATTTTGACGATATTCCCGAGGATATTGCAAGGCGTGCAAAATACATTATGGTATCCTATCCTTACAATCCGGTCTGTGCAATTGCGCCGCGCAAATTTTACGAGGAATTGATTGCGTTCGCAAAAAAATACAATATTATCATCGTTCACGACAATGCCTACTCAGACATTATCTATGACGGTGTGTACGGCGGTTCGTTTTTGGAATTTCCCGAAGCAAAGGAACTAGGCGTCGAGCTTTTCTCGCTCTCAAAATCCTTCAACCTCACGGGGGCAAGAGTTTCCTTTTTAATTGGAAACAAGAAGGTAATAGATGCTGTGAAGCTACTGCGCTCACAATATGATTTTGGCATGTTCATCCCCACACAGTATGCCGCTATCGCCGCGCTGACGGGACCGCTCGACGGCGTTAAAAAACAATGCCGCAAGTATCAGGAACGACGCGATGCGCTTTACAACGGTCTGCGCACTATCGGCTGGGATGTGAGAAAGAGCGAGGGAACAATGTTTGCATGGGCAAAAATCCCACCCAATTTTCATTCTTCACAGGAATTCTGTATGGAACTGATGGAAAAAACAGGTGTGATCTGTACCCCCGGTGATGCGTTTGGCAGCATGGGCGAGGGTTATGTACGATTTGCGCTTGTGCTTCCTGTTGAAACCATTCGTGAATTGATTGATGTCATTGATAGAAGCGGTATCATCAGGCAATAGCCCCGAATTTTGTCGGCATACGCCGAGAAACGTTTTACAATGTATTTGTTTTCTCTTTTCTCAGCAAGCCATAGTGTCTCATCACTTTGAATCAGAAAATCCTCCATATGCAGTCCAAGCATATCGCTCAGAATAAAAAGATTATCCACAGACGGCAAGTTCTGCCCCTTATACCAGCGATAAATGGGCTGCGGACAGGAAAGTCCGAGCTTTTCCTGTATCTCGGATACAGAATAGCCGCGTTCACTTACAAGGCGTTTGATTAACTGCCCTGTCATCAGCATGTCCATTGAAGTATACTTTGGTTTACTCATCTGCGAAGTCTCCTTTTATCGAACATATTTTCTATCTTCATTATAGAACATCTACGCACACAAGTAAATACTTTTTGATTGGACATTTATTCCAATGCGACAATCGTCATGTTAAAATTAAATACCACGACCAATTTCAAGAAAGATTACAAGTTATGTATGAAACAGAAAAAGCATTTGCGCACAAAAAGTGAACCGGCAGTAGCCGTCACAAAACAACATATTTTCTCTTGCGAACTGCTGCCAAATATGATATATTTAGAATACAAAAGGAACAACCGCCCACAAAGTGGTTAACCTCACATGTAAGTTATAATCCTACCTGCACGGCCAAGTACAAGGTAGGATTATTTATTTCCGCTTGTTGTTCCTATCTATGTAGGCAAGCAGTGCAATCAGGAATGTACCACCTAAAAATAATAGGTTTATAATTTCATAAGTACCCATCAGCACCACCTCCCCTCTTTTTCAAGTTTAGGGAGGCTACCACCTTGTATCACGATTGTTCCACGCTCAAATCATAACATACCTGCATATATCTTTCAACAATTTCCGACCGTGTTCTGTTTTTATACACACATTTATATATTGCTTTTTAGTTCAATTTTCCTTGCGAACTGCTGCCAAATATGCTATATTATAGACAGAAAAGGGAAAAACATAGAAGCGGCTACCCTCAACAATATGAACTGTTATGTACTAACAGCCGTCACTATTGGCAGTAGTGGCGGCTATTTTCGTCTTCCCTTGAAGATTGTAAAACATAATCCTACAAGGGCAACAATGAATATTCCAATCTGAATCAAGTTAGAGTATGTAACATACATTGGCAACGCCCTCCTTTCTTTCGTCTGGAGGGTTAGCCCCTCCGAAACAGAGGGTAGCCGCCCGGCTCTATGGTTTTCCCATGTTCCAAGTATAGCATGCGTTTCCCTGTCACACAATTACAATATGCTGTTTTCACCTAAATAGCTTGTGTTAAATCGTTCTGCCTTTTTTCTCAAACATCATTTATTGGCAAAAGCATTCTAATATCATTTTTTCTTGCCCGATTCCGCGTCTATTTCCAACGCTTTCAGCGCCATATTAGCAGAAGTGTTGCAGCTTACGTTTATAGCGTACACGCTCCTTGCACTGGTTGAAATCGTTTTGCATTGCTGTTTTTTAACTTTTCATTACGCTTACTCCTTTCTTCTTGCGTTATCTATTTGTTTCTGATAATATAATCATAAATCAATTTGTGCTTATATGACAGAAAATATAAAAATTATTTTCTCTTTTATTTTTTTCGTTTTGGAGGTAAATATAATGGAAAAGGAAGTAAAACCCAAAAATGATGAACTCATTGCTTTGCGTTTTAAAGAAGTGCGAAAAAAATACTTTCATGGCGGGGTAATGAAAGAGGGAAAAAGGCGTAATAATACTCAAGACGACTTTGCTGAATATTTAGGTGTCACACCTCAAACTATAGGAAATTACGAAAGCGGAAGAACAACCATCAAGAAAGATCACCTGATTAAATTATCAAATGACTTCGGAATACGGTTAAAATATTTATTAGGCGAGGATGATTACGAAACAGAAACCGAAAGAATTGAGGCACAAAACGCCAAAGACTGGGAAGAAAAAATTATACGTCCTATGGAAACAGAAAAATGTGTCATTGACCTATGGAATAAACTCGGTTTTGAACTTGTGGAACGTGAATTTACTAATAAAGATTTTAATGTTGTAGAAATGCATTTTGATAATTCCGTATCGAAAGAAGATGTTATCCGCAATTTTGAAGAAGCTATTCAGCACGCAGATATGCAACGATATGAATGCATAAAATATAACAATAATGTTATCAGTCTCTTATCAAAAAACCTTGATTCAATTATTGCAGATATTATCGGCTATGCACGTTTTAAAATTGAACGCGAGTTTAGAAAAAAAAGAAATTATCATCCTTTCATATTAGACGGAAAATCGCCCAACACCAAATAAGGCATTGGACGCTTTTTCTTTGAAACTCTATTTTCTCTTAATCTTCTTGCTCTGCTTTCTCTTTCTCTTTTTACAAAATTTACATATACTCATTTATCATGATTCCAATTTGGCAATTTCCCGCAAATATTGTGGGATTTCTATATGCTGCGGACAATTTTGAATGCACTTTTTGCAGTTGATGCAATCTGACGCCTTTCCTTTATGAAAGGTTGTCCGCTCATGATACATTTTAGAAAAGTTTCCGTTTACTTTATAATTATTATAAATGCCAAAAAGCCCGGGAATCGCAATATTATTGGGGCATACCTCCGTGCAGTAGCCACAGGATGTACACGGAACGGTCATCTTTTTACTGATGATTTCCACCACTTCTGCCAAAAGCGCCCGTTCTTCTTCCTTTAAAGGCTGCGGATCACTCATCGTATTGATATTTTCTGACATTTGTGTCACATTACTCATACCGCTTAGCACCATTATCACATCGTCAAGCTCCGCTGCAAACCGAAGCGCATATGATGCGGGGGAAGCATCAGAATTTCCCTGCTCGAAAAGTTTCTGCGCTTCCAAAGGAAGCTGCGCAAGTGTGCCGCCTTTTACAGGCTCCATGACAATTACAGGCTTTTTATGCTTCACAGCTGTTTCATAACATTTTCTTGATTGTATGATCTTGTTTTCCCAATCAAAATAGTTGATCTGAAGCTGCACAAAATCAACTTCCGGATGCGTCGTTAGTATTTCATCGAGCAGTTCGGCATCATCATGGAAGGAGAAACCGAAATTTTTAATCTTGCCCTCGTCCTTCTTTCGCATCGCAAAGTCAAATCCACGAAACTCCTCAGTTTTTTTGTACCTGTCTTTCCCCATATTGTGCATGAGATAATAGTCAAAATACTCAACTCCGGTACGCTCAAGCTGTCTGTCAAAATACATCGGATATTCATCGGCAGATTTCACGATCACGGTTGGCATCTTGTCCGCAAACACATAACTGCTCCTATCATATCGCTCCACAAGCGCCTTTCGCAGTGCGCTCTCCGAGTGTTCATCATGATACAGATAAGCTGTGTCAAAGTAACAAAAGCCTGCCTGCATAAACAAATCCACCATTTTATTTAATTCATCTTGATCAATCGATGCCTTATCCGCAAAATCTACAAGCGGTAACCGCATCGCTCCAAATCCCAGTTTTTTCACAATCGCGCCACAACCTCCTCAAAATGCATCCCATGCGATGCCTTTACAAGCACAGTATCCTTATCCTGTAAAATCGTCTCTAATTCACAAAGCATGGAATCCTTATCCGCAAAGTAATACACCTTCTGACCGATATTTCCCATACCGACAGCCGCCTCATACATACTTTTACATAAATCACCTACGCAGATCAGCACATGGATATCGCTGTTTCTCGCATATCTGCCCACCTCCGCGTGCAGCTCACGCTCGTTTTTTCCAAGCTCAAACATATCGCCCAAAATTGCCACGCGCCGCGGGCTGACATTCAAATCAGACATCGTAAGCAGATCGATCGCCGCTTTCATCGAAACAGGATTTGCATTGTAGCAGTCATCGATCACGGTAAACCGCTCTCCATGAATAATATGACTTCTGCCTCCCACAGGCTCCACATCACTGATGCCCTGCCTGATTTGGTCTGTATCAAGTCCAAGCATTACCCCTACGGCCGTCGCCGCAAGCGCATTATATACCATATGGGCGCCCGGAAGCGGAATTTCCGCACGAAACGAAGCAATCGTTTCCTCCGTATTGATATGTATCATCACACTGCTGCCGTCAAGCCCCTTGTTCTTATAATCGTCTGCATAGACCCCGCATTTGCTGTCACTGCCAAAGAACAGCGGCTTCACCCCTTTTACATCTGTAACCGACGCAAGCTTGTCATCGTCCCCATTCAGGCAAATCCCCGCATTTTCCTTCATATAATCAAAAATTTCCGTCTTCGCCTTTAAGATCCCATCGCGTGTCCCCAAATTTTCGAGATGGCACTGACCGAT
Organism: Lachnospiraceae bacterium; assembly: GCA_014804345.1. GTDB lineage: Bacteria > Bacillota > Clostridia > Lachnospirales > Lachnospiraceae > COE1. The sequence continues at coordinate 93,042 of JAAUZZ010000024.1, read as the reverse complement.
ATTCGTTATGACACAAATGTCAGGTTTCGCGATTTTACTCAGCCGCCTCATCTCGCCGAAATCGCTGATGCCCATCTCCAACACTGCAACCTCACAGTCCTCGCGGATTTTGAGCGCTGTGATCGGAAGTCCTACCTCATTGTTAAAATTGCCCTCCGTCTTCTGTACGCGAAATTTCTTAGCGAGCACACTCGCCACAAACTCCTTTGTGCTAGTCTTTCCAACGCTCCCCGTAATACCGACTGCCTTTACGTCCAGTCCGCCAAGATAGAACTCCGCCATATCCTTTAACGCCTGAAAACTGTCTTTTACGAGAATATACGGACCCTTTGGGTTTTGGGGCGCTTTTTCGCAGACTACGCCGAGCGCTCCTTTCTCAAAGACACTGTCAATAAAACTGTGTCCGTCCACGCGCTCTCCTACAGTGGCAATAAACAAAAATCCTTTTTCCACCTGTCTGGAATCATGCACCACGCCAAGCGCTTCTGTCGAATCAGCCGAAACGTCAGCGGCAGCCCCCTCCATATGAAGGGCGCCGCCTACAGCCTGCGCAATATTTTTCAGTGTCATATGTTTCATATCGGCAAATCCTCTTTTCTTCTATTCATATTTCTTTCGCGAAACGTCGATAATCTTTCGGCAAAGCGTCGCAAAATCCATTCCGACAGCCGCTGCCTCCTGTGGCAGAAGCGATGTCGGCGTCATTCCGGGCAGCGTGTTTGCCTCAAGACAGTAAAAATTATGCTCCGAATCCATACGAAAATCCATGCGCGCATACGTTTTTAAGCGAAGAGCCCTGTATACGGTTTCCGCACACGCCTGCATAGCGCGCCCTACATTGGCATCCAGTTCGGCGGGACATGTCTCTATGGTAGAACCCGCCTGATATTTGTTTTTATAGTCATAAAATCCTACCTTCGGCGCAATCTCAATAATAGGAAGCGCCTCGCCGTCCATGACGCCGACAGAAAACTCTCTCCCGTCTATGTACTGCTCAATGAGTACCCGATCCTCCAGCGCAAATGCTTTCTCAACCGCCTCATTCAGCGTTTCTTTATCCTGCGCCATATAAACGCCAACGCTCGAGCCACCGCAGTTTACCTTGACAATACAGGGATAAATATTCCATGCATCCACCATATGCCGTTCTTTTTTTGAAACCACGATTCCCTTCGGCGTCGGAATCTTAAATTTCTCAAAAATCTCCTTCGAGATTGCTTTATCCATAGAAAGCGCGCTTGAGAGATAATCCGTTCCGGTATATTTGATATCAAGCAGATCAAACATTGCCTGAATTTTTCCGTCCTCGCCGTTTTGACCATGAAGCGCGAGAAAGACAATATCCGACTGCTTACAGATTTCAATCACATTCGGACCAATCGCGCACTCGGGATTTCCTTTTCGCATCGCTTTCACGGCAGCAATGTCCGGATTTTTCTCCGAAATGCTTCCGAAATTTTCACTCCAGTCACACTCCTTAGCAAAGATATCCGTTGTCTCTCCCTCATAGCCCAGATACAGATCCAGCAGCACAAGATTATCCCCTTGATCCTTGAGCGCTCTGTAAATCATGGCTCCCGTCACGAGAGAAACATCTCTCTCCGTACTGATTCCACCCGCCAACACTACAATATTCATTTCCATCCTCCAATTTTAGATTATATCTTTTGTCTTTCTACTGGTTCTCAATGTCAATCAAATTTTTGAGCATATCGCTCATTCCAAAGAGCAGGATTCCGTTCCATTCAAGGCTTCTGTCCGCCGTTTCCGAAAGCGCTCTCCACGCACCGTTTTCGTCGATATAACAGACGCCGTTCTCGTTTAATCCACCCATATATTGTATGGTATTCTCCACAATCTCCGTGTATTCCTTGCTTGGCGTGATATAGTTTACAAAGCACAAAAGCTGCATCCCGTAAAGACTATCATATAAGGTGCGCTTTCCCGTTCCGAAAAACGTGTCATTTTTTGCCGCCTCGCAAAAACTTTCATTTGTGTCGACCAAATCTTTCATAACATAAGTGCACAAATCTCTGTCTGTGTTCTCTTCCGCTGTGACATAAGCAAGTACGCCGTAAAACACAAAGCGTTCGCTTGAATAATCGCTTCCTCGCTCTCGCAAAAATGTTTCCGCAATTTTCTTGTACTCCTCCTTGTATTCTGCTTTAAAAAGCTGCGACGCCGCATAAAAGCGAGCATTTTTTCTGACATCCGTGTCACATTCCTGCCCTTCAAGCCATCTCCATGCCTTATCATATGCAGCTTTGTGCTCCTCCGACACACTCGCCTCATATTTTCCGAAAACATCACGGCTCATCACCATCACACCGCAAAATGCCGCTGTAGCTTCATAATCGCCGTACAGACTGCCGTCCGCGCTCTGCTGTTCCATCATCCAGCTTGCAAAATACAAAAGCTGCGTCACTAGCTGCTTGTCCCGCTCCTCCTCCGAAAAATAACTGTATGCCTCCTCAAAGAGCGAACCGTTACATTGCATCGCATACATGATCATATGCATACCAAAGCAGGTGTCACAAATGCCTTGAATATTCTCCGTAAGCTTTACATCTCCCACATTTTTCAACATGCCAACAAACATATTTTCGTATCCGTCCTGTGATATGCTAAACGGATACGACTGCCCGATGATATCGGTTTCTATGTAGTAGGTACCCGGCTCGGTAATTTCCGAAAAATCGCCCACGCTCAAATAAACGCCGCTCATCATATCTGTTTTTCCGGATTCAATCTGCCCTGTATAAACCACTTCTTTATCCGATTGTCTGATAACGCGAAACTGATTCCCAAGCTGCTCCCCCAGAAACATTACTTTTTTATCACGCTCTGAAATATAGCCCGCCTGATCGATAAATATCTTGGTAGTGCTTACGGGCAGTTCTATTCCTTCGCTCACTAAAAGGGCGCCAAAGTTCTCTCCGCGCCCCCAAATCGACTGTTGTATCATATCCTGCTGCTGTAAATCCGCGTCCGCCTGTCCCTCTTCTCCCGAAGCGCCGCCGACGCACGCTGTAACGGTAAGCATTATCGCTAATACAATCGCAACTGCCGCTGCAATTTGTTTTTTGGTTCTCATTTCAATTCCCATTCTTTCTCTTTATGCAAGTCATATATTCTCTTCATACTTTATTTTACACGTATTCCTTTGCTCTGTAAACTATTTTTCCGTCTATGATGGTCATAAGCGTTTTTGAAAAAGTCTCCATCGGGTTCCCGTCAAAAATAGCAATATCGGCGTCTTTCCCCGTTTCGATACTGCCAACCCTGTCGTCTGTGCCGCACATTTTCGCTGCGTTGATTGTCATTGCGCGATACCCGTCCTCAAGCGAAAGTCCTTGTTTGACACTAAGCCCCACGCAAAGCGGAAGCGACTGAATCAGCGATACAGGATGGTCCGTTGTAATNGCNACCATNACACCNGCGCGNGNNAGAATTCCCGCNGTTTTAAANGCAACGTTTTGAACCTCNATTTTATTNCNNGTCGTNAGATCGGGNCCTACAATCGCCGGNAANCCTTCNNTTGCAATCTCNTCGGCNATNAAATGTCCTTCACTGCAATGGTCGATCGTCATGCGCAGATCAAATTCTTTGGCAATNCGNATNGCCGTGAAAATATCNTCAACACGATGCGCATGCGCTTTTAATGGAATTTTTTTGTCAAATANGGGCCGCCACGCCTCATAGTGNAGANTGTANGCCGTATTNCCCTTGTCATAATCCTCCANATACTGCCTTGCGTTTACCANCTCNTTTCGCAGCATTCCCGCAATNGCCATTCGCGTCGCGGGNGAAGTATTNAATCCGGCATAATTGACCTTGGGATTCTCGCCAAACGCGATTTTCATNGCNGATGGCATCTTTANNATCAANTCNTCAATGCGTCGNCCANANGTCTTNATNACAGCAAATTGGCCTCCGACAACATTNGCGCTGCCGGGGCCTATATTTGCTGATGTAATGCCTGCTCTCACCGCATCCGAAAAGGCNGCGTCCATCGTATTGATNGCATCGATCGCACGGAGCATGGGCGTAACAGGGTGGACCGTTTCGTTACAGTCATCTCCCTCCTGCCCTTTCTTCTCCTCTGTGATGCCCATATGACAATGCGCCTCGATCAGTCCCGGCATCAGCAAATGATGTTTTACATCTATNATCTCGCATTCCGCAGACGNGGGAAGCGTTATTTCATTTGATANCTCTGCAATCTTACCGTCTTTGATCAGTACACTGCCGTCAAATGTTCCCGCTTTCGCCATACTGCGAATTGTCGCGTTTTTCAATAAAAGCATTTGCGTGCTATTCCTCCTGTTCCCTTGTTAAAGGATCAACCGGTGTTCCGTCTTTTGTCAGTTTCAAATAGACATTGGAACCCTCTTCGGAATAATAAATTGTCGGAGATGCCACTTTTCCGATCAGATCTCCNACCGATACTCTGTCACCCTCGGAAACCGCAATTTCCTCAAGCTGNCCGTACGTGAGTTCGTATCCGTCTCCGACATCAAATATCACGGTATTTCCCGTCTGNGCNTCATANTAGATANTTTTCACAATACCGTCCGCTGCCGCTGTAATGACGGTTCCNTCCGCCGCGGCTAANACAAGTGCGGGATTATACTTATATTGCTGCATGGTNGCATGGTATATCGCCTTGTCCATACTGTAATCAAGAAGCACTTCGCCNACTACCGGAAGCGTCAGTGCNTCTGTTCCCGCAAAAGACAAAGGCTCTGTTACGGTATCNTCACCCATAAACACTGCCGCCTTGTCCGTGCCNTCCAATGTAGTATTCTCCGGTANTACNCTNGCCACATTTCCCGAATTTACCTCCGTAAAGTTNGGATCAACGTCCATATCATTATTGTCGCTCAGGTCATACATATCTATGTCCGGCGCTTTCTCAAAACGCGTGTCTGTAACCCCCGTACGTCCGCTCAGGTCTGCCTTTGCATTTCCCGAAACAGANTGTGTATCGGTGCCGTCATCATCTGCATTGTTCTCCATTTGNTGTTCCTGCTCAAGCTTGGCAAAATCTATTTTGTTGTCCTCGGTCTTTGTTCCGCCCTTTGCCGACATATAAATACCGGCAAGCGTCAGTGCGGACAGCACAAACACGGATGCCGCTATAATGCTTAATTTTTCCTTNTGCAGGGCAGGGCGCCTGTTGTTACGTCTGTTCATCCTCTACCTCCATTTCCGGCAATCCACCAACTCATTTTAATCGGTTCGCCTGAAGATAGCATTGCCTTGTTTGGAGAAGTTTATTCATAGATCTCTACNGAAATTCCGTTGTAAAAAAATTGCAANATTTTGTAAAAATCCTTNCCGNCTTTTGCCANCCGGTACGCATAATTNAGNGAAAATCCCACTCCGTCGCCNGCCTGCGCNATCAGCATANNGCTNTCGGANGACGTAAAAAACGGAGCNGCGATTACNNGTTTCTCNTTTGTGATCACNACTCCGTATGTTGCCTCTACNGCTNTTTTNATTTCATTTCTTTTTATNATTTCTTCTCTGTCCGTGTCCGAACGCAGATATTTGANACAAAGNCCTGTGCGNTCAAAATCAAGCTTTTCGGGACATCCTTCNCGCTCCCACACATATANCAGATTTGTCCGCANNACGACTGCAAGCGCNTTCAAATATTCCTGTTCCGCATCATAGACAGACTGCGACGANANTTCCACATAATCNTCNCTNGCNCTAAACNCANTNTCCTTCGGTATCTGCGCCGCCGTCATCAATTCCACNATTTCCTCGGGCGCATAACAAAAATCGCCNCTTTTNTCGTGAACNACCACNCGAAATTTATANTTTNTGACACTTNTGTCATTTTTTGACGCNTTANGCNTTGNNATGTCGGGTTTTATCANCATNCTGCNGATCAGCGGCAGACTGACCATAAATAGCATTATTTTGAGAATCGTTTTCATGCTTTATTTTACGCTGTGTTTTTCNATGCTATTCATAATTTTTTNCGATANTTTGTCAAAAATCACAGTNCATACNATTACCACGGTATTGTCNAACACGATTGCCATAANAAGNCATACGACAAANGTGACNGCCACNGTCNCGGCAATNCCGCCGATACAGCCAAACCGAAGCGCNGTGATATNCAGCNTTCCCTGNACNACAGCAAACAACGCGTACCAATGNATNAGAATAATGGAATAACTGTATTTNGANCACATGCGNACAANAANGTCAANAAATGCNCCAAAGCGCGAATCGGNTTTTANGNCNAATTTTTCTTTATATTTCAAAAACAGCGCAAAAATCGCGCAAGACATCAGTACCATNGTCGNCGTATNGTTNTATACATAATTCATTTTTGTCGAGTCCGTAAAGACCACCGCCACGGTAACAANAAATGCCGCNACTCCCCCAAACACAAACCATTTCGTGCGCTTATCNGCGTTCGGAANACTGCTNNGTCTGGTCAGNATATACCCNAGCAGAAAAANNCCCTCCCAGCCGGCAAGAAATGTNGTCGCGCCAAACTGCATTCCAAACAGNGGAAGATAATAAGTGAGCGCATTGAGCACAAGAATGACNANCGCNAGCGAGGCGAGCATTTTATCGCTCAGATGCGCCACCATNACACGAAANAACGGNGTCACGAGATAGAGCGATATGATCGTATAGATCAGCCAGAAATGCGGNGCCACATCNGGTGCNCCCGTCATCATTCTCTTNAANGCAGCNCCGAGGTNTTTCGGCGGAAGAAAACTTANCTCATTGTTNATCGACANCAAAANCAGATAATATGCGNCAAGCGGTATGATNACCTTCGACGCCCTTCGAAGATAAAANGNNGCTACNTTCTCCGTCTGCGNAGAAGNTTTAGAANCGTTTAGNAGCAGNGCNCCCGAAAGCATNACATACAACAGATTACANGTCAGTCCAAGNCTCAGACCGCACACAAGAANCAGNCTTTTCCAGTCCGCTCCGCCCGTTTCTTCAATCTGCGTCACCATCGGCGAACAGGCATGTGCCAGAATAACNAGCACAGCCGCAAAAATACGCATATANTCCCAGTGGATTTCTCTTTTCGGGGAAGGCTCCGCNCCGAAAANAATNGTTTTCCAACTGCTTTTACGCACACTATGCGCCCAGAATATCAANGGAAATCCAATGAGCACGACAGGAAAATANNNCANNCATTTGTTNGNTGTCNCNGAAGAAACATANGGTTTTGCAATCATTTTTTCTGTGCACACATTNATCTCATACANTTCAAAGGANCCNTCTATGTCAAAGCGCAGCTGNTCGTACGTTCCNTGNGGGAGCGGAATCAGCNCTCTGTCCGCCCACGGCATAAGCANAGTCTTTACCGAATGCCGCTCCGAAAAACCATCCTCTTTCGCCTTTCTATAAAACACCTGTATCGGCATCTCATGATTCGCCTCAGCCACTTTCGTCATCACAAGTTCGATGCCGCCAATCTGTGAAAGCCCCTGTTCTTTTGACAAGTCAAGATAAAACTGAGGGTCGTTATCGGTCACTTCAAAATAAGTTCCGTTTCCGTCTGCCGCGTCCGCAAGCGCATACCCCGCTGCACCGGCGTAACATGTATCAAATACTGCAACTGTTTCCCCCGCAAGCGCATATTCATAGGACAAATTTTTATAAAAGATCAGCACAAGTGCAGCAAGAACTGCCGCCGCAAGCGCTATGTAACCAAATTTCTTTTTGTTCTTCATCACAATTCCTATTGCCCTCTGTCGGTTTCGTCCACAACCAGTTCCGCGTAAATTCCGCCAAGCGCACGCAGTCCCTCTGCGATCAGCTCTGCATACATAAAGGCTCCGTCATATCGAAGATGTGTGTTATCCTGTTTACCGTCAGGGTAATTTTCATAAATTCCGGCATCAAAAAACATATGCCACTTGCGGCTTTCCGCTTCTCCCGCACGCGAAAGCGCGTCCCGGCTCGCCGTAAATAAATCGATCAGCGGCACGTCCTTCTTTTCCGCAACCTGCTTCATTGCTGCCACATAATCCGTGTGCATGCTCTCCATAAGCATTTTGTTTTTATCAAAATGCCTGCGTTCAATCGGCGTGATCAGCACAGGATACGCTCCGTGCTTTCTTGCCACGCTGATATATGTTTCAAGATTGTCGCTATAAGTCGAAAACGGTTCCGTGTAGCGCGTCGGATCTTCTGTCTTTTCATCATTATGTCCAAATTGAATAAAGAGAAAATCTCCTTCCTTAATTTCCCTGTCGATTGCGTCAAGCCGCCCCTCGTCAATAAAGCTTTTGGTGCTTCTGCCGTTCTTTGCATGATTTAAGACAAAAACGCCTTCTTTCACATACATCGAAAACACCTGACCGATTCCCGTCTGCGGATAAGTCAATACCGTATTGTTCTGTACCGTAGAATCAGCTGCCCAATAAATCTTTCTTATCATATGATGAATCCTCTTCTTTCTTCAACAAAAATTTCCTTATTTTTTATAGTATACCGCAAAACAGAAAAAAGGGAAACCACTGTTTCCCTTTTTCTTATGATTAATGATATCGTTACTCTTTTACCGCACCGATATTTACACCCTTTACAAAATACTTCTGTAAGAACGGATACAGAACCATGAACGGCAGGATTGCCGAAATGATACCCGCGTTAAACAATGTATTTTGCGATACATTATAAGACGTCGTAGGTGTATCACCGTCCATGATCATCGTTCTTAACTTATACTGGAAGTTTACCTGATTCGGGTCTGTAATGTAAATCGTAACTGTTGAGTAATCATTCCATACTGACACGGCAAACATCAAACCGATTGATGCGAGTGCCGCCTTCGAAAGCGGAAGCACAATCGTGAAGAAAATTCTCATCGGAGAACATCCGTCAATTCGCGCCGCCTCAAACAGCGATGCCGGAATACCTTCAAAGAAGTTTCTCATAAGTACTAAGTTGTAAACATTCATACCATGCTTTACAACAAGAATCCACATACTGTTTACAAGACCTAACTGCTTCATAACCAAGTACTCAGGAATCATACCACCCGAGAAGATCATGGTGAACAGTAAGAAATATGCGAAAAATTCACGTCCCGGCATCTCAAACTGTACAAGCACATAACCGCCGAGTGTTGAAAGCACAAGACCAAGCAGCGTACCACATAGTGTTGTAACAACAGAATTGATAAATGGTCTGAATAATGCCGTTGTTTCAATGATTGTTCTGTAACCATCAATTGTAAACTGGCTGGGCCAAATCTGGAACTGGTATACACCAACCTTGTTTAAAGAGTCAACAATAACTTTCCAAATAGGCACTAAAATGATTAAACCAATGATAATAAACACAATATAATTGATAATGTCAAACAGAGTTGTTCTCTCACTTGGCTTTTTCGTTTTGATTTCTTTTTCCTTTGCCATATTCGCACCTCCTTATACGATACCGCGTCCACGGGTCTTTTTACTTGCCCAGTTACATACGATAACAAGGAAGCAGCCTACTGCTGATTTAAAAAGACCTACCGCTGTTGAATAACCATAGTTCGGCAATGCAATCGCGAATGTCTGACGATAGATGTAAGTAGAGATAACGTCGGACACATCATATACTGCATTGTTGTAAAGTACGAATACTGACTCAAACAGATTCATAACCTTAGCAAGGTTCAGGATCAATACTGTGATAATTGTATTTGCAAGAGCCGGCAGTGTTACGAAACGGATCTTCTGCATACGTGTCGCGCCATCAATATCTGCTGCCTCATACAGCTCAGGGTTAATACCGGAAAGCGTTGCAAGGAAGATGATCGTTCCCCAACCTGTTTCCTTCCAAATATTGATCACATAGAAAATCGGACGCCACCACGTTTTGCTCGCAAGGAAGTAGATGTACTTTGTCGTATCTCCATTGAATAAAATACCGTTTACCATACCTGTCGAAGATGGTGACAGGAATAAGCTGAAGATAGAAGCAACTACCGCCCATGACATAAAGTGGGGCAAATATATGATTGTCTGCAAAGTTTTCTTTGCAAGCAGATTTTTCATCTCATTTAGGAAAATCGACACTACAACTGCTGAAATGTTTGTAATGATCAACTTTACAATACTCAATATAAGTGTATTTTTAAATGCGGTCCAAAATGCCGCTGTCTTAAACATGTTTTGGAAGTGCTTAAGACCAACCCAAGTTCTCGGGCCTACAGGCTTATAATCATAGAACGCAAAGCGCACACCAAGCATAGGCCAGTAGTAAATGATCAACATGAAGATTACTACGGGCAAGAACATGATATAATATCCTCTATTGTTCCAAATACGAAGTCCTAAAGGTTTTTGGCGAACTTCTACGCCGCCGGATGTCATCACAACTTGTTTTTTTGCCATACCGTTCTCATCCTTTCTTCCATTCTTACATCACTATGCAGCCGGATAGAACGGCTGACGTGTTAAAGTGGTATTTATAACTGTCTCAGAGAGGTCGGTGACCACTCCGAGACAATTATGCTTTATTTTTTAATTACTGATTTAACTCAGCTAAGCACTGATCGATAATAGATCCAACTGTGTCAACGTATGTCTGCATTGCCGCATCAACATCGCCGCCTTCTACAACAACTGTTGTGATTGCTGCAAGTTTCGCGTCATAAATTGTACCTGTCTCGTTTGTATATGTCTCAGATGCCGGTGAAGTAGGTGCGTCTACACAGTTTGCTGTAAAGAACTTGTTGCCTTCTGCCGCGAGGTCTGTCTGAGCAGAAAAACCGTTTGTAAGTTCACATACTACAAGCGCGGGATCAAGATGATTCTTGCTCCATACTGAGTTTGCATCGTTAGGCGACTGCTTTGTATGGAACTCACCTTCTTCATAATGATAATCCTTTGCGTTGTCTGTTCCGGGGTTCGTTGTAAAGTCCTCAGCCTCTGTTGACCAGTGAACGCCTTCTGCACCGTATGTCCAGAGTGTCTGAACAACATCGCCGTCCATCATTGTCTCAATGAGAGCATCAAACACTGCCTGATTACGAGCCGGATCACCCGAGTCGATGATAACCCACACGGGAGCCTCTCTGTTCAGATAGCCGCCTACTGTGCTTGTAATCTCCTCAATAGGAGGAAGCTGTACTAAATCCGAATCAACTTCGTTCTTGATCAGGTTGTTTGTAAGCGTGTTGTACCATGTTCCTGCCCAGTATGTGAATACGCCGGATGAACCTGTCTGGTCATTTGAGAACCACTTCTCACGAGCAACCTTGGTAGATGCTGTAAGTGTTTCGGGATCGATACATCCGTCAACATACGCGTCACGCAGTCTTAAAAGAGCTGCCTTTGTCTCTTCTGTCTGGAAACCGTCATACCATACGCCGTCATCGCCCTGAAGGATTGCGGGATAAGCATCCTGCCAGAATTCAGGCAGATAGTTTACGTAAGGCGCCTCATTGCCGACAAATCCTGCCGCTATAACGCCGTATGTGTCGCCTGTCTTGCCATTTCCATCGGGATCCTCATCATGGAATTTCTTTAACATATCATAGTAGTCATCATAAGTCTTAATGTCATCAACATTGAGTCCAAGTGCATCAAGCCATGCTTTCTTTACATATGTAACACATCCATTACCATATGTAGGAGCAAAGCCGTACAGAGCGCCGTTTGAATCCTTCAAATTCTCGTTGATGTCCGGCAAAATCATTCTCTCCTGGAAATCAGCATTGTCATATGCTGCTGACATATCCCAGAGAATTCCTGTCGGCGCATACTGCTTGAACATATCCGCTGACATGATCATTGCATCAGGATAATCCTGTGAAGCAAAAAGACGTCCAACCGCATCCGTATAGCCTGAGTGGTCAAACTGCTGAATTGTCAAAGGAATTCCTACTGCGTCCTCCCACTGCTGCTTAAATTCTGCCTGTCCGTTGTCAAGTGTAGCAGTAAGTGTACCGTTTACAACGATGTTGAGTCCTGTATCACCAAGAATTGTGTGATAGTCAACATCTGCTACCTCGCCGGAATTGTCTGTTGTACCGGCATTGGAATCTGCTGCCGCATTACCGGTGTTGGAATCTGCTGCCGGTGCGCTCGGTTCTGAACTAGAGCCGCCGCATGCTGTCAATGAAACGACCATCGCAGATGCCAAAAGTAAAGATAGTGCTTTCTTTTTCATTTCCTTTCTTTCCTCCCTAAAAAATAAATTAATTATAGTGTTAGACAAAGTCGTATTCCATGTTCCTGAAACAAATTCATTTTTGAATCTATTTTAGATTTCAATGTCATACTCTGTGCCTATTTTAGATTTTACCATTGTAAAGGCTTTCATGCAAGTAAGAAATTTAGAAAAATTGTACTATTTTCACGCATTTTTAGAAAAAAAACCTTTATTTTTGGGCATTTTGCGCGTTTTAGGAAGCAAAAAAAATTTTAAAAAATTTTTAAATTTTCAAAAAAATCACTAAACTTTATCAATATATTTTATAAATTTTTTGTCAAAATTGGGTAATATCATGTCGGATTACATAAAATAAGATGTACATACTGACAAAGGACAGCGCATTTTTTGATACAAATTAACCAATATGACCATCGCTTTTTCAGTCCCTGTATACAATGTTTCCACAGACAATCGTGTATTTTACGACGCCTTGCAGCTTCCGTCCTGTAAACGGTGAATTTGACGCCTTGGAGCGATAGTTTCCCGCCGTCCGGCTTTCTTTCGGATCATAGATCACAATATCGGCAGGCGCACCCTCCGCAAGCGTTCCCGCGTTTAATCCGTACAGTTTTGCGGGATTTGTGCTCATGCGCTGCAATAACTGCATCTGTGAAAAACCGTTTTCTTCAACAAGTGTTGTAATGCCGAGCGCAAGCGCCGTTTCCAGACCGATAATGCCGCTTGGCGCCTCTGTAATCGCTTTTTCTTTCTCTTCTTTGCTGTGAGGCGCATGGTCTGTGGCAATGATATCGATCGTGCCGTCACGCAGCCCCTCGATAATCGCAAGTCGGTCTGCTTCCTCTCTCAAAGGCGGGTTCATCTTGGCAAGCGTACCGTATTGAATTGCCGCCTCCTCCGTGAGGCTGAAATGATGCGGCGTCGCTTCGGCGTGGATATTGCCGCTTCCGTTTTGGGCTGCGCGGCGCTTTGCCTCCCTGACAAGCTGTACGCTCTCTTTGGCGCTGATATGCTGGATATTTAAAATAGCGCCTGTTTTTAATGCAATTTTCAAATCCCTTGCAACCAGTGAGATTTCCGCCTCCCGGGGCGAACCGCCGATGCCAAAATGCGCGGATGCTTTTCCTTGGTTAATGCCGTTGTTGGCGATCAACGATGGATCCTCCTCATGCAGACTGATCGGCACATGCAGCCTGCTTCCGTTTCGAAACGCCTCCTCCAAAAGAGCTTCGTCCATAATCGGGATCCCGTCGTCCGTAAAACCGGCTGCGCCACACGAAGAAAGCTGATCCATATCCGTAAGCTCTCTTCCCGCCATCGCTTTTGTCACGGTTGCACAGGTATAAACGTTCAAATCCACAGTTTTTCCTTTTTCAATTACATATGTTATCGTTTCTTTATTGTCCACGGCAGGCTTCGTGTTTGCCATCAGCACAACGCTCGTAAATCCGCCCTTTACAGCCGCCCTTGCGCCCGATTCAATATCCTCTTTGTAAGTGAAACCGGGATCCCTGAAATGCACATGCACATCGACAAGTCCCGGCGCTACGATGCACCCCGCTGCGTCAATCGTATTGCATTCCGCTTCCGATAAGATTTCGCTTTTTACCTGTGCAATTTTTCCGTCCTTTACAAGAATATCCTTTTTCTCGCATAAATCCTGAGAGGGATCAATGACCAGACCGTTTTTTATTAATAACATGCGTTATCCTCCTTTGTATCGTATGGTTCCCAATATCGCAAGCACATTTTAATAACCTTACTGCTTTCTCAACCTGCGAATTCTCGACAACGAAAAGCATCAGCTTTTTGTTGTATGCAAGCCTCAAGCACAATATTTGCAAAACGAATAAATTCGTTTGTGAAAAATTCATTTTTCACACTGTTATCCTACCATAAAACATGCAATCCGCAAACTATAATTCAGCGCTTTGTTTACTGGAATTTCATCGGCTTATCGTCAATATTTTCGGTTTTTATGACGATGTAGGGCGTCGTCGGCGTGCCTGTGACATTTTGTGCCGAACCCGGACCGATAAGCGTCGTATCAATGAAAATCGCATCCGCCGTTTCATAAAATTCATTTACTGTGATACTGTATCCTCCGCTTGGCTGCTCACCGTAGCCGACTGCAATATAAAGCTCCTCACCGATGGTGTAACTGATCTGAAACGCGCTTCCCGACTTTTCCGCAATGTTGCTTTTGAGCGCGTCCGGCTGTTCACTCTCACCAATCACGGTAAAATCCAAATCCCTCAGTTTATCCCCTGCCGTTTCCTGTGCTTCACAGCCCGTCAGTACAAGCGCCAGCGTTGTAATCGCAACTGCGTACAACAAATTTTTTATCGAAATATGCATACCGCCTCTCCTCATATTTTAATATGCTTTTTCTGTATAAAACTATGCTTTCGCGCGAAAAGATATGCTTTTATTATTGATTTTACGGCATAAAATGTATAAGATACTAATGTGCACGGCAAATATTATTTACCGTGAGTATAAATTTTTGTACGGAAAGGATGAATGCGTTTATGATAAGACTAATCTTGGTAGTTTCTTTTGTGGTTCTTTTTTTGCTTTTTACAATTCCGGTTATGTTTGTGGAATATATCATCGGTAAGTTCAATCCCGATGTAAAGAGCAGATCAAGTCTTGCGATTGTAAACTGGGCATTTCGATGCGTGCGGTTTATGGCGGGCACAAAAGTCGACTATATCGGACTTGAAAATGTTCCCACCGACACGCCTGTGCTCTATGTAGGCAACCATCGCAGCTTTTTTGATATCGTGCTGACTTACCCGAAGGTAGCGCGCCCGACAGGATATGTTTCCAAAAAAGAAATTGAGAAAGTTCCGTATCTCAATATCTGGATGCGCAATCTCCACTGCCTGTTCCTTGACCGCGACGATATCAAGTCCGGTATGCAGATGATTTTACAGGCGGTCGATTTGATAAAGGACGGCAAATCCGTCTGTATTTTCCCCGAGGGAACACGGTCGGAGTCCGAGGACGAATTTCTTCCTTTTTTTGAAGGCAGCTTTAAAATCGCAGTAAAGTCAGGCTGTCCCATTGTCCCTATGACAATCAACAACAGTGCGGCTATCCTTGAAAATCATTTTCCCCTTATTAAAAAAGCGCATGTTATTATTGAGTACGGAAAACCGATTTATCCAAAAGACCTCCCGAAGGAACAGCAAAAACACCTTGCGCCGTACTTTCATGACTTGATGAAAGAAGTGCATGACAGAAACGCCGCAAAGGTATGATTATGAATAAATCAAAAAAACTAGCCCAGTCTGGGCTAGTTTTTTTGTTAAAAATTCAATATATCTTTACTCTACATCTGCCAAAGCTGCCACATCTTCTTCTCCTGTACGTATTTTCACAACCTTGTCGACATTGTATACAAAAATCTTTCCATCGCCGATGTGACCTGTATAAAGCGTCTTCTTTGCACTCTCAATCACCTTTTCAACCGGAATGCTCGAAACGACAACTTCTACCTTCACCTTCGGAAGCAACGTCGCATCAATTTCCGCTCCACGGTACTTTTCACCGGCACCCTTCTGAATACCGCAGCCCATGACCTGTGTCACGGTCATGCCGGTTACGCCAAGGTCGTTCATAGCCTTTCTCAACTTATCATAGCGGCTTAACTTCGCAATAATAACGACCTTATAAATACCAGACGCCGATGCGAACGGAACTTGTGATACCTTGACTGCTGCGTTCTTCTGCGCCTCCGACGCCTCTACGTAGTCGTCCGTGCCAAGCTGCGTATTCTCGTTCTCCTCCATGATCATATTGTTTGAGATATCCATCATCGCAAAGCCCGCATATGCGGAAGGAAGCCCGTGCTCTGTCGCGTCAAGACCGATGATCTCTTCCTCCTCGGTTACCCGAAGTCCAAAGATCGCTTTAATAATAACAAACGTTATCGTAATTGTAACCGCTGTCCAGGCGATAACGCTGAACATACCCAGCAGCTGCATTCCCAATAACCGAAAACCGCCGCCGTAAAAAAGGCCCGTGCCGCAAATCTGGTTTGCGCCGTAGTTTACGCCATCGCCAAAGCCTCTCGCATAAGCCGGAGCCGTGTCCGTCGCAAAAAATCCGACTGCAATCGTACCCCAAATACCGTTTAAACAGTGCACTGCAACTGCACCCACGGGATCATCAATATGTAACTTATAATCAAGGAACCATACGCCAAAGCAGACCAGAAGTCCCGCCACTGCACCGATCACGATCGCGCCAAAGGCATCTGTCACATCACAGCCTGCAGTGATTGCCACCAGACCCGCAAGGGAAGCGTTCAAACACATCGACACATCAGGCTTTCCATACTTCACCCATGTAAATACCATACATACCACTGTCGCAATCGCAGGTGCAATCGTCGTCGTCAAAAAGATGGAACCAAGTTCTGCAATCGAAGTTGCCGCCGCGCCGTTAAATCCGTACCAGCCAAGCCAGAGAATAAACACGCCCAACGCACCGATTGTCAGATTATGTCCGGGAAATGCGTTGACTTTTACAATTTTTCCGCTTTTATCCTTTGTGAACTTACCGATACGCGGTCCCAACATTTTTGCGCCAATCAGTGCGCTGACGCCGCCTACCATATGAATTGCGCAGGAACCCGCGAAATCATGGAAACCAATCTGAGCAAGCCAGCCGCCGCCCCAAATCCAGTGCGCTTCAATCGGATAGATCAATGCGGAAATCACTGCTGAGTATACGCAGTATGAAAGAAACTTTGTTCTCTCTGCCATCGCTCCGGAAACAATCGTTGCCGTCGTTGCGCAGAACACTAAGTTGAATACAAAATTTGACCAGTCAAAATCCGCATAGCTTGTAAAAATGTCAAATCCCGGCTTTCCGATCAGTCCCACCATGTCCTCACCGAGCAGCAAGCCAAATCCGATTAAAATAAATGTACAAGTACCGATACAGAAATCCATCAAATTCTTCATAATGATGTTTCCTGTATTTTTCGCTCTGGTAAAGCCCGCCTCCACCATTGCGAACCCCGCCTGCATCCAAAACACTAATGCCGCGCCAATCAAAAACCATACACCATAGACCTCTCCGGTTATGGCATTCATAATCTCCTCTGCCATCATTGCACATACTCCTTTCTTAGTCCGCGAATTTGTGCACCAAGCACAAATTTGCCGGTTGAAAATTTTAATGTTCAACCTTTCCTCTGTTTCATTTTTTCATAATAGCCCAAGTCCGTACGTTCGCGAAACGTTTGAATCAAGTAGGGAAGCTTGCTTCTCCTACCTGCCGTGCGGGACGCATGCAGCAAAGCTGCTGATTTCCTTATGCGTCCCTGTACATAAAAACGAAAAGGGCGCTTCGGGAATGCTGTTTCCCAAAGCGCCTTTGCTTTATGTGACATATCTTATCACTACCATTTTTTATTGTCAAACGAATTTTTCTTAAGTAGTTCATAGTTTTCTTAAACATATGTTTGTATATACGGTATCCTGCATTATATGTGCAATATCCGCAATCGATTTGTTCTATTTTTCTTGCGATTTTTGTGATTTTGCATGATAAACATAGTGAACAAATTCCTTTTCTATGATTTTGTTTACAAAATTCTTTTCATGAAAATCCAATGCGGGCAGTGTGGCCTTGCCTGCTTTGCCAAATCCCAATCGCTCACAAAGCTTTACGGATGCCGTATTGTCCTCATTGACAAAAGCACAAAATTCCGTTATGCCAAGCGTATTCATTCCATATCGCAGCGCTGCCTCACACGCCTCATATGCATAGCCTTGATGCTGATACGCCGTGCCAAGCATAAAGCCCAGCTCAAGCCCGTCAAATCCTTCCTTATACTCCAGTCCCACACGTCCAATGATCTCATGATCTTTCTTAAATTCAATCACCCACATACCGTAGCCGTAAAACTGATACACATTCTCAATATAAGCTTTTGTGTATTCAATCTCTTTCTCCGGTTCAGGAAAAAGCGGCTCCATATATTTTGTGATATCTTCATCACTGTAAAGCTCGTACAGACGCGGCACATCTTCCACCGTGATCTCTCTGATCCTGAGCCGATTCGTTTCCGTAATATCCCACGGCAAACCGCGAAAACGCCGATACACCCTGTCTTTATATGCATCGTCGATATCTTCTATACGTTCCACACAGAACGCGCCGCTTGGAAACGTTTCCGCCTTATTCTTTTCATTCAATACCACAATGTATGGTATATTCCTTTTCGCATAATCGGCTGCCATTTGGGGTGAGTCGGTTATTTTTACGTCTACCTTTTCAATCCTCATAATTTGTAACCTATTTTCAATATACACTTACTTCATCACCTAAACAATATCGTATCACCACTGTTTCTTGTATACAAGCTTTTTGCATAAAAATCTCCCATTCTTGCTAAAGTCTGCAAATTCTTGACAGCGAAAAGCGCAAGCTTTTTGATGTATGCAAGCGCAAGCACAAATTTGCCGTGTGAAAAATTTATTTTTCACACTATTTCCCTTTACTATCTTGCCGTTTTATCATAAGATAAGGGGTGAAAACTGAATGAAAAAGGAGATTAAAATTATGGCACAAAATCCAATTATTACAATTGAAATGGAAAACGGCGATATCATCAAGGCAGAACTTTACCCTGAAATCGCCCCAAATACGGTAAACAACTTTATCAGCCTTGTAAAACAAGGCTACTACAACGGACTGATTTTTCACAGAGTCATCAACGGCTTTATGATACAGGGCGGTTGTCCCGAAGGTTCGGGAATGGGCGGTCCGGGATACTCTATTAAAGGGGAATTTTCGCAGAACGGCTTTGAGAATAACTTAAAGCACACGGAAGGCGTTCTCTCCATGGCAAGAAGCATGATGCCGGACTCTGCAGGAAGTCAGTTCTTTATCATGCACAAGACAAGTCCTCATTTAGACGGCGCTTACGCAGCGTTTGGAAAGGTAACGGAAGGTATGGATATCGTAAATAAAATCGCGACAACCAACGTCGATTATTCGGACAGACCGTTGGAAGATCAAGTAATGAAGAATGTTACTGTTGATACATTCGGAGTGGAATATCCGGAACCTGAGAAACTCTAAAGAGTTTCTCAGAAAAGCAATTTATACGGAAGGAACAATTACAAATGCTGTTTGCAAAGAAATGCCCTATGTGCGGTACAAAAATGAGCAAGGTAAATGGGATTCTTACTTGCCCCATCTGCGGTTATAACGAATCATCCCACGGCTCGTCCGACACCACTTCTGATTCGGGTGAAATCACGAAAAATACAAATGCAGGTACGAGCACAAACACAAATATCGGTACAAACACAAGCGAAAACTCCCGCTCTTACAATCAGACTCCCGACACCACATCGGGAAGTCCGTACGAACAAAACAGCAATACCGACAGTCAGCAAAATAATGCAAAACTTCACCGACAATATCCGAAGCAACCGCGGACAAGCAAGAACGCGTCGGGCATACGCATTGTTGTTTTGATTATATTTGCGTGCATTTTTGTTCCTGCTATCGCTTGGTTCTTTGCTCACGAAAGAAACAGCGAAAGCAGTCCGAAAGACTCCTACTCTGATGCGCTATCCGACTACTACGATTTACGCCTAAATGGCTATGATACCTCAAAAAAGGTTCCCCAAACACCGTTTTTTATCCAGACAGTTTGTCGGATATTTAACAAAGAAATCGACGATATCTCCGCAGAAGATCTCGCACAGGTTATTTCGTTACGCGTATATGGACAATTCAACAACCACTATACAGCGGTTGACTATACGCTTGCAGACGGCACAAGCGGCACGGTTTATCCTGCCTTTCATTTACCTGATGTAAGTTATGACCTCACCTGTTTTGTCAATCTGGAGGAGCTTTATCTTGAGGATTCCTATCCTACCCTTAATTTAAGCGGACTTGACAAACTGCACACGCTTTATGTTCACAAAAGCGATTTCGATAAGATTGCAGAAACCATTTCTCCTTCCCAGATTACATCGCTCGGTATTTATAATGGATATTCCTTTTTGGGACTGAGTGACTTTTCCAATGTCGAAAGTCTTTATCTGGATAACTGGATGAACAACGAGATCAACGAAATTGCGGATCTTCCCAAGCTAAAAAAACTTACCATTGTTGACGGCTTCTCCATTGATGACCTTTCGGTATTATACAATCTGACACAGCTTGAATCCCTTTCGATCGATTCCGAATCGCTCACAGACATAACCTTTTTAACAAAGTTTGATCATTTAACGGAACTTACCATTAAGAAAAGCAAGGTTCTCAATTTCAATCCGCTTGCAGAGTGTACGGGCCTGAAAAAACTGTATCTTTTGAACAACTATGAAACCACAGACTATGAATTTATAAAAGGAATGACACAGCTTACGGAACTTGGTCTGATTACAAGCGTTAACTATGATGATCCAGATATGCCCGATTTCTCGACACTTAGCAATGTCACAAAACTTCATGTCGGAAGGTATGCAAGCTTTGGCAATTTAATAACCATGACGAATTTGGAGGAACTTATCATAGAGGACGGCCGCTACAGTGATTTTGGCGATGACAACGCGCTTTTATCGCTCCCCAAGCTTCGCTCGCTCACTTTGATCTACAGTTCCGTTTCCCCCGAAATGCTAAAACAAGTATCCGAGGTCAAAGGGCTTGAATATCTGGATCTGCAGTCGAGCCACCTATACGGCAGCGTCAATCCGATTCTCTCCCTGCCAAACCTCAAGGAGCTGAATCTTCGATATACTTCCTTTATGATGGATGCCGACAGTCTTTCGCCGAACAAAAATCTGCGGGTTCTAGACTTAAACAAAGCCGAAATTTCCAAATATAATTCAGATCCGTGGGCAGACCGCGAGGATTTAGACATCGATGAGATACAAAAAGCGCTTGCAAATTTTCATGGTATGGAAGCGCTTACAGTGGAAGATCTGAAAATAAACAGCGTAGAATTTGCAACAGAAATGGAGCATCTGAAGTTGTTAAATATCAAAGATAATAATGTAGATTCGCTTGCTCCACTTGAAAACCTGCAAAATCTTCAGCTAATTGTGTGCGAAGCAAATCCGATTTCCGATACGGCGGGACTTGATGATATTCTGCTAAAATAGTCTAAGAGAAAAAATTTATATAAATACGCTTGACAAAAAGAAGAAATATATTATAATTAGAATAATTCTAATTTTAGGACGGTGAAATAGTGACCAAATATTCAAAACAGATATTAGAATTGATTAATCAGTCTGACGGGCATATGACAGCTGAGCAGCTTTTTTTAGAACTAAAAAAAAAGGAACCCAAAGTCGTCCAGGCAACTGTATATAATAATCTGAATACTCTGTGCCAAAAAGGAATGATAAGAAAATTATCATTGGCAGGTTCCCCTGACCGTTATGACAAAATCCACAGGCATGATCACCTTATCTGTAAAAAGTGTGGGACATTATCCGACATCACTTTTCGTGATATAACCGGTGATTTGGAAAAACAGCTTGGGGAGGGAATCATATCTTATGATTTGAATATATACTATTTATGTCCAAAATGTAGAGAAAAAAGTGAATAGGAGGAAAGCAACATGAAATCAACGAAATATGCAGGAACACAAACGGAGAAAAACCTGGAAGCAGCTTTTTCAGGAGAATCACAGGCAAGAAATAAGTATACTTATTTTGCCTCTGTAGCAAAAAAGGAAGGATATGAGCAGATTGCAAGTCTGTTTTTAAAAACAGCGGATAATGAAAAAGAGCATGCAAAGATGTGGTTTAAAGAGCTGAATGGAATCGGTGAAACCAAAGAAAATCTTGCAGCTGCAGCCAATGGCGAAAACTATGAATGGACAGATATGTATGAAGATTTTGCCAAAACGGCGGAGGCAGAAGGCTTCCCTGAACTTGCGGAGAAATTCAGACTTGTTGGCGCGATTGAAAAGCATCATGAAGAGCGGTACCGTGCTTTGCTGAAAAACGTGGAAATGGCAACTGTATTTGAAAAAAGCGAAGTGAAGGTATGGGAATGCCGCAACTGCGGTCATATTGTTGTGGGAACAAAAGCCCCTGAAATTTGCCCAACCTGCAATCATCCGCAGAGTTATTTTGAAGTACGTGAAGAGAATTATTAATTCTTTTAAGAAAACTAATCAATTTTACAAATGTGTATGCATAATTCTGGCTTCCTGCTCTTTGAATGGAGCAGGAAGCTCTTTTTTCTTACAATTTTTTCACAAACAAACAGCGAATTGCATTCAATACCGCAAGGATCATAACGCCCACATCTGCAAAGATTGCCAGATACATATTCGCAATTCCCACAGCTCCTAACGCAAGGCAGGCAAATTTGACTGCCAGTGCAAATACGATATTTTGATAAACGATTCGCAGACATTTCCTTGAAATTTTAATTGCCTTTGCAATCTTAAGCGGGTCATCATCCATCAAAACAATATCCGCCGCTTCGATTGCTGCGTCCGAACCCATTGCGCCCATCGCAATACCGATGTCCGCTCTCGAAAGCACAGGCGCGTCATTGATACCGTCACCGACGAACGCCAGTTTTGCCTTCCCCTGCTTCATCCGCAGAAGTTCTTCTACCTTTTCTACCTTATCCGCAGGCAGAAGTTCACTGTAAACCTCGTCAATTTCAAGTGAGGCGGCAACCTGATCTGCCACTTTCTTTGCATCACCGGTCAGCATCACGGTCTTATCTACCCCTGCTTTTTTTAATTCTGCAATTGCTGCCTTCGCATGAGGCTTTATGATATCGGATATTACAATATGCCCCGCATATTTCCCGTCTATCGCCATATGAATAATCGTTCCGGTCTGATGGCAGTCTTGATAAGGAATGTTTAAATGCTTCATCAATTTATCATTACCGGCAGCGATTTCCATGCCGTCCACTTTTGCAGTCACACCATTTCCGCTGATTTCCTGTATATCCGATACGCGGCTTCTGTCAATTTCCTTTCCGTATGCCCGTTGTAAGCTCTTGCTGATCGGGTGAGAAGAAGCGCACTCTGCCAAAGCTGCATACTCAATCAGCTTTTCATTCTCGATTGCGGAATGATGAATCCCGTTTACTTCAAAAACACCTTTTGTCATGGTTCCCGTTTTGTCAAAAACAACATATTTTGTCTGAGAAAGGATTTCCAGATAGTTGGAGCCTTTTACCAGCACACCCTCGTTGCTTGCGCCTCCAATTCCGGCAAAGAAGCTTAAAGGAATACTGATCACTAACGCACAAGGACAACTGATTACTAAAAAGGTCAATGCCCGATAAATCCAGACACCCCAATCCGCGGGCAGACCCATAAAAAGCATACGGACGATCGGGGGAAGGAACACCAGCGCCAATGCACAATAGCAGACAGCCGGCGTATAGTATTTCGCAAACGTTGAGATAAAATCTTCCGACTTTGATTTGCGGGAGCTTGCATTTTCCACCAGATCCAAAATTTTAGAAACGGTGGATTCCCCAAACTCTTTCGTTGTCTGTATCTTCAACACACCTGTCATGCTGATGCATCCGCTGATGACCTCATCTCCTTCTTTTGCCTCCCTCGGCAGGCTTTCGCCTGTCAGTGCGCTGGTATTCAAGCTGGAACTGCCCTCAACGATAATTCCGTCAATTGGCACTTTCTCGCCCGGCTGGACAACGATCACGCTGCCAAGTTCTACTTCATCCGGATCTACCCGCTCTAACTGTCCATCTCTTTCCACATTTGCATAATCGGGGCGAATATCCATCAGATTGCTGATATTGCGGCGGCTCTTCCCCACTGCATAGCCCTGAAACCATTCTCCAATCTGATAGAACAGCATAACGGCAATCGCTTCCAAATATTCTCCATTCTCATAAATAGCCAGCGCCATTGCGCCGATAGTAGCCACTGCCATCAGAAAACTCTCGTCAAATACCTGACGATTTTTAATGCCTTTTGCCGCTTTTCTTAAAATGTCATATCCGATGATAAAGTAATCAATCAGATAGCACGCAAAACGAATCCACCTTCCCGCAGACGGAAAGAAATACCCGTCAATCCTGTCAAACATCTCTGCGGAAAGAAATTGGAGCGCCAGTAAAATGACCGCAGTGATGAAAATCCGAATCATCATGGTTCTCTGCTTTTTGGTCAAACCTCCTTTGCGGCTGCCGACAAAAATGAGAACAATGGCAGCCATTATGATGACGATCGTCAGCAGTATGCTTATTATTAATTCCTGCATTGTAAAAACTCCTTTCTAGATATGCTTCATTGTTTACTATTTCTGTTAAAAATGACACCCCGAAATTGCAGAAGTGCATTTTAAGGGCGTCATTTCGTCATAACTCAAATTCTGCTTAAAGAAAAATCTCGCAGTCCGGCTCTACTTTCTTACATGCATCCAATACATTCTGCATAACGTCCTCCGGCTTATATCCATCGGCAAATTCCACACTCATCTTCAGTGTCATAAAGTTGACTGTAGCGCTCTGCACACCGGCAGTTTTACGAGCTGCGTCCTCCATCAGATTTGCGCAGTTAGCGCAGTCTACCTCGATTTTATAAGTCTTTTTCATTGATAACTTCCTCCTTATTTTTTATTATAATTTAATGATTAAGTACTTGTTTAATCATCTTGTTTGCAGTATAATACTCATAAAGGCACACGTCAATATTTTCGAAGCAATCCCTCCTAAATGGGCGAAAAGTATTTCCATTTGGGCGAAATGCAGACAAAAAAGAAAGGAAACACAACATGGACAATATGAAATTACCGCACCATCATGGAGAAGGACCGCAAACCGCATTGATACAGAAACAGTTAGAGCATGTAGATTACTTTCAAACCGTAGCGGATGTGTTCAAACAGCTCGGTGACACCACCAGAATCCGCATTTTCTGGCTGCTTTGCCATTGTGAAGAATGTGTCCTCAATATTTCAGCCATGCTTCAAATGTCAAGCCCGGCAGTGTCGCATCACCTCAGACCATTAAAAAACAGCGGTCTGATTGTCAGCCGCCGCGTGGGAAAAGAAGTTTATTACCGTGCCGCAGATACGGAACAAGGCCGCCTACTGCATCAAATGATTGAACAGGTTATGGAAATTACCTGTCCGAAATTGTTGAAAGAAAGCGATGAAAATTCTGCCAAAATGGAGTTCACTCCACAAAATCAACTAACGGAATATCAGTCTGAGCTAATTGAAGTTATTCGAAAAATTCATGACGAGATTTTACTGCATCTGGATCAGCGGATTACCATAGAAGAGCTTTCCAGGCAATATCTTATCAATCCGACAACTTTAAAAAATACCTTTAAATCTGTCTATGGAACTTCCATCGCGGCACACATCAAAGAACACCGCATGGAACAGGCAGCAAAAATGTTAAAGGAAACCGATCAAAGTATCGCGGAAATCGCAAAGGCTGTCGGTTATGACAGCCAAAGCAAATTTACTGCGGCATTTAAATCATTTTTTCAGATTTTACCAAGAGAGTACCGTAAAAAACATCAATCTTAAAAAACATTTTGAATTTCTGCTAAAGTTTCTCATAACCTAATTAAAACTCACTTACAAAACAAGGGACACTTCCCACACGCGAAATGTCCCTTACAAATCATTTTTTTCAGTTCTGCTATTTTGCCGTTTCCGCAATAAGCCGCTCCACTTCCGCAATCTCCGGCATCACGCGCAGCGCGCCTTTCCTCGTCGTAATGATTGAAGCTGCCGCATTTGCAAATGTAAGCATCTCTTTCAGCTTCGCCTTGTCCAAATTCTCAAGCCCGTACTTCAAAACATGATACAGACAGCATCCGCCAAACGTGTCGCCCGCACCTGTCGTTTCAATCGTGTTTTTCTGCAAAAACGGGGCAACTTCCACGCGCAGATCCTTGTAATACGCACGGCTTCCTTCCTTTCCTATGGAAAGCATGATCAGCGGAATGTCATATTCGCTTTTCAATTTGCGAATCCCCGCGTCAAAGTCCTGCTCTCCTGTATACCACTGTATCTCATTATCGGAAATCTTCAAAATATCACACTGCGAAAGCCCATACGCAACCTGTTCTTTTGCCTCGTCCAGCGACTTCCAAAGCGGTTCGCGCAGATTCGGGTCAAAGGAAATGAGCGCACCGCTCTCCTTCGCAATACGGATTGCCTTCTTCGTCGCCTTACGCACCTCCTCATGAGTCATAGACAATGTACCAAAATGGAAAATCTGCGTGTCTTTGAGCAAATCCTCATTCAGTTCTTCCTCCCGCAGCATCATATCCGCACCCGGATTTCTGTAGAACGAGAAGTCCCTGTCCCCGTCCGCAAATGTTTCCACAAACGCAAGCGTCGTGCGGACATCCGCGTCCGTGATTAGGTTAGACGTATCTATCCCCGTCTCCTCAAGCACTGCCTTCAAACGCTTTCCGAAAATATCCTGTCCCACTTTCCCGATAAATGCAGTCTTTTTTCCCGCTTTGTTCAGCATCGACAGCACATTGCAGGGCGCACCGCCGGGATTCGCCTCATAAATCGGGTTTCCCTGCGCACTCGTTCCGTTTTCCGTAAAATCTATCAACAACTCTCCCAATGCCACTACATCAAATGTTTTCACGTATAATCACCTCTAATTTTTCGCATTTTTCAAATAATAAAATCCATACGCCGGTATCGAAATCTCTTGCAGTTTCATGCACTTACCCGAAATCATGTCCTCATATTCCTCGTCCGCCTGATTAAGCCGCGCCGTTTTGTCAAACTCACTGAAATTAAACACACCGATGATACGATCGCCGTCAAAATATCTGCCAATGCACAAAACCGACGTATCGCCTGTTTCTATCGTCCACGTATCCGCATTGGAAACAAACGCCTTTTCCTGTTTCCGAATCCGGATTAGTCTGCCAAGCCGTTCAAACAGCTTTCCTTCCACAGTATCCGGATCTGTAATATTCTTTGCAAGCGTCCAGTTCATTGCGCCGCGGTGGATATAGCGCGAATCCGCTGCCTTGTTTGGATTTTCCTTATACGTATAATCATTCACCTGTCCAATCTCATCACCGCTGTACAACACGGGAATACCCGACTGCATAAACATATACGCATGAAGCATCACATCAAAACCAATCGCACGTTCCATTGCCGCATCATCCTGCTCAAACCCCGCTTTTTCGATACCGCACATAGACGCCGTCGTCCCGCAGAATCTTGCGTCGCCCGTAACCGGATCGACGTTGTAAAGTTCTCCGCGGCTGTTGCTTTCTCCCATATATCCCTGAAAATAATCGTTCAAATTCTGCTTATGCGCACGCTGCTCAATGCCCTCCATTTGCAGCGTATCATAATCAAGTCCCCAGCCGATGTCGTCATGGCAGCGCAGATAATTCAAAAATACATAATCCTTTGGCAAAGAATTCACAATGTTAAGCTGCCGCTTCAAAAGCCGCACATCGCGCGTTGCAACGGTATGCCAAGTCGTCGCCATTGTCGTGACATTGTAAAGCATATGGCATTCCGGCTTCTCCACCGTTCCAAAGTAAGGCACAACCTTCTCCGGCTCCATCACAACTTCGCCCAAAAGCAGAACGCCCGGGCAGACAATCTCGCCAATCATGCGCATCATGCGGACAATCGTGTGCACTTGCGGCAGATTGCGGCACTGTGTGTTTAACTCTTTCCAGATATACGGAACCGCGTCAATGCGGATAATGTCAATTCCTCTGTTTGTCAGATACAGGAAGTTATACATCATTTCGTTAAAGACACGCGGATTTTTGTAATTCAAATCCCACTGATACGGATAAAAGGAAGTCATCACATAATGCTTTGCGTCCTCAAGCCATGTAAAGTTTCCCGGCGCCGTCGTGGGGAATACCTGCGGCACCGTCCTTTCGTACTGTGACGGAATGGACTGATTATCAAAGAAAAAGTAGCGGCTCATGTATTCCCCTTCACCCGCGCGCGCCCTTTTTGCCCATTCGTGGTCCTCCGAAGTATGGTTCATGACAAAATCCATGCAGACGTTAATCCCTTTTTCATGACAGGCCGATGTCAGACTCTCCAAATCCTCCATTGTTCCAAGATTTTCCTGCACCTTGCGAAAATCCGACACAGCGTATCCGCCGTCGGAGCGTCCCTCGGGCGTTTCCAAAAACGGCATCAAATGAATATAATTCACGTTACACTTTTCAATATAGTCAAGTTTTGATTGCACGCCTTTCATATTGCCGGCAAAATTGTCGATGTAAAACATCATTCCGAGCATATCATTCTGCCGATACCAGTCCTTGTCCTTTTCACGTTTCGCATCCGACTGCTTTAACTGTTCACTCCGCTCCATATAAAAACGCTTTATGTTATCGCACAATTCGGCAAACATGGAACCATTATCATATAACTCCATATAAAGCCACCGCAGCTCGTCAAGATGACACTCAAATCGTTCTTTGTACACCTGCTGTGCCGACCCTTTCTTTTTTGCTGTTTTCGCCATACTCTACCTCACTTCATGCATTTTTGTTTTCATTATACCAAATATATCCATATTTTGCGAGCAGCTTCTACTCTATATGAATGAAACAAGGCTGACACTAACTAATAGCGCCAGCCTTATCCCAAAAGCAAAACATTTCTACAAAAATCTATGCTTTATCGCCTATTTCACTGCACCTGAAGTTACACCTTCTACGATATAGCGCTGTAAGAACATATACAGTATTAAGATCGGAAGCATTGCCAGCAGCAAGGCCGCCATTACCAAACCAATATCCGTCGAGTATGTTCCGTAAAATACCTGTGTAGCGATAGGAATTGTATACAATTCCTTTCTTGCCAATACAAGGCTCGGAAGAAGATAGTCGTTCCAAAATGCCATCGCGTCGATAATAGCCACAGTCGCAATCGTCGGCTTTAACAGCGGAAATACGATTTTCCAGTATGTCTGCCAACGGGTGCAGCCGTCAATCGTAGCCGCCTCCTCAAGCGCAAGCGGCACATTCGTGAAAATTGCACCGTGGAACATAAAGGTTGCCATGGACAGTGAAAATCCCACGTGCATAAAGATCAATGTCGCACGATGATTCAACATGCCTAAAACGCCTCCATACAAAGATACCAACGGAATCATCAATACCTGGAACGGAATGACCATTGACGCAATCATCAGTCCAAACAACGCACCGCACGCCTTCCATTTGTTACGCACAATCACAAATGCTGTCATAGAGGCAATCAAAATGGTGAAGATGGTTGAAACAATCGTGATCAGCGCCGAGTTTCCGAAAGAACGAAGGAAATTCATTTTCCGCATCGCTTCCGGGAAATTCTTGATGGTAAATCCATGCTCTCCTATCAAGGCAAGCGGGTTGGAAGTGATATCCGCTTTGGTCTTAAATACATTGATGATAACCAAAATAAACGGGAAGATAAAGCAAATAAACAAAACAATCAAAATTACGATTTCAATCGCATGGGCAATTTTTCGCCTGCGAGCAGCTTTTTCATTTAAATCATCCATTATGCTGACACCTCCGCTTTCTTACCAATGTATACCTGAAGCACGCCTACGACTGCACAGACAATAAACAATATCAGCGCTTCAGCCTGACCGGTACCATAATTCTTGTATGTGAACGCCTGATTGTACACGTGCATCGCCGCCAAAACCGAACTGTTAAACGGCTCGCCGTTTGTCAAAGACAGGTTCACATCATAAACCATAAAGCATCTTGTAATTGTCAAAAACAGACATTGTACAAAAGAAGAAACCATCAGTGGAACGGAAATATGGATAATCGACTGCATGTTGGTACATCCGTCAATTCTTGCCGCCTCCAGCACATCCGCCGAAACGCTCATAAATCCTGCCACATAAATCAGCATCATATATCCCGCATACTGCCATACCGAAACAATGATCAGACACAGCATTGCGCCGTTTGTCGTAGCAAGCCACGACGTTGACAACGCGCCGATCGAAAGGGCATTTCCGAGAGCAACAAACGCACGGTTAAACACAAACTTCCATATGTAACCGAGTACGATACCGCCAATCAGGTTCGGAATGAAAAATCCGGCGCGGAAAAAGTTTTGTCCCTTTACACCGCTCGTAACAAGAAATGCCAGCATAAACGCTACGACATTGACCAAAATAACGGCGATTAGAGAATAAATCATCGTTCTTCCCAATGCCTGCCAGTACGCACCATCCGCAAACGTGGACATGTAATTTGCAAATCCCACAAATGGCTTTTGTTTGGAAACACCATCCCAGCTTGTAAAGGTCAGATATAATCCGTAAATAAACGGTACGATAACAACCGCGGTAAATACAGCAGTCGCCACTCCCGCAAACATCAGAAACTGTTTGCTCTTATAGGACATTGAATTTGTATCCATAATGAGTTGTCCCCCTTCCTTTATCTTCGTCTGCTGCCCAGCCAAAGCGTTTCGCAGCAGACGAACAGTTTCATAAATTATTTAGTGTTCTACCGGCGTTGTTGATGACCAGTACTTTTCAATTTCAGCCGCAAAGCCTGCACGGTCAGACTGACCTGCCAAATACTTCTGGAATGCAGCTCCGCAAATCGAATAATGATCATCCGGGAAGAAATCATAGTTTGCGATCAGCTTACCCTCGTCCGCATATTTCTTTACGGAAATCGACAGCGGATCAAGCGCATCCGCATTGATATTGCTGTAAGCCGGAACAAGCGCACACTTCTCTGTCAAAAATGCATTTCCGTCATCCTCAAATACAAGCCAGTTTAAGAAGTCCTTTGCAGCCTGACGCTGTTCATCCGATGTATTTGATGAATTATCAATAAAGAAATACTTCGAACCGCCTCCGACTAACTTTTCATTCGTACCGTCGTCCATATTCTGCGGTACCGGCATCATACCCATATTCTCAGAATAGTCATATGCATTGATCATTGACCAATCCCAGTTGCCGCCAAACATAAACGCGATTTCACCCTCGGCAAGCTTCTGCTCTGATATTTCGCGCTCTGCCGCAACCGGTGAACCTGCCGCATAATTGTACTGCTTTAATGTATCAAATGTATCCATCATGGAATTCCATTTCGTGTTGTTTGCAAGATCCGCCGTTCCTCCATGCAGCGCTGTGATGAACGCATCTACATCCGGCTGCTCCTCATACACTTCGCACAGATAATGTGCGCCCAAAGACCAGTCCTCTTTCATAATTCCGGTTGGCGCTTCCATGCCGCCCGCAACCAACTTGTCTAGCAAGCCCTGAAATGCGTCAAGTGTCTTGTAATCTTCCGGATTGAAGGTTTCGCCTGTAATCCCCTCAATTGCGTCTGCGTTGTACATAACGCCTCTCGCCTCAACGCAAACTGGGAAACCGACAACCTTGCCGTCAACGGAAATTGCATACTGCGTGTTCTTTACCCAGTCCTGATCGCTTAAATCAACTGCGTGCTCTCCCGCAAGTGAGTAAACATCCTTTGCGTCTACCATTGCAATGGTGTACGGATCGTTTGCCGAATAACGGGTAGCCAAATGTGCGGAAACGGTATCGTTTGAATAGTAAACCTCTACGTCCACGCCCTTTGCCTTACTGTACTCCTCTGCCATCTCCTCAAACTGATCCTGAATCTCACTCTTGGAATTGAAGATCGTGATTGCTACATTGCCCGATCCTCCACCGGCGCCCGTACTGCCGCCATCACCGCCGCACGCCGTAAGCGATACTGCCATCGACGCTGCAAGCGCCATTGCGAGTATTTTTTTTCTCATAGTTATGTTTCCTCCTTTTTTCATAAAAATTTATACATTTTTTATGTTTTTTTATTTATGAAGAAAGCATATCACTTTCACAAAAATATGTCAATCGATTGTCATATTTTTCGGCATATTGATAAAAGAAATGCTTATCCCATTTTTATTATATGCATATTTTTTGTTTAATATGACGATTTTTATACACTTTTATATTTCTTTTTCAATATGTTAATCCTTTGTTATAATTTTATTGCATTTTTCGCTTTTTTTTGCTACAATCATATCAACCCGCGAAGCAGTTCTGTGTAATATTTTGTACATATTTATAGAAAGGATCCCCTGTATGAATAAATTTTTTCGTTCGGACAACCCCTTTTGGATTGGAATGGGCAATGTCTTTGATCTCTTTATCTTAAATGCGCTTTGGCTTTTATGCGGTCTGCCGATCGTGACGATCGGCCCTTCCACCACAGCGTTCTTTTACGCCATGATGAACCTTGTCCGCGGCGAAGAAAGCTATGTCTATAAAGATTTCTTTCGTTCATTTCGACAGAATTTAAAGCAGGGCATCTGCCTTGGTCTGCCACTGACTGCCGTGGGAGCTTTTCTAATGCTGGATATCTCATTATGCTATCATGCCGGAACCGGCATCTATACTTTTTTCATGGTATTTTTTGCCGTCCTTTTTCTGTTTTGGCTGTTTGTTACCTTGTATGCGTTTCCCTTGCTTGCAAAATTTGAAAAAAAAAATAAGGAAATCATCCTTTGGGCATTTGTGCTTTCCATACGGAATTTAGGGCGCACGCTTTTGATGATGATCGCGCTTGCTCTGGGACTTTGGCTGTGTCATATATTACCGGGATTGGTTTTCATTGTGTTCGGATTGGTTTGCAGATTTCAAACCGCGTTGATACTTGCTATTCTAAAGCCCTATCTTCCCGATGTTTCCACTGCGGAAGAAATAGAGCCGTTATCGTTTTTAGAGGAAAAGGTAACCGGAAAGGAGCACGATGATATTAATGAAAATGAGTGAAAACCTGCGCCGCGATCTTGATACGTTGAAAACGCTTGACGCGCGGCAGAAATTGCAATTTTTGTGGGATTATTATAAATGGTATGTGATATCGATTGTTTGTATTCTTTTCATTGTGGGCACATTTGTCCATATATTATGGGAGGGTCAGAAGCCATGCCGTCTGCGCGTATGCGTAGTGTTAAATACAGAAGATGACTGCGGCAGTTGGTTTCGAGAATTTGCGAAAAATTTGAAAGCGGACGGAAAGCCCGGCGATGTTGATGTGAATCAGGATCAGCCCTTTGATTATGATAATCGATACTCCTATCTGCATGAAATCGAGGTTATGACGACGATTTCCTCACAGCGCATGGATGTTGCCGTCTGCGGTGCGGATATGTACCGCTATCTGCTTGCATTGAATGCCTGTCTTCCTTTGGATACCGCACTCTCCGACGATTTGCTTTCTTATCTTTCCGCACGGGAAATGCTTTGTTATGACACGGCAAATCTAACGGAAGACGAAAACGGAAATATTGATTTGACGGATGGAATTGACGGATATTTTGCCGTAGATTTAGCCGGCACGAAATTTTATGAAGCCTACAATCAGACCGAAGAAAGCGGTAAACCGCTCGAAGAACCGCTCTATGCTGTGATCATCTCCAATACGGAGCATCTCGAAGACTGTGAAACATTACTCAGGGCGCTTGTCACACCCTGAGCTTTTTATGCACAGGGGTGCGTAAGGAAATCAGTTGCTTCGCAACACGCACCCCGCGCAACGAGTAGGAAGCTCTCCTACTCGATTCGATTATCAATTAAGTTGTTTCCCGTTCTACCAAATAGACCGGAAGCATGGTTCGTTTTGCCACAAGTTTGCCGGAAACGGATTCATGGAGCAAATTGACTGCAATCTCTGCCATTTCTTTTACAGGTTGATGAATGGTCGTAAGCTGCGGCGTCGTCAGCGAGGCAATGTTGACATCGTCAAATCCGACTATTTTCATTTGATCGGGCACAGAAATATGCAATTTGCGGCACACTTGTAACGCCTGTGCCGCCAATACATCACTGTTTAGAAACATTCCATCCGTTTTGGGATATTCCCGTAAGACGCTTTCTATCATTTCATCGTATTTCATACTGTTATACTGCGCTTCCTGTGTTGACACTTCCGTGAACGAAATGTTCCTCGATGCGCATACTTCTCGAAAACCTTCCGTACGCATATCCGCCGGCATAGGAATTGTGCCGATATTACCGATATGCACAAGATTTTTGCAGCCACACGAAATCAGCCTCTCAGCAGCCAGTGCGCCGCCTTGTCTGTTGTCACACTCCACGCATGCGGTTCCGTTATCCAGAAAGCGCTCGACAGTGATTACCGGAATATCAATCTCATCAAACACTTTCGTATCTACCGTTCCGCTGCAGAGAATCAGCCCCGCTACCCTGTTGCTCGTGCAAATGTCGATGTATTCCCGCTCCTTCTCGCGGATGCTCTGAGAATTGCACAGCAAAATCTTGTACCCTTTCTTATAAGCTTCATTTTCCAGATTACTGATCATCTCTGCAAAATACGGATGCCTGATATGCGGTACGATCAGACCGATCGTGTTCGTACTTTTACTGTGCAGAGAGCGCGCCATCTCATTGGGACGATAATTGAGTTTTTTCATCGCCTCGTCCACTTTCCTGCGCGCATTGTTACTAATATACCCGCGGTTGTTCAAAACGCGCGATACCGTACCGACTGTTAATCCTGCTTCCCTTGCAACATCTTTTAACGTTGCCATTTGTTCATTTCTCCTCTACTCTACTTCATATACCGTATATTGAGCCGCTGCCTCATATGGTATCTCAAGCTGAATGTCTGCCTCCTTTAGAACAAATGTACCAAGCTGTATCCCTCCGTCGAAAAAGACCTCCAAAATCCTGTCGTCTATGATAAAGAGAAATTCTTTATATCCGCAGCCAATCTGATAATTGTCCTCATCGACCAGAAATTGTCCTGATTGGGGCTGATATTCAACGACGCTGCCGTTCATCTTCCAAAGATAATTGCCTTTGTAGTCCTCTTTGGCAGACATTTCCAGCACATACGCCTTTCTGCCTTCGCCTTTCCCTGTCAGATTGCCGCTGTCGATGCGCTTTGCCTGCTGCATTAACTCTCTGACAGGTCTTTGTATTAGTATAAACCCATTCGCGGTTTTTTTGCAAGCCAGTTCTACGGGGATTCCGTATGCTCCAGTGAACATTCTGCCGTCATTTTTGATGCGCAGCCACGGTATGGAAATCACGCGGTCCGCAACGCCAAAATAGGACTGCGCCGCATAAGGAATGCCGTTGACATATGCTTTTTGTTTTTTGCCTTGTGTCTTGAAGTGAAAGCCGTCAAATTCACCCTCATAATAAAAACCGTCTGCGGACCAGAAAAACCAGCAGCTTTCTCCCGCGTCGGAAATCAGATGAAAGAGATCGGGGCACTCCCACGCATCCTCCAATGTGAAACGGTCAGACTGCTCCCAATGGAATAAATCTTTGGAACGTAATATCGCAAAATCGTTATCTTCTAAAAATAACGCCATAATATATGCCTGTGTTTCCTCGTGCCAGTATATCTTGGGATCACGGTTTTCCTTCTCAATCGTGCCCAGGCATGGAGCGGACATTTTGATCAGTGTCTTTCCGCCATCAAGACTGTAAGCGATTTTCTGCGTAAATGCTAAGCCCTTGCTCCACTGATTAGATCCTCCCGCGGCTGTGTAGAAAAACAAGAGTGCGTCTTTGGGCAGTCCCAACAGTTCACGCTCATTTGCTACTGCGCAGCCGGAGAACATTGTGCCGCTTTCGTCCGGAAACAGAACCGTATCCTCCTGTTTCCAGTGCAGTAAGTCCGTACTAACCGCATGTCCCCAACTCATGTTTTCCCATGTGATATTGAATGGGTTATATTGAAAATATAAATGATAAACACCGTTTGCGTAAATCATACCGTTCGGATCATTCGTCCATCCTGTGTCTGCCGTGAAATGAATCAACGGTCTGCGTTCTTTTGACGCCTCCTGTTTTCCTTCGTTTTTTATCAAGTCCGTAAATGCCTCCGGAGCGTCAATACAGATTAGAATTTCTTTGTCCAAATATTGCTCCATCGGAATTTCCGCAAAATAATCATAAGGGTATTCTTCCGTTTCAGATTCTGCAATCGGAACCTTGAATTCATAGATTTTTTTTCGGAATGTTTCTTCATCGTCCAAAAAAATCTGAAGTTTCCTTTCCTCACAGTCTGCACAGATTGGTATATACAAATAACGTTCTGTGATTTTTAATTTCCTTTCCATAGCTACTACCTCGCTCATTATCGTATCACATACTCATGCAAAACCTTTTTGGAATGCGTATGTCAATCGATTGTCATATTTCTGTTTACATGAGTGTATCATACTTTTATTTGTTTGGCTATATTTTGGACTGAAAATATTGAACAGAAATTTTTTGCATGGTTACAGCAGTTTTCCCAATTTTATCAAATGTTCACACGTTTCCAAAAACGCCGTTCACAATTCGTTCATATTTTTTTGAAAATTTATTCAATAAAAAAACATTGTTTGGACATTTTAATTCTCTATACTGTAATCACAGGCGAAACAAAAACGCCTCGTTTGTAAAGAAAATTTACAAACGATGTTGACAAACGATAATAATACTTAATTAATAACTTTTTCATAATAAATGCCAAGTAGTCCGCAGATTACTTGGCATCCTCCCTTTTACGGGGTATCATGTCTATCGACGTTATATACGCCCGAATGGGCATAAACTTACCGTAATTGCGCAGCGATTATGGTACAATTTTCCCCTTTTATGCCGTGTAAGAAAGATTCTTTATCAATATTTTACAAAATTTTAATAAATATACATATTTTCCTTGCATACAACGAAAAAAACATGTATAAATATAATATAAGAGAATATTCCACAGAAGACGCAATGACGCGCCGATTATGGAATATTCTTTTTTTGTAACAATTGAGCCATGCAGAATTGATTGTGCAATCTGCTCGTGGGAGCTTGCTCACTAAGAGCAGATTGTACAAGCGATTCTATAGGGCGAACGCCCGACATGAAATAAGTCACTCGCAAAGTCTGTATATTACTGGCAGCAATTTATATTCGGGTGACTTATGAATGAGCATGGCTGAACCATTACATATTTAAAAGGAGGAAATGTATGCTTGATCTCATAGCAAAAGTAAACGGCGCCATAAACGGCGTGGTATGGGGAATTCCCATGCTGATCTTAATTATCGGTACCGGCATCTATCTGACGGTACGAACAAAATTTTTCCAGTTAACACATGCGGGTCATGTCAGCTCGAACACCATCGGCGGTGTCTTCAAGAAAGGACACAGTGTCAAGGACTCCAGCGAAAAGTCATCGATTTCACAGTTCCAGGCGCTCTGTACGGCGCTTGCCGCCACCATCGGCGTCGGTAATATTGCCGGTGTCGCTGCCGCGATCGCCGCAGGCGGTCCCGGAACCATCTTCTGGATGTGGCTTTCGGCGTTCTTCGGAATGATGACAAACTACTCGGAAAACGTGCTCGGTATCTATTACAGAAGAAAGAACAGTCAGGACGAGTGGTGCGGCGGCGCAATGTATTATTTAAGAGACGGTCTTGGCTCCAAGAAGGGCTGTGCCGTCATCGGTAAAGCACTTGCGGTACTTTTCTCACTCTTCTGTGTGCTTGCATCGTTCGGTATCGGAAATATGAGCCAGGTGAATACCATCGCCAAAAACATTACTTCCGTTTTCCGCATCGAAGCGCTTGACCGCACACTAGCGTTCGGCGCTGCGGAAATAAACCTCTATGCGCTGATTGTCGGCATCGTTCTGATGATACTTGCCGGACTTGTCGTTGTCGGCGGCATTAAGCGAATCGCACAGGTAACGGAAAAAGTCGTTCCGTTTATGGCATGCGCCTACATACTCGGTGCGCTTGTAATCTTTATTTTTAATATCGGAAAAGTCGGCGCCGTATTGAGTTCCATTTTCTCATTCGCATTCGGTTTCCGTGCAATCGGCGGCGCAGCTATCGGTCTCGCGGTAAAGAATGCTGTGACATGGGGCTTTAAGCGCGGCGTGTTCTCGAACGAGGCGGGACTTGGCTCGTCCGTAATGGTTCATTCCGCATCAAACGTTGTAGAACCTGTAAAGCAGGGTATGTGGGGTATCTTCGAGGTGTTTGCGGACACGATCATCGTTTGTACGCTCACGGCGTTTTCAATCCTCTCAACGGGACTGATCGACTTACATACGGGTGAAATGCTCTCCGCAAACGAACAGACTGCTCTTGTCAGCGAAGCGTTCGGTACCGTATTTAATATCGGCGGCATCAATTTCGGCGGTATGTTCATCGCGATTGCCGTCTTACTCTTCGCATTTTCGACTGTGCTCGGCTGGAGTTACTACGGCACAAAGGCATGGGAGTTTTTATTCGGCACAAAAGCTACGATTATCTACAAGGTTGTTTTCGTGGTATTTATCGTGTTTGGTGCAACCATGAGCCTTGACCTTGCGTGGGATATCTCCGATACGTTTAACGGACTGATGGCGCTTCCCAACTTGATTGGCGTGCTTGCGCTTTCCGGTACGGTCATTAAGATTACAAATAACTACGTCGCTCGTGTCTTTAAGAATTCGAAAGAAAAACCGATGATTTCCGCTTTTGAAGATATTCAGAAGGAACAGGAAATCAAGCTTGCAAACGAGCAGAATTAACCAATTCACATATGGAATCAAAAAAACGCAGTGGGAAATCAAAATCCCGCTGCGTTTTATATTTCTTATTTTTTTTACACTTCTTTTCCGACGCTGATCAGTCCGCGCCTGTAGGCAAGCAGCAACAGCTCCAAGTCATTGATGGTTTCCAGTATGACCTTTCCGTTGTCAGTATCGTATACCATCACGCGCTCGCTCTCCGTTTCAAAAAAGTTCGAGGTCGACTCAATGTCCTTATTCTCCGAAAGCACCTTTGCCACGCTCTCAAACGGCTGATGCGCTTTGAGACGCATTCCGTGGGAATTGTAGATCAGCGTGTAGCCCGCAATGCCTGTCGTTTTCTGATATGCACGGCAAAAGCCTCCGTCAATGACAATCAGACGATTATTCGCCTTCAGCGGCGATTCACCTTTTGCGACTTTGATCGGCGTATGACCGTTGATAATGTGGGAAATTGAGCTGTCCATTCCAAACTCATGCAGAATTTTACGACAGTATTTTTCCTGTTGATAAAAGCTGTAATACGGGTTTTTCGGCTCGTCATAGGTGGACTTGTCGATTACAAAAGTACGTTCAAAGGTTTTCATATTTCTGCCGGAAAGCGGTGATTTTTTGCCGCACCACAAATACCACATGAAATCGTTGCTCGACTGGTCGTAAGTGTCAAAAAACGCGCGTCTTGCTACCTTACAGGCATAGTCCATATATTCCTTACCGCGGTACATCGTATCACCGATCCGCATTCCGTCAAAATCACCGTTTTCGTCCATCGGGATACAGCCGTGGAAAAGCAGATTATCGTTGTAGCATAAATAAATATTTCCCTTTTCGTACAAAAACCGAACATGTTTTCGCAACATATGACTGTTTGTAAACGCCGTGCGCAGATCGTCAATCACCTCTTGCTCCTCTGCTGTAAGCGCATACGGATTTTCTTTGTTGACAGTCGGAAAATAGGTGTCGTTCAACTCATATTCCTTGTTGCCGATTTGTACCACGCCGCGTTCCAAATCCATTTTATCCAAAAGCAGTCTGTCGTCCATATCATACTCGGGATGGCGCATGATAATCTGTCCCTCAAGCTTGAACAGGATCACGGAAATCGCTTTTAACGCGGCGTCCATCGGCTCAATTCCGGGATATGTATGCTCCGCAAAAAGAGCCAGCACGCGAAGACTGATCGCATAGGAATTTTCGAGAATTTCAATATTGTTATATTTAATATTGTTGCGCAAAATGTTTGCAATGCACGCCTCGTTGCCACATGCTGCGCCCATCCACAAGATATCATGATTTCCCCACTCGATATCGACGGAATGATGCGTAATCAGCAAGTCCATAATCTTGTCCGCCTTTGGTCCTCTGTCGTAAATATCTCCGACAATATGCAGCCTGTCCACTGCAAGCCGCTTAATCAGGCGGCAGAGCGCCCCGATAAACGCGTCCGCGCTGTCAATATCAATGATCGTTTCGATAATCTTCTCATGATAGACAAACTGGTTGTTATCCTCATCCGGCTGCGCATGTAACAGCTCGTCAATAATAAAGCTGAATTCTGTCGGAATCGCCTTTCTAACTTTCGAACGTGTATACTTTGACGAGAGGAGCTTCGCAAGCTCTGTCAGATGTTTAAGGGTTACCTTGTACCAATGTGGTGTTATAACATTCTGTCTTTTCAAAAGTTTTATCTTTTCCTCGGGATAATACACGAGCGTGCAAATCTCCTGCCTGTCCCGCGCGGAGAGCCGTTCCGAAAACAGTAGATCAACCTTCTCCTTGATAACGCCTGCCGCATTGTTCAAAATATGGTAAAATGCCTCATATTCGCCGTGAATATCGCTCATAAAGTGTTCCGTTCCCTTTGGCAGATTTAAAATCGCCTTGAGATTGATAATCTCTCTGCACACGGACGGAATCGAAGGGTATTTTTCCGCCAGAAGCCTTAAGTATTTCAATTTTTCGTCCAT
Source organism: Lachnospiraceae bacterium (assembly GCA_014804345.1). GTDB lineage: Bacteria > Bacillota > Clostridia > Lachnospirales > Lachnospiraceae > COE1. Next base: position 52,362 of record JAAUZZ010000024.1, on the reverse strand, counting down.
TAGTTGGTTTAACAGTCTGTCCTGCTCCATTTGCACAACCTCCCTCTAATCTTCCATAATCTTATATACAGTGTACCATTTCCACAGCAGCCAAACAAGAAAAAAATATCCCTCTCTCCAAAACGACAAATCTGCCATTTCAGAGAAAGGGATATAATAAAGCATCAAATTAATATACAATAACCTTTAATTTCACTGTGAGCGGTTTTGTCGTGTTGTCGGCTCCCTTGATGCATACTGTGCATGGCACTGTGTATTTGTTGCCTGCCGCCACACTTGCATTATCTGCAAGCGATACCGCTATTGTATTTGTTCTGCCGTTAAAAGTCACTTTGTAGTTTGTATCGTCCGTCGTCACATTGCTGATTGTATATCCGTTTCCCGCATTTACTTGATAAGACGCTCTGTGTCCCGCATTTGATGTGCAGAGCGCGCTGCTAAGCGTGGTTACGGTTATCTTCGGCAGCTTGTTTGTGACACTGACTGTGAATTTTCCATCCGTCTTAAGCGTCTTGCCGTTGCTGAGCGTAAAAATCAGAACGGGTTTGTATTTTGTCTTCGGATCCATTGTCTTTCCTGTAACTGCCGTCATAACCACCTTGCCGTCATTGGTCATCTTTACATTGAAAAATCCGCTGTCCTCCGCCGTCTTATCCATTCGCACATTCTTGATCGAAAGTGTTTCCGGAAGATTTTTGAGGGACGGTGTGTAAGTGATTGATGTGCCTTCCCTGTTTGCAAGGTTGATTTTGCCCTTTGCGGCAAGCTTTGCCTCGGGTGCTTTATCGGTAAGCGTCACACTTACCGTCATTCCCTTGACTGCCGTTCCGCCAACACTGCCGTCTATTGCAATCTTATAGCTTCCTTTCGCCGCACCGTCCTTCGGGGTTATCCGAATTTTTCCGCTGCCGAGAACTTCCGCCGTGACTGCCTGTGCGTCCTTGTCCTTTGCGGGTTTTGCCGTAAGGTCTACGGATACGCCGCTGCCTTTGATTCCTGCACTGATTGTAACGGGCGCGCTGTAGCCTTCGCTAATATTAATAGTCACTTTCGCCAAGTCTGCTCCAAGTTTTGCCTTTGCGGGATCTAATACGGAAATCTTGCCTTTAAGTTCCATGTCAGCATCGGATGCCCAGGTATTTTTCCGAACTGTAACCTTATAGTTTCCATTCTTCTCACCTGTGTAAGCCACTTTGAGCTTACTGCCCTCCTTTGTAACCGTCACGCCCTCGCCTTCCGCTTTTGTGACAGTATAATCTGTGCATGAAAGTTCTGTCTTTCCGTTATACAATGCTACAGACGCGTCTGCATTTACGCCGCTTAATATGACTGTATCGCCGAGTTTTAAAGAAGGTTTTTTATTCTGTACCGCAACATTCAGATCAAGCGTCCATGTGCCGTAATCTCTTACCTTCACCTCTACCTTTGCGGGATAAGTCTTTGCGTCTTTGTCAAGCACATTCGTTTTCGCTTCAAGAACAAGTATTCCAGACGCCTCATTGTAACTCTTCACTGCAAATTTCTCGGCTGTACTGCCCTGTACTGCCGTAATGTCCTCTATGATGTACTTGCTGCTTACGCTAAACTCTGCTGTTACCGTGTCCGTATCGCTGTAGGCTGCGTTTGGTTTCACGGTCTGCTTAAACTTCACGTTCTTTGTCGTGATTTCCGTTACGTCAACCGTCACGCCGAGCGTCTTCTCGCATTCTTTTCCCGATTCCGTTTCCACTTTGAGGGTAAGCGTTTCGGTTGTCTTCTTTGCATATTTGCCTTTTCCGCTATCTGTAAGTCCGATAAGCCACTCGCCGTCTTCGTCACGTTCAAACTTAAAATCTGTGTTATCGGCCACTGTCACGGCTGTAACGGAATTTCCGTCTTTCGCAACCAGTCCGATCGGCACATGCTGCGTGCTGTTTTTGTATATCGTAATCTTCTTGTTTTCCAGCTCCGGTTCGCTGTCCGGTATTTCGCCTGCCGTTATTTGCAATAATGCATCTTGGGAAACAGCTTTTCCTGTAGTGGGATTCGTTACTGTCATCGTAACGGAAAGCGTATCATTTCCCGATACTTTTACCGCTATTCTCTCTCCTGTGTTTGTTTCTGCCGCGAGATTTTGTCCGAGCGTCCACTGCCAGTTTACTTCATATCCGCTGTCAAAATCTGCGCCAACATATGTATAAGCACAGGTATAGAGCGCCTCTTTCTGGCTGTTCACAGTACTCTTTCCAGTAATACGAACGCTGTCGAGTTTTGACACATACACGTCCAGATACCGTTCAAAGGATACGTCGTCCTTGCTGTAAACTGCTGCAAAATCCTGTACAGGGTGCGAGTTGTCCACTGTCGGTTTCTGTGTAGGATCCTCCCAGCTCCAACCATCGGGAAGTGCAATGTCTGCAAGAGTGGTATCCGCACCTTCAAGGAAACAGAGAACGCCGATTTCCTTTGCAATCTCATCCTGCTCTTCGTCGGAAATCTTTTTTACAACTGTTATTTCACAGGATGCCGTAAACTCCGTACCGTCAAGCACTGCTGTAATCGTTGCGCTGCCCGCCTTTAATGCGTCTGCTTCAACCTCAAGTCCTGTGCTTCCTGCCGGTATGGAAATGACACTGCTGTCAGAAGATGTCCATGTAATGCTGTCTTGCTGCGTCCATGCGCCTACGGGCGTTACAGATGCACTGATTGCCACCTTATCGCCTACTGCCGCACTTTCAGGAGCCGTGATGCTGATGCCGGTCGGTTTGATTGGCTCCTTTGTGACTGTAACTGCAACCGTCTTTGTCGTTTTATCCGCCGTAATGCTGATCGTTGTAGTGCCTTCTCCGACTGCTGTCACAACTGCCTTGTTTTTGTCGGCTTTGTCCGCCGCTACTGTTGCAACCTTGGCATTGTCTGATTTAAATGTCGGTGTTCCCGCATTGCCTTTGACTGTGATTGTACCGGTCTTTGCCTCATCATTGTCAAGATTTAAGCTCAACTGTGTTGGTGATACGGTCCATGTGCTCGTTGTGGAACTTTGACGAAGTCCAATTGGATTCTCTGTCCACAAATCTGTCTGTCCGTTTGAATCTATTACTGCAACATCATAGAGTGCATCCTTATCGGGAAGTTCGTCTATAAGCGTCTGTTTAAAATAATACCATGCCGGATTGCTTGTTCCGCTCTCCAAATCACCTTTCGTAATTGTAAACGATGTAACCAGTTCTGTTTCGTATGGCTTGTATACTTTTACTGTAACCGGAAATACAATATCATTATACATACCGATACCGGACATCCTGTTATTTGTAGAAGTCCACGTAAATTTGCTGTCGGAAATCTCTTCGTATTTTCCTCGCTCATCTGTAAAGTATTTTGTCGTGCGATCCGGCTTATAAGCCTCTCCAAACGTATTATGTGTTACTTTGATATAATAATATCTGTATGCATCGCTCTTCTTTAAACCTGTCACCTTTACATATACGGAATCCGTATATCTGTTTAATATCTCTGTCTTCAATCCGCTGACCGGATTACCAAAAATATCTGTCAGGCTGACTGTAAACTCATCAGACGTCGCTATATTAATTGTATTGAAATATACCCGGAAACTACTGTCATCAATCCAGTATGCATACGGATGATAGTCAGACGTTATCACAAATTTATCTGTCGGAAGCACCGTAATATTATAGGAAGACAGTTTTTCATCCTTATAATATAACGTAATGGCATAAGACCCCTGCGTCAATGATGACATATCAAAAGTCATTCCCACTGTTGTGAGAGAATCACTGTGATAACTGTATGTCCATACTTTTTTTGCCCTCAGCACTGTTGTGAGTTTTTCACCTGTAATCTCTGCCTGAAAATCCTTTTCACTGCTCTCATCCCCAAACGGAATCTCTGAATAATAATAGAAGCTTTTCTCGCCTGTACCCTCGCCTACGTATTTTGAGCTTGACCAATAATTGGTACTCTCGCCATAGATCTCAAATGTTTCATTATCATTATAGCCGCCGCTTATCATATCAAGTCTGTAATAGCATCCCGAGGGAAGTCTATAAACCTCACCGTCCTTCATGGGAACCAGATAAGAGATTGTTTCGGTCACAATTTCCGGATTGACATCAATTGTTTCAATAACATTATTCTGTTGATATGCATCATCCCACGAGTTGTACCTTGCCAGCTTAAATGTCACGTTCTCCCTTTTCAGATTCGAGGTGATGCCAACCTCAAGCTTATTGGACGCTTTATTGTAGGCACAGTAGTAAATTCCCTGCGAAATTGATACTGTAAACGTATCCTTATCAAGGATAACGTCATACCCACCCTTCGGTGTCAGCTTCACCTGCACGCTGTCGCCTTCCTTCGGCGTCCATGTGTCAGCCTTCTTAAACTTGATAATGTATCCGCTTGATGTTTCCTTCGCATTTACATACTCTGCTGCCTGCTGCTTTCCACCATAGGTAAAAGCATACTCCAGCTTTGTCGCGTCAAAGCCGTAACCTTCTATGGACAGGTAGAAAAAGCTTCCGGTACTATCATATCTATAACCGATACTTCCTCCTTTGACGAATGCCTTATCAATGATTTCAATAACACCCTGCAGCGTTTCTTCTGTGTTGTCATCATAAACCACCTTTAAGTCATACGTTCCGGCTTCCGGATTTTTATTTCTTATGCATCGAAGATCCAGATAACTCTGGTAAATATTCAATCCATCCAGATAAATACCGCTGTTACTCAGCGTTTTGTATCGATATTCATAACTTGAAGCCCAGCTGTCTATATCCATATCAACGGCTATAACGCTATCACCGTTCTGCATATATGCAGCAGATACTTCTTTATTGCTGTATACGTCTATGTTATAATAATTCTCCTGTGCATTAAATCGGTAAAGATCTTTCTCCAGATATGCTCCGCCTTCTGCCATCTGAAAAGCAACGCTTTTGTCTGATATTTTATTCCCTTTCTGATACATCTCCACGGTCAGCGTATGGCTTCCAAGTTCAAGCCCGGTGTTCGTCTTATATTGAATATATCCGTCCGAGCCCCATGTCTGATTAGAGAATGTTATCGCATTTCCATCCACGGTATACCGGAATGTATACGGAAGTCCCGTCTTATAGCCTTTGACTTTAATTAGCAAAGGGCTTTTTCCTGCTATCTGGTAATAAGTGTCTTCTGAGATAACTGTCAGACCGCCAAGACGCTGTGAAGACTGCACGTCGCTTGAAAGCCTCACACCCTCGGGCAGTTTTGCAGAAACAGCCTCGAACTCCTCTGCAGGTATCAGATTTTCGTTTAGGTTTACAGATGTCAGGCTTGTATTTTTAGACAAATCAGGTATCTTTGTCAGCTCATTTCCAGTAAGATTCAATGATTTCAGCCCTGTAAGCTTTGACCAGTCTATCGCCGGCGTATCGGAAATTTCATTATTTTGAACATAGAGCGATGTAAGCTCTGTCAGAAGCTCAATTCCTGTAAGGTCTGTTATTACCGCCGTATCAAAATCACTACGTTGTGCAGATAAATAGGTTATCTTCTCAAGCTGTACCGCAGTCACCTCCGTAGCGCTGCTTCCAAGGCTTGCTCTGCTTCTAATCAATTCCCTTAAGCGTGCATCCGGAAACGTAGTGTCCAACAGATAAGTCTTGTTTTCCTTCGTAGTGAAGTTATCCAGCTCTATTTCCTGCTCATACACTATTATAGGACTTCCGACGTAAACGACGATTTTGCCGTGATATGCAGTATTCTCTGTCAGTCCACTAAAAGTCAGTGTCTGTGTCTTCGATCCGTCTTTTGAATAAGATACAGACGTTGTCTTAGGATTGGTTTCCAAATCCTCTCCGGGCTTTCCGTAGTATAATGCTGCATAGATCGTCTGGCTGCTGCTTCCAAGGCACATATCTCCCGTGTATGTCAGGTCTGCATGAAATGTCGAAACGCCTGCACTTGTATTCGATATCCCGAATGTTACATTGGGCACACTTCCTCTTGTGTACTCATCAGACAAATACTCCTTTTTAACAGGATTTTCTTCCGAATCCATATCTTCCAATGTTTCTACTGCCTTAAGTTGTACCTTAGCGGTTTCCATACGCAGTGTGACATTCTCCGAAATATATTTGCTAGAATAATCTAATTTCGATTGCGCCAGTAACGCGCCTGTGTTGTCTTTTTCCACAAGGTAAACTTCGGTTGTATCCGCATAATCGGATGGTGTATAATAACCATATACGCTGACAGCAAATCCGCTAAATCGTACATTCAGGTCACGGAACATTCCTTGCGTCGTTCCTTCTGTTGTCTTAAACTCTGTCGTACCGTATATAACGTTTTCATCATTATTAGCAGTTACTTTCATCTCATATTCCGTGTCTAAGGCAAGATTCCTTAATTCCGTGGGGTTCTCGGAGTATGGATAGAGATAAATGCTGCTGTTTTCCTTCCACTCCGAATCGGAACCTTTTACTCTGTAATAAACTTTGCCATAAGCATGACCATGCCACTCTAAAAATTCATCCGATTCTTCAAATCCACAGGTAATTATCGCTGATTTTCCCGCAATCTCTTTTACCTCCAGATTCAGCGATATTTTCGACGTATTAAGCGTAAGAGATTCACTGCTGATAACGCTGTAATCTTTTTGGATATCTATCCTTATATCATAAGAAGAGCCTGCCCCTATATAAGAATCAGAATATATGAGCCATTCTCCTTCATAATTGTTTTCAGATGTAAGCTCCATGTAAGAGTCGCTGTCAAGCTGGCGCCAAGAATTTTCTTCTGTCTTAACATAGGCTATTGCTCTGTAACTACCCGCAGTTTCAGAAACTCCTGTCAGTCTTATGTTCAACTTTCCGCCTAAACTGAGCGGTGACAAGGTGATTTCGGGCGTTATGTCGTCTGCTTCATCCTTATTGACAGCCGTTTCCCCTGCGTCCGCTTCTTCTGCCAAAGCCTGTGTCTGTGTTTCCTCCGTTTCATCCACTTCCTCAGACACGTCCGCATTCTCGTCTATCTTTGTTTTGTCTTCCGGCTCCGCTGTTTTTGTTTCGGTCACCGTTTGGTTCTCTTTTATCTTTTCTTCCGTTACTGTTCCTGCTATTTCTGCATTCTGACCATTTTCCCGATCTACAGAATCCACATTTTCTGCTGTATCGAATGCATCTGCATCGTTCTCTAACTGTGTGGATGTATTGTTATCATCCCTCCCCGCATTTTCAGCTGTTACTTGCGTCGTTTCTATCGCCTGTTCTTCTGCTGCAACCCCTGTTACAGGCAGACTTCCGGCAAGCAGACAGCCGCATAGTAAAATAGATAACACTCTACGAAACATAATTTTCTCCCTTCCATTTTTAAGCGTCTAACCGCTCTCTGGCAAAACGTCACCAAAAACCATATTATGACATTTCGTGGCATTTGTCAATGTTCGTACTACTCAGCCCTGACCCTTAAAAGGTTTACACTGTCGCAATTTCTTATAGAATAAAAAAGCCCCCAAGTCATATAACCTTGGAGGCCAAAAGGGGGACCAAAATCATTACATTGCGCGCACTTTTTCCCGCACCTTCAACACCATAGGCGGCGCTACCGACAACTCATCTATGCCCATATTGACAAATGTTTCGGTCAATGTAGTATCTGCACCCAATTCTCCGCAAATGCCTACCCACTTTCCGCATTTGTGGGCGTTGTCAACCACCATCTGAATCATGCGCAGAATTGCTTTGTGGTGCGGATTGTAAAAATCTTCCAACCGTTGATTCTGTCTGTCGATCGCGAGTGTATACTGTGTCAGATCATTTGTGCCGATGCTAAAGAAGTCTGCCAGCTCCGCAAGCTCGTCACTGATCATCACTGCCGCGGGTGTTTCAATCATAATGCCCTGTTCCGGAATTCGGTATGGAATTGCATCTTGTTTCAACTCCTGCTCGACTTCCTCGACAATGGCATAAATCTTCTTAACCTCTTCCGCCGAAATGATCATCGGATACATAATCGACAGATTACCGTAGGCTGCGGCCCGCAGAAGCGCCCGAAGCTGTGTCTTAAAAATATCCGGCTGTTTTAGACAGATACGGATTGCCCTGTAACCCATTGCGGGATTATCCTCTTTGCCGAGTTCAAAGTAGTCCGCCTGTTTATCCGCGCCGATATCCAGCGTACGGATAACGACCTTCTTCTTTCCCATTGTCTGTACAACCTGTTTGTATGCCTGAAACTGTTCCTCTTCTGTCGGGAAATCGTCGCGCCCCAAGTACAGAAATTCGCTCCGGAACAAGCCGATTCCGCCGGCATCGTTTTCCAACACATAGCCTACGTCGCTGACACTGCCGATATTTGCATAAATGTCGATACTTCTTCCGTCGCCGGTTTCGTTTTTCTTGCCCTTTAGTTCCTGAAGCAGGCGGAGTTTTTCCTGTTCGTTTCTGATTTTTTCCTCTGCCTCGTTGCACTGAAATTCCGTAGGTTCAAAGATGACCTCGCCTGCCGCGCCGTCTACAATCGCCGTCATTCCTGTGTGAACCTCATTCAAGTCCACCGGCACGCCAATCAGCGCGGGAATGCTCATCATGCGGGCAAGAATTGCCGTATGGGAATTTGTGGAACCATGTACGGTCACGAAAGCCAGTATTTTTTTCTTATCCATCTGTACCGTCTCACTTGGACTTAAATCGTCTGCGACGATGATCGACGGCTCCATTGTAGAGAAATCCACGCCGCCCTCGCCGGACAGATTTCTGATCAGGCGTGTGGAAATGTCCTTGACATCTGCTGCTCGTGCGCGCATATATTCGTCATCCATTCCTGCAAACATGTCTGCGAAATTGTCGCCTGTAATTGCAACCGCATACTCTGCATTTACCATTTCCGTCCGAATCACATGGTAGATGGCATCTAAATAATCGTCGTCCTCCAGCATCATTTGATGCACCTCAAAGATTGCAGCGCTGGATTCTCCGACTTCCTTGACAGCCTTATCGTAAAGTACGCCAAGCTGCTGCTGCGCATTCTCAACCGCGCCGTGTACGCGCTCGATTTCTTGTTCTGCGTCTGTAATTTTCGTTCTTCTAACTTGCTCCTGATTCCCCCGCAGAACCATCACTTTCCCCATTGTGATTCCATTGTATACGGTTTTCCCCGAAAACTTTTTTCCCGAAAAATTTTCTGCCATAGATTACCTCCCTATTAACAGTTCAGCTGTCGCTTCCTGTTACAAGCATCAAGCCATGCAAAACCACTTCGTGGTGGCTTGATGCATCTCAACCACTACATTTTCTTACGGACTTTGCAGCAAGTGCAAAGTCCTAGCTGATCTGTAACCGCTTTTTACAACGTGTTTTACAAATTTTCTTTCAAAAAGGTTTCCAATGCTGTCGCTGCCGCATCTTCGTCATCACCTTCCACTTGCACCGTAATCTCCATGCCCTGCTTTACGCCAAGTCCCATTAATCCGAACACCTTTTTCGCGTCTGCCTTTTTTCCGTCCTTTAAAATGGATACGGTTGATGCATACTCCTTTGCCAGTTTCACCAATTCTCCTGCCGGACGCGCGTGAATACCCTCTTTGTCTGTGATAATGTATGTAAACTCTTTCATATTAAAATGCTCCTTTCCTATCTTTTTATTATCCCAATTGATTAAACACTTGTTCGATTTCTTCTTTTGTCGCTAACATCTCGGAAAATGCGCTTGCGCTTCCCGCTGAAATGCCCATGCGGAATGCATACGCATAATCTTTTTTTTCTGTCCAACCCGCCACAAAACCTGCAACCATCGAATCGCCGGCTCCGACCGCGTTGATCAGATTGCCTTTTGGCGCGGCAAGCATATGCACGCCGCCCGCTTCGTCTACCAGAACGGCGCCCTCTCCTGCCATTGATACCAATACGTTTTTTGCACCCTTTTCCTGCAGTTTTTTCGCATACGGAACAACCGACTCCCTTGTATTTAAGGTTACATCAAAAATTTCACCCAGTTCATGGTTGTTCGGTTTGATCAAAAACGGCTGATACTGCAATACATTTAAAAGCAAATCCTTCGTCGCATCTACGACGAACAGCACTCCCTTATTCTGAAGGCGTTCCAAAATATCACTGTAAATGGAATCCGGCAGACATTTTGGAATGCTGCCTGCAAGAACAAGAATATCACCTGCCTCGAGCTTTTCCAGCTTCTCATACAACTTCGCCACACAAGTCGAATCAATCTCCGGTCCCATACCGTTGATTTCCGTACCGTCGTAATCCTTTAATTTGACATTGATGCGGGAAATTCCTTTCTCGACACGGATGAAATCCGTAAGCAGTCCCATTTTTTGAATTTCTTTTTCAATCTGTTCACCGGTAAAGCCCGCCGTAAATCCTAACGCCGTATTTTTGATTCCCAAATTGCTCAAAACGATGGATACGTTGATTCCCTTGCCACCAGGGAAAATCTGCTCCCCGGTAGTGCGGTTTGTCATGCCCATTTCAAAACCATTCATGGACACAATGTAATCCAAAGACGGGTTAAATGTCACTGTATATATCATACCTGTGCTCCTCCAAAATGTTCAAAAAGCATATCCTCAGCCTCTTTCGACCAAAGTCCCTTATGCCGTTTGCAGCATTCATCCAGTTTCTTGAAAAACGGATCTTTCTCGCCCAATTTTCCGAAATCCTCGATTGCAGTCATCGGCATATCAAACTGGAGATAAGCCAGCTTCTTGCCGCCCGGAATATTCGGCAAATTGTTTGTGGTATCCACAATCGAATCAATGCCGCCGATATGTGTTACCATGACTGCCGAATTAATCAGTCCTGCCGCCGACTTTGCAATGGCCTCTTTCATATCGTCCGTATTTCCGCCTGTGGAACCCATGATTTTTGTCCTTGCGTAGTGGCAGTTGTAGAGATTCATGTTGGCTGAAAACTGCGTGTCGGTAGGTCCCGCAAAGAAGTTCAGGCAGCCGTCCACTGCAAGGAGTTTATCTCCCATCTCCGCAATGCTCTTTACCGGGGCATACACAAACACGTCGCTGTAACCAATGCCCTCTGTGATGGCGCGAAGTTCCGNAACCGGATCTTCCATGTTTGCTGTGTTTACATAATGCAGTTCAACNCCCTTTTCTTTTGCTTCCTCCTCCGAAATCACTTCTCTTGCNCTTGCAATCTTGGCNTCGTTGATATCNGTGACAACAATCCGTTTCGGCTTATTTTCAAAAGCAAGGCCATAGCTGATNGCGCCAAGCCCCATTGGTCCGCAGCCGCCTAAAATCAAGATATTNCCGCCTTCCAAAGTTCCCATTTTGTGCTCATAAGAGAGATGCTCCGTATGATAATTGCTGTGATATCCGCCGATACAGCAGCTCATCGGNTCGCCAAGNGANGCCTCNAAATAGCTGTCCCCGTCATATTCCCATATACAGCCCTTCTCAATGACATCGTTCGGGAAGATGCAGTATGTGGCNGCTCCGCCAAAAAATTCATANGANTATCCCGGTGATTCCATCTGCCCCGGAATTGCGGGCTGCTGCGCAAACTTTTTTCCCTCATGGAACTGATCTTTCCACTTGGCTCCNACCTTTANAATGTCNCCTGTAAANTCATGGCCGATAATTACAGGGTGTTCTGCCACATTTTCCGGCACGCGCTTATGATCTTTTCCTGCCTGCACCATTTTCCATGTAGACATACAAATGCTGTCACTGATTACCTTTACTAAAATCTCATCGTCTTTGATNTCCGGAAGCTCAAATTCTTCCAGTCTGATATCATGTGCNGCATGAAGTCTGACACCTTTTACTTTCATTCCGTTACCTCCTCGTNATCAAACATATATTCGAATANGCATATTCACCTAATTTCCATTCAACTGTTCCAAAATCCAGTCCACATCATTTGTCGTTTTCAAGGTTTCCAAAACATCCTCGTCTTCCAGCATTCCACAAATTTTGCTCAACAAATCCAGGTGCTCATCTCCGATTCCNGCAATACCGAAGATTAACTGTGCTTTNTCATCTCCGAAATCAACGCCTTCCGGATACTGCATCAGAACAATTCCCGTCTTTTTTACGGTATCCTTTGCCTGTGAAGTACCGTGNGGAATGGCTACGCCCATGCCCATATAAGTAGACACCAGTTTTTCACGNTCCTGCATNGCATCAATATAAGATTTGTCTACATAACCGAGTTCTGACAAAAGTGCGCCNGCCGCTCCAATCGCTTCTTCTTTTGAAACCGGATTCAGATTCAGTTTGACGCCGTCTTTCACTAAGATCTTCTTCTCGGCTGCATCNTTTGTATTNGATGNAGCTTNNTGCACTGTTTCNGNTTGTTTTTGTTCCGGTTCTTTTTCTTGTTCCTTTACCTGTTCCTGATTTTCGGTCAACTGCTCATACAACGCATCCAACGCNGGATCCGCAAGGAAATTGTNAAGCGTTACAAGCTGTGCCTGCGGTACAGACTTTCTCGCACGCTCCGCTAAAGTAATCTGCACAACCGCAATATCGCAGTCNGCCGGAATGTTGTCTACNGATGTATTGATNACCGTCAAATCCGGNCGCTGNGCCTTGATGCGATTGCGGAACTTTGTNGCGCCCATCGCAGAAGANCCCATGCCCGCNTCGCAGGCAAATACAACCTTCTTTACNCCCTGTGCTTTTTCAATCGTTACCGGTTCTGACTTCAATCCTTTGGCTTCNGCNTTTCTGCTTGCCACTTCCTCCTGTGCCTCCTCAAGGCTCTTTCCTTTGGACATTCGGATAATGACTGACGCNATGCCAAACGAAACCGCTGCCGCAATCAGCACACCCACAAGNACNGTNACAATNCNGTCCCTNGGCGCCATCATCAGGTAAGCNATNATCGAACCGGGTGAAGCAGGTCCTACCANACCGGCATTCGTCAGATTATACCANAAAATCGCTGCNATGTTACCGACAATCGGCGCGATNATNANCAACGGNTTCATCANAATATANGGAAAATAAATCTCGTGAATACCNCCCANAAGGTGAATAATTACAGCNCCCGGAGCGGACTGTTTTGTCTTTTGGTCTTCNCAGAAAAACATATATGCCAAGAGNACNCCAAGNCCCGGTCCCGGATTTGCTTCCAGCATATACATAATNGATTTTCCTGCTTCCGCCGCCTGTGCTGTCGCAATCGGTGTGAAAATGCCATGATTAATTGCATTGTTCANGAATAAGACCTTCGCCGGTTCGATAAAAACGGCAATCAGCGGCAGCATATGATGCTCTACCAATANGTTGACTCCNGCGGTCANAATCGTNAGGATTAGATTCATAAACGGNCCGATAATCAGNTAACTTAACATTGCAAGCAGCATACCCATGATACCGACGGAAAAATTGTTGATCAGCATTTCAAACCCTGCTGGCATATGTCCTTCCATGATCTTGTCAAATTTTTTGATACAAAAGCCCGATAGCGGTCCGATGATCATTGCAGCCATTAACATGGTTGTATCCGGATCACTCATAATTGCACCGACCACCGCAATTGCGGCAACAATGCTGCCCCGTTCTCCGCCGATTAATTTTCCGCCAGTAGAAGCAATCAAAATCGGAATTAAATAAACTAAAATTGCTGAAAAGATTGTAGCAAACCCCTCATGCGGAATCCATCCGCTTCCGTTAAAGAAAGCTGCAAGGAAACCAAAGGCAATCAACGCGCCAATATTGGGCATAATCATTGCTGAAAGAAATTTGCCGAAACGTTGAACCCTATTTTTCATGAATTATCTCCTTAATCACTTGGTCTGCTCTTGATTGTTGTTCGTCTTAGATAATCTGTATGCCGTGTTTCCTGCAGTCTTCCTGGAACTCCTCCGAAAGGTTATCGTCGGAAATGATAATGTCCACGTCACTTAATCCACAAAATGTATATGTATTTTTCACACCGATTTTGGAAGAATCCATCAGAAGAATTTTCTGCTCTGCCTGCTGCATAACTGTTTTTTTCAAGACCGCTTCCTCGTCCACGCCGCAGTTAAATCCCGTCTGCTCGCAATAACTGGTAACGCCCATAAATGCCTGATCAAAATTGATCCGCTGCACTTCCTGAACGGTGTGAATACCGCATACGCTCATGCTGTAACGGTTCATTTTTCCTCCCAGAACATGTACGAAGGGCTCTGTCAGCCTGCCAAGCTCCACCGCGCAGGTCAGAGAATTTGTGTAAATTAAGTTGGACTGATCGGGCATACAGGATGCAAGCATTGTGGTGGTGCTGCCGGAATCCAAAAAAATTGTGGTATCCTTTCGGATAAACTGCAGTGCCTTTTGTGTGATAAGCTGCTTTGCCTCAATATTTCGCACCGACCTGCGGCTTAGCATATCATCTGTTCCGATCACAACATCTACGGACTTTGCGCCTCCATGCACCCGAACAATTCGTTTCGCCTCATCAAGAGCTTTTAAATCTGTGCGCAGTGTCATATCTGATATTTGGGGAATTTTTTTCTTTAGCTGTGCAAAACTGATATTTCCACTCTGATTCACCAAATCAACAATTGTGTTCCTGCGCTGTTCCATTGCGTCCATTGTATTACCTCCCGTTTCACTAGGTTTTTCTGCTCATTTGTTCCATAACGATCCTCTCCTTTCATTTTATCATGTTTTGCAACTTCTTCAAGTTTTTATTTTCGTTTCGAAAGTGATTTGTATTTGAATTTTGTTAATTCAAAAGTCTGTACTTTTATATTAACAGTGTATATGTGTGTTGTCAACTTTTATTTTAACAAATTTACCACTTTTTTCTTTCGTTTCAAAAATCCGCTGTCTATTTTTATATATAAAATAAAAACACAAAAAGAGAGCGACCAAAATATCATCAAATATCGTCGCTCTCTTATTTTAGAGGTAAATGATTATTTTTACTCATATGTATTTCTTTATTAATTTGGCATCATTAAGCGCTAAAAGAAGCAGGCTCAAGATAATCTTCGAACCTGCTTCCTGTATTTTAGATTTTAATACGATTAATTATTCAGCGATATCCGCATACATAAAGAACCAGTATCCATAAGGTGAATGCCATGAACCTACGATCTTATCGCTCTGTAACCAGAAGTCATTGTAATAAGCAACCGGAACGCATCCCATCTCATTCATCAAAATATCCTCAGCCTCATGAAGCGCATTTGAACGCTCTGCTGCATCAAGCGTTGATCTGGCAATATCCATCGCTGCATCATAATCTGCATTGTTGAACTTACCATCATTGTTTCCGTTTGTAGAGTAGAACAGGTCTAACATATTGGAAGGATCGCTGTAGTCTCCAACCCAGCCGTTACGTGACGCATCATAATCACCGTTACGACGCATCGGTGTGAAGCTTGCCCACTCAACGATATCTACATTCAGATCAACACCAATCTCAGCCCATGCCTGCTGCAGATACTCAGCTACAACTCTGTGATAGCCACTGTCATTTGTTGAGTAAGTGATTGTCGGCAGACCTTCGCCGTTCTCATAACCTGCATCTGCAAGAAGCTGTCTTGCCTCCTCCAGATTTGCCTCATAATCTTCGGAAATATATAATTCGCCGCCATTTGCATTGTCCATAAAATCGCTTCCGTCCATATCAATCCAGCCCGGTCCCATGAAGTTATATGCCGGTGAATAAGTTCCCTGCATCAGCGTGTTAGCCACATAGTCACGGTCGATTGCAAGGCTGAGCGCTTTACGTACATCAGGATTGTCAAACGGCTCTCTCTGTGTATTCAAGCTGAGATAATACGTACCAATAATCGGATCTACATAGAACTCAGAATTTCCGCTCAGGGAAGGAATTTCCTCAGTCGGCACATCCTTGATAAACAAAACTTCACCGGTCTGGTATGCACTGTAAGACGCATTTGCATCTTCAATTAAGTTCCAACGAATGCCATCCAACTTGATTGCATCCGCATTCCAGTAGTTCGTGTTCTTGCTCATTAAAATATAAGAGCCCGGAACCCACTCAGAGATATAGAACGGTCCGTTTGAAATATAGGTATCTGCTGAAGTTGCCCACGCGTCACCGTTTGCATCAATTGTTGCCTGCTGTACAGGGCTCAATGTAGCAAATGCTGCAAGGCTGCCAAAGTAAGAGCAAGGAGCATTTAACGTAACAACGAGTGTCTGATCATCCTCTGCCGCTACCTGAAGGGCGTCTAAATCACCTGCAATCGCTTCATCAAAACCTTCTACCATACTAAGAACTGTATCTGCATAAGGAGCAGCTACCATCGGATCGCAGACACGCTTCCAGCTGTAAACAAAGTCATTTGCTGTCAAGTCGCTGCCATCAGACCATTTCAAGCCATCTCTTAAATGGAAAGTCCATGTAAGGCCATCCTCACTTGTCTCCCATGTTTCAGCCTGTCCCGGAGCAAGCTGTCCATCCTCATCCACGATCAAAAGACATTCAAACGAATGAAGCAGCATATTGCCGCCATCTACTGCACTGTTGAGCGCCGGATCGATTGTTTCCGGATCAGGACCTACCTGAACGGATAATATTTTCTCTCCTGTTGATGCTGCCGGTTCTGCCGCCGGCGTTTCATTTCCGTTTGCCTCATTTGCAGGGGCTGCATTATTTTCTGTCGAATTTGAATCTGTCGTACCGCTGTTGCCGCTTCCGCATGCTGTCAGACCAAGTACCATGGTCGCCGCAAGCAAAAACGCAAGTGCTCTTCTTTTCATAATTTTCCTCCTTTATGAAATTTCTTTTTTGTAACCTGTTTTTTTACAAGTCACTGTTACGTTTTATCACATTTAATTCGCTTTGTCAATATTATGACAGGCAACATAGTGACCATTTTCTATCTCACGCCATTTGGGAACTTCTGTCGCACACTGTTCCGTCGCATAAGGACATCTTGTGCGGAAACGGCATCCAGACGGCGGATTGAGCGGGCTTGGAACATCTCCCTCCAGCACAATACGGCTGCTTTCCCGCGCTATTTTGGGGTCTGCAATCGGAATCGCAGAGATCAAACTTTTTGTATATGGATGAAGCGGACGGTTCACCAGTTCATAGCTGTCCGTAAGTTCCACCATTCTTCCAAGATACATAACTCCGATACGTTTTGAGATATGTTTCACAGCGGAAAGGTCGTGTGCAATAAACAGATAAGTCAGCCCCATCTCTTCCTGNAAATCCTCAAACATATTGATNACCTGCGCCTGAATAGAAACATCNAGCGCCGATATCGGTTCGTCACAGACNATGAATTCCGGTCTTACNGCAAGCGCTCTTGCNATTCCCACACGCTGTCTTTGTCCGCCGGAAAATTCATGCGGATAGCGGTTNGCGTGCTCGGAATTCAGTCCTACACGACGGAGCATCTCTATGATAATATCATACCGCTCCTGTTTGTTTGCCGCCATTTTGTGAACGTCAATCGCTTCGCCGACAATATCNCCCACTGTCATACGGGGATCAAGGCTCGCATANGGATCCTGAAATACAATCTGCATTTTCTTACGGTANGGCAGCATCTGCGCAAAGATTTTTTTCTCCACATCAAAGACAACATCATTNTCATATACAAANCGNCCGCCTGTCGGCTCATAAAGCCGAAGCAGCGTACGTCCTGTTGTCGTTTTTCCACAGCCGGACTCTCCAACGAGTCCCATNGTTTCTCCTCGTTCTATCGTAAAAGANACATCATCCACGGCCTGAATATATTTCTTATTTTTTCCATATCCACCGGCAGGAAAATACTGTTGTAAATGTTCTACCTGAACCAATGTTTCACTCATTTGCGGATCCTCCCTCCATTTCCTCTTTCTGGTTTAGCCAGCACTGGGTATAATGGACTTCTCCAAAGTTGGTGACCGGCGGCATTTCCCTCAGACAGATTTTCATGCACTCCTCACATCTGGGTGCAAATGGACAGCCCTTCGGCGGATTTAACATATCCACAGGAGTTCCCTCAATGGGAACCAGCCGTTCGTGCTCCTTTAAGTCAAGCCTCGGAATAGAACGGATCAATCCCTTCGTATACTGATGCTTTGGATTGTAAAAAATATCATCCGCAGTCCCGTATTCGATTACTTTGCCCGCATACATGACCGCAATTCGCTCACACATACTGGCAACAACACCAAGGTCATGGGTAATCATGATAATTGCCATGCCAAGCTTGTCCTTCAACTCCATCATCAGCTCCAAGATCTGCGCCTGAATCGTCACATCCAGAGCCGTCGTCGGCTCGTCCGCAATCAGAAGCTTCGGCTCACAGGCAAGCGCCATAGCAATCATGACACGCTGCCGCATACCTCCCGAAAGCTCGTGAGGATACTGTTTGAGACGCTTATCCGGCTCATTGATCCCTACCAGTTCCAGAAGCTCTTTCGCCCGTTCCCTTGCCTGCGCTTTGTTCTTATCCGTATGCAGAAGCACCGCTTCCATAATCTGGTTGCCAATCGTATAAACAGGGTTTAAGCTCGTCATAGGGTCCTGAAAGATAATGGAAATCTCATTTCCGCGAATCTTTCTCATTTCTTTTTCCGACATCTGATCAATCTGATGCCCGTTAAACATCAGGCTTCCGCCAATCAGCTTTCCGGGATATGCGGTAAGTCCCATCAAACTATAGGATGTCACGGATTTTCCCGAACCGCTCTCACCTACAATTCCCAAGACCTCTCCTTCTTTTAAATGAATGGAAACATCATTTAACGCCTTGACTTCTCCTGCCGGCGTAAAAAAAGATAACCGTTCGTTTTTTATATCAACAAGATATTCTGACATAAATTCCTCATTTCTGCGCTTACTTTGCTGCGCTATTGCGATAATACCTATTACTTCAACACAAGCTGCCAAGCTTGCGTTTTTAATTTTTCAGTTTCGGATCAAATGCGTCGCGAAGACCGTCGCCCAATAAGTTAAAACTCAATATGATCAAACTGATTAAAATTGCCGGAATGAACAACAGATACGGATATGTATTCATACCATTGATCGCGTCACTTGCCAGACTTCCGAGTGAAGGAAGCGGAACGGCAACACCCATTCCAAGGAAACTTAAGAAACTTTCCGTAAAGATAGAAGAAGGAATCTGCAACGTTGTCGTGACGATCAACGTACCGATACAGTTTGTAAGAAGATGCTTCTTAATAATCTTTCCATTGCCTACGCCAAGCGCCCTTGCAGCCGTTACATACTCACTTTCCTTTAACATCAGCACCTGACTTCTGACCATTCTTGCCATACCTACCCAGTACAGAAGGGCGAACACGATGAAAATACTGATCATGTTCTTACCGACTACCCCGACCCAGCCAAATCCCGGCACCGACTTTAGATTTTCGAGCGGCGCGTCCAGTGCAAAGGACAGGAGTACAATTAACAAAATGTCCGGTACGGTATAAATAATATCCACGATACGCATCATGACCAAATCAACCCAGCCACCAAAGAATGCGGCAATGGAACCGTACGCGGAACCGATAATCAGGATGATGCCTGTCGCGATCAGACCTACCAAAAGGGAGATACGGCTTCCCATCATGACACGGATCGCGTAATCGCGTCCCAGTTTATCCGTTCCAAAAATATGCGGGAACACTTTCTCACCGTCTGCAATTCTTGCCAGTTCTTCCTCCGAATACTGCATCGGCGCAAGATTGTTTGCCCCCTTCATCTGTTCCTTGTAGGAATAGGGATAAAACGAGGGAACAATAAAGGAAAAAATCATAACGATAATAATTACCACAATGCTTGCCATTGCTACTTTATTTTTCATAAGACGGCGCATACCGTCCTTCCAAAAGCTTACNCTCTCGCGCATGACAATCTGACTCTGTTTCTCCTCCTCCGTTGCGGGCAGGAAATCATCGGGATTGAGCTTTAATTGAAAACTGATTGGATTCTGTTTCATACTCATCTTAATAACTATACTCCTTTCTCAGCCTGCGAATTNNTGACAACGAAAAGCGTAAGCTTTTTGTTGTATGAAATCCCAAGCACACTATTTGCAAANCNAANAAATTNGNNGTGTGAAAAATCTATTTTTCACACTATTTTAGTTTGATTCTGGGNTCTACCAGTTTGTAAACGATATCCACCACAACATTCATAACAATNATNAGCGTTGCAAGGAAAATTGTCGTTCCCATGATCAATGTNTAATCACGNCCATTGATNGCAGTGATAAACTCACCGCCAAGNCCNGGAATNGTAAAGATTTTCTCTACGACAAAGCTTCCTGTCACAGTGTATGCAAGCAGTGGGCCCACATAAGTAACAACGGGCAGCACTGCGTTTCTGAGCGCATGCTTGAATAATATCATAAACCCGGAAACACCTTTTGCCTTTGCGGTACGCATATAATCCTGTCCCAAAACGTCCAGCATAGAGGAACGCATCAACCGCATGATATATGCTGTCGGATAGAAAGACAACGCCATAACCGGCATAATGTAATTTTTCCATGAAGTAAGACCGATTGTCGGAAGCAGCTTTAGTTTTACACCAAAAATGTACAACAACACGGTACAGATAACAAAACTCGGAACTGCAATTCCGCAGGTGGCAACCACACTGATCAGACTGTCCAAGAATTTCCCCCTTTTCAGCGCCGCAATGCAGCCAAGCGGAATTCCGATCAATAAAGAAACGAGAACGGAAATGCCTCCCACTCTGGCAGACACAGGGAATTTCATCAAAATGATATCCATAACGGTACGTCCCCTTTGTTTGAGACTGTCGCCGAAATCGCCGTGTAAGGCATCACCCATATATGTAAGATATTGTTGGAATAAAGGCTTGTCCAGACCGTATTTTGCCTGCAAGGCCGCTGTTGCCTGCGGGCTGATCGCCTTTTCGGAAAGGAATGGTCCTCCGGGAACCATATTCATCAGAAAAAATGTAATCGTCGCAACTGTCCAGATCGTGACGATTGCAAGTCCGACTCGCTTTGCAATGTACTTTACCATATTTAGCCTCCATGCTACGACTGTTTTTTAGGAGTAGCTAATGGCTCAAGTTTTTGCGTAGCACAAAACTTGTCGTTTGAAAATTTTAATTTTCAAACTTTTAACTCCTTAATTTTATTTCATTTTTATAATTTAATAATTAACCTATCTTATTTATATTGGCAAAAAACTTCGCATTTGTCAATATTTATTGCCTTTTGTCAGACTTACATTTTATGTAAACACTTACTGTCACTTTGCTCTGGTAACGTAGTAAAATCAACGAAAAATTTGCTTTACAAAATATTATTTCATGAAAATTTTTTAAAAAAATTTTTTATTTTTTCTTTCAAAAAATATATTGACAAGTCAATGCATATGTATTATTGTATTAGTGTATTAATTAAATAATACATATTAGGAAGGAGAGGAATTTATGGCATGGGAATTAAATTCTGATCGTCCCATCTATGCGCAGATTTTGGAAACGCTTCAAGTACGGATTGTATGCGGAATATACAAACCGGGAGAATGGCTTCCAAGCGTCCGTGATCTGGCGGCAGAGGCAAGTGTCAATCCAAACACCATGCAACGCGCTTTTGTGGAACTGGAGCGCAGCGGACTTGTCATGACACAGCGGAATATGGGACGCGTGGTAACACAGGACACACAGATGATCGAAGCGGCAAAGCATAAAATGGCAGTCACACAGATGAACAGCTTTTTCGCCAACATGAGGCAGCTTGGGTATTCCGACAGCGAGATTACTTCACTCGTCAACAACCATACAAACAATACAAATGTTTAATTTTCTATTAGAAGGGGGAATATTTATGAACGAACAATACATGAACGCGGCGCCGCTTCTCCAGATTAACGATTTGTGCAAGCGGTATCCCAATATGGGAAGCTATATGTCTGTTTTCCATATGAATCTCACGATCCCGCGCGGACGGATCATCGGACTGCTGGGACCCAACGGCTGCGGAAAAACAACGCTGATCAAGATGATCAACGGACTTCTTGCACCGACAAGTGGAAGTGTGTATATTAACGGTATGTTCCCGGGCGCGGAAAGCAAGCGCATTATTTCTTATCTGCCGGAACGTACCTATCTTGACAACGGCATGAAGGTAGCGCAGATGATCGACTATTTTGCGGACTTTTACGAGAACTTTTCCAAAGAGAAAGCATATCAAATGCTTGAATCGCTTGGCATTAGTCCTGAGGCAAGATTAAAAACGCTTTCAAAAGGTACGAAAGAAAAAGTGCAGCTTATTCTTGTCATGAGCCGCGATGCCGAGCTTTATATTCTTGACGAACCGATTGCCGGCGTAGACCCTGCCGCAAGAGATTATATTCTGCGCACGATCATTACAAACTACAATCCGAACTCAACGATTATCTTATCGACGCATCTGATTTCCGATATTGAGAGCGTGCTTGACGATGTGATTTTCATGAAGAACGGCTCGCTGATGCTCCACACCTCGGTAGACGCTATCAGAAGTCAGCATAATAAGTCAGTAGACGCTTATTTCAGGGAGGTGTACGCATGTTAGGAAAATTGATGAAATACGAATGGAAAGGGCTGCGTTTTCCGATTTTTATTATGATGGGAATTCTCGGCGCCGCAACGCTCCTTACCTGCCTTATTATCCTTACGATCGACCCCAAGCTTGACAATGTTGCCGCGGGTTTCTCGGTACTGTCACTGATGCTTTCCATCATGCTTTACTATTTCGGCGTTATCGGCTGCACTGTAGGAACAATGCTGGTGATCGCCATTCGGTTCTACAAAACGACTTATACGGATCAGGGATATTTGACACATACGCTGCCTGTTGAGTCAAAAATGCTCCTTGCGGCAAAGACGATCGTATCTGTTATTTGTCATCTAATGATGCTTACTTGTGTTGTTGTCACGATTCTAATCATTATCGGCGTAGGCATTTACCATATCGGCAATGTTTCGGAATACTGGGACACGCACTATTGGCATCGCATTTTTACCGAAGGGTTTACGGAGCTGTCGGAAATGTTTCGAGATGAATACGGAATATCGCTTGGCGGGTTTGTGACTTTTTATCTGATATTTTTGATCATTTCCAGCATTTCGGGCATTATGACCGTACTCGGCTGCATCTCGCTTGGGCAGCTTTACGCAAAGCACCGCATTCTCGGCGCAATTATCGCTTACTTTGTCATTATCAGCATTCAACAGTTTATCTCATATCTGGCGATGATGCCAACCTACTCGAGAATGCTGCGGGCGGAAGCGCTCTCCGAAACAATGCCGATGTTTGAAGTCATCTCCCCTACGATGATCATCACGCTGCTTTGGTCTGTAGCCGTTTCCGTGATCATGCATCTGATCAATCTCCATATGATGACGAAGCGGTTGAACTTGGAATAAAAACGCAAGCTCGGCAGCTTGCGTTCAAAGAATTTGCAAAGCAAATTCTTTCCTTAATGATTTATGTTGTCGCAACTTCTATAAGATAAAAAAGTGTCGCTTAACCGCGACACTTTTTTATTTCACCAGAATATCCATCGCTCCTTTGTCGTTTAAAAGCTCGACTTTCGTATGTTTTCCACCGTACTCTCCGTCAAGCGTCCACGCCACCTCTTCCTCGGATTCAAAGGTCAATTTTCCCGACTTAAAATTATACATATATTGCGTATCAATGTCCGCTACCGCCAGCGACGCCAGTATCGAATTGAGTTCCACAGGATTTCTTGGAACTTTGATCAACGTAACCTCAAACAGTCCGTCATTTAAATCAACCTTGCCCTTAAAAACGTTTCCCGCAATACTCTTAAAACCGCCTACCGAGTGTGAGTTCGTTACCATTCCGAAGATAAAGTCATCCTCAATCACTTCTTCCTCGCCGGTTTCCGACACATATGTCACTTTTATCAAATAGGACTTAATATTGGTAAGCTGTTTGACGCCCTCCAAGAAATACGCCACATGCCCGAGCATATTTTTCATCTCCTGCGACGTTTCGTAGGAAACCTCCGTAAACAGCCCGAATGCCGCAATATAAACAAACACATCCCTGTTAAAGCGTCCTACATCGCACGAAAATACCTTTCCCCGCGCGATAAGTTCAGCCGCCTTTCTCATTGTCGAAGGGATTTTGAGCGTTTTTGCAAAATCATTTGTGCTTCCCGACGGGATATATCCGATGGGAGTCTTAAAGCCCGACTGTATCATGCCCGTCACGATTTCATCGAGCGTTCCGTCACCGCCGCTGCACACCACAAGCGCATAGTCTTTCTCACGCTCCCGCATTTTTCGTTCCGCATCTCCTCTGCTCTGCGTCGGATATACCGTCACCTCATAGTCCGCCTTCACAAGGATATCCGTGATTTCCAAAAGATGATTCTTGATCAATCCCTTTCCCGAGTGAGGGTTGAATATAAATAATGCCTTTTTGCTCATTTCATTTCTGCCTCCCTTTAATGCTGTCCGCCAGCTCACTAAGTTTCCTGAGTCTGTGATTTACGCCCGATTTTCCCACGGGAGGAACAAGGCGCTCCCCAAGTTCCTTTAAAGTCGCGTCAGGATACGCAAGCCGCGCCTCGGCAATCTCACGCAGATTGTCACTCAAATCATCAAAGCCGTAATGTTCCTTAATATATTGAATGTCTTCGATCTGCTTGTTTGCCGCGCTGACAGTCTTTGAAATGTTTGCCGTTTCGCAGTTTACCCTTCTGTTGATGGAATTGCGCATATCCTTTAAGATACGCAGATTTTCCAATTCCATAAGGCAGTTGTGCGCGCCCATGACATTCAGGAGATTGACAATGTCCTCGCTCTCCTTTAAGTACACAATCGTATATCGTTTTCGAAGCGCCGTCTTTGCCTCTATGTCAAATTGCTTCATCGTTTCCGCAATTGTTTTTGCCTGACTGTCATTCTCACAGACAAACTCCAAGTGATATCCCTTTTGCGGATTGCTCATTGAACCGATTTCCAAAAACGATTTCCGCAAAAATTCTCTCGCGGCATTTCCTGTGGCTGCCTTTTTTTGCAGCTCCGCTTTTATCTCTCCCGAAAATGACATATTAATCTCCCGTGTCGCCTTTGGCGGCTCAAATCATAATGAAAAACGCTGTTCTTTGCGTTTTTTTGTGTGAAGCTTTTTCACACTAGCCAAGCGTGTCTCTGTGGCGCAGCGTAAGCCCATAATCGCCTTTGTCCTTGAGCCGTTTGTAAAGCTCTCCTGCAAGCGTCACGCTTCTGTGTTGTCCGCCTGTACAGCCAATCGCAATCACAAGCTGATACTTCCCTTCTTTAATATAATTGGGAATGAGAAACCGAATCATATCCGTCAGCTTGTCGATAAATGTGTGCGCCTCCGGATAACTCATAACGTATTCCTGTACCTCATCGTCAAGCCCCGTAAGATGTTTGAGCTCATCGATATAGAATGGGTTTGGCAGAAAGCGTACGTCAAAAACAAGATCCGCGTCCTGTGGTATCCCATGCTTAAAACCAAAAGACATGACATTCACCATAAGGCTGTTGTACGCCTGATTGCTCACAAAAATCTTGTCAAGTTCCGCCTTTAACTCCCGTGTGAGAAGGTTCGTCGTGTCAATTACATAATCCGCTACCATTCTGATGCTTTCGAGCAGCTCCCGCTCGCGCCGAATGCCGCTCATCAAATCGCCGTCCACAGAGAGCGGGTGGATTCTTCTTGTTTCCTTATATCGTTTTAACAGCACATTGTCCGATGCTTCCAAAAAGAGGATTTCAAAGGTATAGTTCAGACGAAGTCTTATGATCAGCTGATTCACGTCCTCAAAAGACTGATCCGCACGCACGTCCAGTCCGAGCGCCACTTTTTGAATGCCATTGTCGGGCATCGCAAGCAGTTCCATGAATTTTTCAATCAAAGGCACGGGCATATTGTCCGCACAATAAAATCCCGCATCTTCAAGCATTTTCATCGCTGTTGATTTTCCGCCACCGCTCATTCCTGTAACGATCACAAACCTCATTTGAATTCAGACCTACCTTTCTCACGCTCCGTCAAAATTTTCCCAGACAGATGACTTCCGTTTCTATCGCAACGCCTGCATTTTCCTCTACTCGTCTTTGAATCTCCTTGATCAACGCGTAAATATCCGCAGATGTGGCGTTATGCTCGTTGATTACAAAACCCGCATGCTTGGAGGATACCTGTGCGCCGCCGATCCGAAAGCCCTTTAGTCCCGCGTCCTCTATCAGCTTTGCCGCAAAATACCCTTTGGGACGCTTGAACGTGGAACCCGCGCTTGGATATTCCAACGGCTGTTTTTCGCGTCTCTTTTGCGCCAATTCATCCATCTTTTCTTTTATTTTCCGTTTATCGCCCGCCTCAAGCGCTATGACTGCCTCAAGCACGATCCACTGCTGCTCCTTCAAGATGCTGTGGCGGTAAGAAAACTGCATCTCTTCCGCGTCTTTTTCCACAATCTCCCCCGCGTAGTTCATAAGTTTCACACGCTTTACCACCTGCTTCATCTCTCCGTCATACGCGCCTGCATTCATCACGATTGCGCCGCCCAAACTTCCCGGAATGCCCGCGGCAAACTCAAACCCGCTCAAAGCATTGTCAAGCGCTGTCCTTGCAATCTGCGAAAGCGTCGCTGCCGCACCGCAGATCAGCGTGTTTTCCTTGACTGTAATATCGCCAAAACCTGCCGCAAGGTGAAGCGCCACGCCTCTAAGCCCGTCATCGCTCACGAGAAGATTGCTCCCGTTCCCGATGAGATAAAAGGATTCTCCCTGTAACAGTTTCAGCGTTTCCTTTAATTCCTCAATTCCCGAGGGTTCAACAAATACATCAGCCACACCGCCTGTTTTAAAGGTAGTGTGCGCTGACATAGGTTCGTTCATGCGAACGTGTCCGTTTACAATCACTGAAGATAATTGATCAATCAACTCTTTTTTCAATATGATACGGCTCCTATATTTATTTTTGTCTTATCTTTCCAAGCCTAACCCAGTACAAGCTTTGCCGCCCCGTAAATGCCCGCATCGTTTCCGAGCGTGGCAAGCTTAAAGCCGGCATTCTTGCAGCCGTGAAAGGCATATTTATCATAATATTTTGACACATAATCGCAGAGGATCTCTCCAGCCTTTGAAACGCCGCCGCCAAGTACAAACACCTCGGGATTTACGACTGCCGCGATCATTGCCAATCCTTTTCCGAGATATCTGCCAAACTCCTCCGCAATCTCACACGCCACTTTATCGCCGTCCTTTACCGCGTCAAACACGGCTTTTGCACTCAACTCATTCTTTTCCTGTGAAGTTCTTAACACACTTGCATCATTTGACGCCGCAAGTCTCCTTTTGGCAAGCCGCACGATTCCGGTCGCAGACGCGTACTGTTCCAGACAACCGTGGTTTCCGCAGCCGCAAGCCTCCTCTTCTTCATCAACAATATGCATATGTCCGATCTCTCCGCCAGCGCCCTTTGAACCTGTGACGACCTTTCCGTTTACAATAATGCCGCCACCGACACCAGTACCAAGCGTTGCAAGCACAACGTCCTTACAGCCTTTTCCGCCGCCGCACCACATTTCGCCAAGTGCAGCCACATTTGCATCGTTTCCTGCTCTTACGGTTACACCTAATCGCTTTTCAAGCTCTCCGCTGATGTTCATCACGCCCCAGCCGAGGTTCACCGCCTTATACACGATACCGTTGTCATCAACAGGTCCCGGCACACCGACCCCCACACCGATTACCGTCTCTTTCGCAATTTCGCGCTCTTTCATTTTTTCTGTAACGGACGCTGCAACATCAGGAAGAATAGCGCTTCCACCGTTCTCTGTTCTTGTCGGAATTTCCCACTTTTCAACGACTTCTCCCTCGGGGGTAAAAAGTCCAAGTTTTACCGTTGTTCCGCCTACGTCTACTCCAAAACAATATTTCTTCATTACGCTTCATCCTCTCTGGGTTTTGATAACGAATTCTGCACACGATGGTAAAGTTCCTGTGCCGCATTGTAACCCATTTTCTTTTGACGGTGGTTGACTGCTGCCGACTCGCAGATAATTGCAAGGTTTCTGCCCGGTCTTATGGGGATATTATGACAGACTACCTTATTTCCAAGATATTCCGTATAACTCTCCTCAAGTCCCAGTCGGTCATAATTTTTCTCTTTATCCCAATCTTCAAGACGTATGACAAGATTGATATTTGTCGTGTCCATAACGCTTTGCACACCGTAAAGTGTCTTTACATCTATTATGCCTATTCCGCGAAGTTCTATAAAATGCCTCGTAATGTCAGGTGCACTTCCTACCAGCGTGTCATCGCTCACCTTTCTGATCTCCACCACGTCATCAGATACCAGTCTGTGTCCGCGCTTGATCAGCTCCAGCGCCGCCTCGCTCTTACCAATACCGCTTTCTCCCGTGATCAAAACACCCTCGCCGTAAACATCGACAAGTACACCGTGCACGGAAATACAGGGTGCGAGTTCCACGTTCAGCCAGCGGATGATCTCAGCCATAAATGCCGAAGTCGGTTTTCCGGTCTTTAAAATCGGCACATTGTTTTTTCGTGCAGTTTCAATGAAAAGCTCGTCGGGCATCAGATTTCTGCAGAAAATAATACACGGCGTCTTTTCCGATATCAAACGCGGATACACCTCTTTTTTCTTCTCATCGCTGATATGCTCCATATAAGAATATTCCACAAAACCGATGATCTGAGGTCTTGTTTCTTCAAAATGTTCAAAATATCCCGAAAGCTGCAATGCCGGTCTGTTGATATCGGGCTGATGGATCTTAATGCTCGACACATCGATTTCCGGCGTGAGGTTTGTGAGCTTTAGCTTTTCGATCACTCTTTCAATGCTTACACTTGACATGTTTCTCCTCCATTCTAACAAATCGCAAATTATTTATAATTTTATCACATTACTTGCAGACTTTCCATCAATTTACATGCAGAACATTAATGAGCAGTACCCACGCAAGTCCGTAATAAGTCACGACCGCCACGAGATCATTTATGGTCGTGATCAGGGGACCTGACGCTACCGCGGGATCCACTTTGATCCTATTGAAAAAAAGCGGTACAAGCGTGCCAACCATGCTGGAAATGACCATCGCCATCATCAGCGCAGCGCTCACACAACCCGAGATCAAAAATGCGCTGTCAATTGGAGTTCCTTTGCACAAATACGTGTAGAAGCCGATAAACAAAAATGCCATGATCCCTAAGAATAGACCATTTGCAAGCCCGACACGCATTTCTTTCAAAACAAGACCAAACTTTTGTTTTGTCGTAAGATTTTCATCCATTAAAACCCTGATTGTAACGGCAAGCGACTGTGTTCCCACGTTTCCCGCCATATCAAGGATCAAAGACTGAAAGCAGATCACGATCGGAAGAAGCGCAACGACTGTCTCAAAGATGCCTACGACGGACGAAACGCACATTCCGAGAAAAAGCAGCACGATCAGCCATGGCAGTCTTTTTTTCATGCTCTCGATCGTTGTTTCTTTTAAATCCGCCTCGGCAGTCATACCAGCAAGCTTTGCATAATCATCGCCCATCTCGTCATCAACGACTTCCACGATGTCCTGCGCCGTGATAATACCCAAAATCTTTCCATTCTCCGACAATATCGGAAGCGAATCCTCTGCGTAGTCCTTAATTCGTTCAATACAATCACTGACCTTCTCGTGGTCCGTGACATAAGGATAGGACGTAATGATGAGATCCTCCAATTTCTGATGCTCTCTGGCAATGATCAAGTCTTTTAAGTCAATCGCACCGTAATAGAGGTCTTTCACATCAACCACATAGATTGTGGAAATATTATCATTCTCTCCCGCCTGACGCACCAACTCACTCATCGCCTGTTTGATGGTAAGATTGTTTCGGATCGCAATATAATTTGTGGTCATTCGACTTCCGATTTCATCTTCATCATACGACAAGATCAGCCGCACATCCCGCTCGGCCTCATCATCCATCATACTGACAAGTTTTTTCTGGTCAGTATCGTCCATTTCTTCCAACACGTCCGCCGCGTCATCGGAATCCATACAGGAAACGATTTTTGCAACGGATTCCATATCCAATTCGTTCAGATAGAGATCAGCATCTTCAAAATATGCAAAAATTTCCGATAATTTTTCCGCGCCGAGAAGCGGATATAATCTTTGACGTTCCTCGGGTTCAAGCTGCTCCAGCGCGTCCGCAATATCATTCTCATGGTAATCGGATAACCGATCCAAAAACTCCTTTTCCGGCAGACTGCCATGAACCAGCTCCAACAATTCTTCGACAAATCTTGGTTCCTTCAACACTTTCTTTTCCATTTCACATTACTCCCCTTCTACCAAGCAGTCCCCTCAATATTGATATGTTTAAAAACGTATGTTATTTTACTGTTCTAAAATCTTCCCTTTGTCATGCAGCAATCCCATTTTTAATTCGTAATAGTCCGGCGTCATGTCCATATAATGAACGTGCGGGTTGATAAAGCGCTGTTCCTCCTCCCAGATTTCTTCGCGCAGCTGCTTTTTCACATAGTCGCGGATTTCCTCGAGTGTGGGCAGCTCATAAACCCGTTTTCCGTTTTCAAACACTTTCACCTGTAATGGTTTTGCCGTACAATTTGTGAATTTCAGATTTCTCCACGGCATCTGCGGATCCACAAAACGAAAATCGCCGCTCATGTCAATCTCTTCATCTGACTTTGCAAGCAGATCCGCCTTTGCTTTTCCTGTCTGGTCATAGATTCGATAGACCTTTTTCAGTCCCGGATTCGTGATTTTTTCTACGGTTCCCGAAATTTTAATGCGCGGTACAAACGCGCCGTTTTCCTCAACCGCCGCAATTTTATAGACCGCTCCCAAAAGCGCAAGCGTATCGTCCGAATAGTCACTTGTGGCGCCCGTGATCAGACGCTCTCCCACACCGTAGCTGTCGATGCACGCCCTTTGTGTATTTAAGGAAGATATTGTGTGCTCGTCTAAGCTGTTAGAAACAATAATCATACAGTCGTTCAGCCCCGCGGCATCTAACATTTTGCGGACTTTGATCGATTGATATGCAAGGTCGCCACTGTCAATTCGAATACCCTTAAGGCGTTTTCCCATCGGCTCCAATATCTCATGCGCCACGCGGATTGCGTTGGGAATTCCCGACTGGATGGTATCGTAGGTATCCACCAAAAGTACAGTATTATCAGGATAATTTACGGCATAATTTTTGAATGCCTCATACTCGTCTTTATAATACATGACCCAGCTGTGCGCCATCGTTCCGCTTACCGGAATGCCAAACATTTGTCCCGCAAGCACGGTTGCGGTTCCCGCCGCTCCTCCTATGTAAGAAGCTCTTGCGCCGTACACTGCTGCATCCATGTTATGCGCGCGCCTTGCGCCGAAATCCGATACCAATTTTCCCGCTGCCGCTTTCACGATACGCGCTGTCTTTGTCGCTACAAGCGATTGATGATTGACCTGTGCCAGAATTGCCGTTTCAACAATCTGCGCATCAATTAAGGGCGCTACGATCGTCATGATCGGCTCATTGGGATACATGATCGTGCCCTCCGGGAAAGAATAAATATCTCCATGAAATTTGAAATCTTTTAAATAATCCAAAAAGGCATCTGTAAAGGTGTTTAAGGAGCGCAGATATTCAATGTCCTCGGTGGAAAAGTGGAGGTTTTCTACGTATTCCACAATCTGTTCAAGCCCTGCGAAAATTGCATAACCGCCTCTGTCGGGATTTTTTCTGTAAAACACGTCAAATGCCACCCGCGATTCCATATCACCACTGTTAAAATAGCCGTTTGCCATCGTAAGCTCATACAAGTCCATTACCATTGTGAGGTTTCTTTGATCTGCTTGTTTCATCATAATAATTAACGCTTCCTTTCCGTTACTGCTAATACCCTTTTTTACATTTCTTTTCTGCTTGCCAAAATTTCTTCAATAGAATAATCCGGCTGTTCGTACTTTTCTTTTGTATAGTCGCCTCTTCCTCCATTATCATACTCCTCAAGATACCTTGCCATTCCAATAGGACCTAATGCCTTTATCAATGCCTCTGTACCTGATTTTCTGATTTCACTGGATTTGACTATCTTCATTGTCCGATTCATCATAATCAAACACCTCCATTATAAACTCAACCGGATTTTTTACTGCTACTTTAGGTTTTATTTTCTGACTTCCCTTTAAAAACTTAATATCCGTAGTCAGCAAAACATCTGCACTTGCCTCCGCACTTGCTAAATGCAAACTGTCAAAAGCTTTTATATTTGATACATTTCTTATTTGAATAGCTCGTTTTTCCGTTTCAGGAGTTATCGTTACCATATCTGTAACAAGCGCATTATAAACTCCCTCAACATCATTTCTCTTTTCACTATTTTTAATCTTTGATATTTCTATTTCAAGTATATCCGATCCTACAATCTTCAGTTCTTTCTCAAATGCCTTTTGCATAACAATCAAAATTGCTTCTCGTTCCAAATAATTTTTAATATTTGACCTATCATCAAACAGACGATTATAGCAACAGTTATCTAAATATACTCTCAATAGAATTCACCCCTTAATACCTTAATTCCGATTATAACAGATTTCTATGGTTTTTACACCCTAAAATTTTTACTCATATATGTTTGATAATTTTTTATCATAAAAGGATATGATTATATTGATATCCCCTCCTCTTTTATTCGATCAAAAAAGTTTCCGATTTAAAATTCGCATAATAACGTCCTTTCTGTGCCGTAAATTTCAGGACACAGTAATCCGGGTCTTTTACGCCTCCGGCATAGTACATAGTGTCGCCCTCCTGCCAAATCATTTGTTTGCTGTCATCGTCCTCTAGTATCTCCATTGTTCCAATCAACATAACTCCTCGGAAAAAGCGTTTGTCATAAAAGTAAATACTCGCATTGGGATTATTTCGATACTGCGCTACCCGCATGGAGGATGTATTGGTCGAAAACCAAAATTCTTTGATACCCTCTCGTTTGCGCGGCGGGAGCATCGCCTTCATGTTCGGGAAGCCCTCTTCCGAAATGGAAGCGATAAACGAAACGTTTTGCTTGTCAATTAAATTTCCGATTGTTTGCTGCGGATTTCTCATCATGGTAAAACCCCTCCTGTTTTTCTTTTATTGTAACAGCAGGGGTTTTATTTGTATAGGTTGATTCGTGTTACTGATTCGTTATTCCATTTGAGCGGAATTGACTTTAAATTTGACTTTTTTTATTTCATAAGGTATACTTTGTTATAGAAATTTTGTGGGGAAGAGCAATCTTCTCTTTTTTTGACGGAGGAGGAATCTTATGCTAAGAAACAGGGACATCTTAGAGCTAAAACGTCGTTTCAAAAAGGAAAACTGCACCATCACGAGAATGTGCGGCTGTTATGTGGATTCCAATAAAAATAAAATCGTAGAACTGAATGAAACCTTTTTGAATCTGGACGACGAAGAATTTTATAAATACTTGGAGATTGCGAAAAAAGCGCTTTCCGGTACGATCGGAAACAATCTTTTGGAGCTCAAGTTTGCAAAGAACGAAGAGGAAAGCGGCGGAAAACAGCAGTATCTGTTGGGACTTCGTGAAAGCGGATTAAAAAACCCCGATTTGCTTGAACATCTCTATGACATGATCATTGAAAATTACGATTACGTCGGAAATTATCTGATTTTAATCTTTCATGACGCGTATGACGTGATCACGAAAACAAATGACGAACTGAAAATAGACGAATCGGAAGAAGTATTTACATATCTTCTGTGCGCCATCTGCCCTGTCAATCTCTCAAAGCCGGGGCTTGGCTACCGCGCGGACGAAAACCGTATTGGTGTGCGCATTCAGGATCGTGTTGTCGGTATGCCCGACGTAGGATTTTTGTTCCCATCGTTTGTGGAACGCTCGACCGACATTCACTCGCTTACATATTATGTGCGTGACGCGAAGGACTCTCACAGGGATTTTATTGAAACAGCGTTAGGCTGCGGCGCAAAACGCACTGCAACGGAGGAGCAGAATACTTTTGGCAGTATTGTGAAGGCTGCCATTGCTCCTATTATTGAAGACAGCGACGGAATGCTCCTTGATATTCAAGAAAAGCTGAATGATATTGTGGAAGAACATGAGGCGGCTTTGGAAGATTTAGTCATCATCGAGCCCGAAGATCTTACTCTGACTCCCGAAATGATCAAAGATGTGCTCGCCAACAGTGAAATCCCCGATGCCACAGTTGCGCTGATACAAAGCCATTTGACGGAAGAGTTCAGCGACCAGCCTCCCGCGGTGAAAAATCTTGTGAACGAAAAAGCGATTGAGAAAAATAACAAGGAAAAGAAAGAAATCAAGCTGCTGGAAGAAGTTGCCACATTAAAACAGGAGCTAAACGATACCAAGCAGGAAAACCTTGAAAAAACGGAGCAGATTGAAACGCTTGTAAAAATGGAAGCTCCCCTTGATCCCGAAGAAGCCAAAAACTGGGCAGAAGTATTCTTGCGGATGAAACCCGATAAAGCGGAGCAAGTCAAAGCACAGACCATAGATGGTCAGAAGTATCTGCTGATACCGATGGAAGAAAATGAGCATATTAATTTAAACGGAGTGGAAACTACAGTGTAGATTCCACTCCAAAACCTTTCCTTCCGTTCTCTAAAATTCCCCTTGCAAAATGCGCTCCCACGCATCGCATTCCTTCATATACGCAAGACTTTCGTCGGTTTTAAAATTATCGAGTAATTTTTTCTTTAGATTATCATAAAAAGACTGCTCTAACGGCTGGTATTCCAAATGTTCATATAAGAAAGAATTTGTACAATTTCTGATTGTTTCGATATTGGACATCAATTCTTTTACAATCCGAAGTGTCCCCGCAACGTCCTTTTGCGCGACGGCAAAATCAAGATAACCTGCCATTTCATTGTATTTTCCCATCTCGAAAGTCTTTGCCATTTCACTCTGCTTATCCAGATACCGTTTTGCCCTTTCATGATCCTCTTTCTTCATCGAAATCAAATAGAGCATGCTTAGCGCCTGATTCAAGATCTGGTACCCCGAAAACAGTAATTTTTCATATATTTTACAGGCTTCTTCTTCCATTCCTTTATGTGTATAAACCGTCGCCTGCCTTAGCTGCCGTACAGGATCGTCCTGTGAAAAATACTGCAAATAGCTTTCCGCTTTGTCATACTCCTCTTTTCTGATGTAAAAACCAAACAACGAATCCGCAGCATTCTTTTTGATCTGCGGATCCTCATCCTCTAACACAGTCTGATAATACCGATTGATCGACTCGTCATACTGCTGCGCATTTTCTACTGTTCGCACTAAGCGTCCGGCATCCAAGACAACCGCCACCTGCCAAATGAGCTGATTGCAATTTGGATATTCCTGCAATATGCTTTCTGCCCACTGAAAAACTTCGGCATATGCCTCCGTTTCCAGTTTTGCATCAAGTTCTTTAATGATATTATTAATCTCATCAGCCGAAAGCTCCTCGTGAAACGATAACAATTCGTCCAATGATATCCCCAATAATCTTGCAATCGGTGCAAGCAACCCAATATCGGGCTGCGAAACGCCGTTCTCCCACTTATTGACAGCGGGTGTCGTAACGCCCAGTCTGTTTGCCATTTCCTCCTGTGTCATGTCTTTTTGTTTTCTGTATGTTCTGATTACCTTTCCAATCTGCATAGTATTGCCTCCTATGAATTTTTTCACAAAAGCTTTTGATATTTATAGCATAGCAAAGATTAAGGGGCAAAACAATTGATTGGTTATTAAATAATATTCAATTTTATTAACCAACATTAAAACCCCACATGCAGTCATGACGATATTCATCACCAAAACTGTATGTGGGATTTCTTAATTTTTCTTATTCAACAAAACAAGATTAAACGCGCTCCACGCCAATCACGACCTTCTCGCCGTTGACGTTCCATTCTTTCGCGTTTCCGCCATTCTCATACTGAATTGCATTTGCAAGAACCTTCTCACCGATCGCGTCCGCGTTTTTCTTTACCACATCTGCAATTTTATCGTTTCCACTGATGTAAACCACAATGTGATCCATAACTTCGAAATCCGAATCCTTACGCATCGTCTGGATCTTGCTGATGACCTCATAGACAAAGCCTTCCTCAATGAGTTCATCCGTGAGATTGGTATCAAGCACAACTGTCACGGTATTGTCCGCTTCCGTGACATAGCCTTCCTTCTGCGAAATATCGATCAGCAGATCTTCCTCCGCAAGCTTCACTTCCGTACCGCTCACGTCAAAAGTGATAAAACCGTTTGCCTTGAGTTCGTCCATTGCAGCATTTCCGTCAATTGATGAAAGCTTCTCCTTGATACCGCCAAGCTGCTTGCCGTATTTTGGTCCAACAGTCTTAAGCTGTGGCTTAAAGGTGTATGTTGTAAACTCTCTCACATCATCCGTAAACACAACCTTCTTGACATTCAGCTCATCCTCGATAATCTCCTGATAGAACTCGCCAAGCGTAAACGGCGCCTTGATGAACATTGTACTGATCGGTTGTCTGTTCTTGATATTTGCCGTATTTCTGCACGCGCGCCCCATGACTACTGTCTTTAAGAGCGCCTCCATATCCGCCTCGAGCTGCTTGTCGATTAGCTTCTCGTCCACAGTCGGGAAATCACACAGATGAATGCTTTCTGGCGCATTCTTGTCAATGCTGCAAACGAGGTTTCTGTAAATGTCCTCCGTCATAAACGGTATCATCGGCGCTGCTGCTTTGGAAATCGTCACAAGTGCCGTGTAAAGCGTCATGTACGCATTAATCTTGTCCTGCTCCATGCCCTTTGCCCAGAAACGTTCACGGCTGCGTCTTACATACCAATTACTCATTTCATCCACAAACTCCTGCAATGCTCTTGCAGCCTCGGGGATACGGTAATTGTCAAGATTGTTGTCCACCTCACCGACTACGGTATTTAGCTTTGACAAAAGCCATTTATCCATAACGGGAAGCTGATCATATTCTGAACTATACGAAGTATAGTTTGTATATTTCGTCGCGTCAAACTGATCAATATTTGCATAAAGCACAAAGAATGCATAGGTATTCCAAAGCGTACCCATGAATTTCCGCTGTCCTTCCTGAACCGCCTTGCCATGGAAACGATTCGGCAGCCACGGAGCGGAATTTACATAGAAATACCAGCGAATCGCATCCGCGCCATACGTTTCAAGCGCCTCAAACGGATCGACCGCGTTGCCCTTTGACTTGCTCATCTTCTGGCCGTTCTCATCCTGTACATGACCAAGCACAATCACATTCTCATAAGGCGACTTGTTAAACAAAAGTGTAGACTCCGCCATCAGCGAATAGAACCAGCCACGTGTCTGGTCTACTGCCTCGGAGATAAACTGTGCAGGAAACTGTTGTTCGAATAATTCTTTATTTTCAAACGGATAATGATGCTGTGCAAACGGCATCGCACCGGAATCAAACCAACAGTCGATAACCTCCGGAACTCTGTGCATGTCCCTACCGCAGTCCGGGCACTTTAAGGTCACTTCATCAATATACGGTCTGTGAAGCTCTACCTTTGCGGCATCGGGATTTCCGCTCCTGTCCGCAAGCTCCTGTCTGCTGCCAATGCACTCCTGATGACCGCACTCGCACTCCCATACATTAAGCGGCGTACCCCAGTAACGGTTCCGCGAAATGCCCCAGTCCTGAATATTTTCAAGCCAGTCACCGAAACGTCCCTTGCCGATTGACTCAGGAATCCAATTTACGGTATTATTGTTTCTTACCAAATCATCCTTCACGGCTGTCATCTTGATAAACCATGACTCACGCGCATAATAGATCAGCGGTGTGTCGCATCTCCAGCAGTGCGGATAATCATGCTCAAATTTCGGCGCGTCAAACAAAAGTCCTTTGTCCTCTAAATCCTTTAATACCATTGGATCCGCTTTCTTAACAAACACGCCCGCGTAAGATGTCTCCTCAGTCATCTCACCCTTGCCGTTTACAAGCTGCACAAACGGAAGGTCATACTTTCTGCCGACCTGCGCATCGTCCTCACCGAATGCAGGCGCAATATGTACGATACCCGTACCGTCTGTCATTGTAACATAATTGTCGCATGTGATGAAATGCGCTTTCTTGCGCTGCTTTTCGATAATGCCCGCCGCAAAATCAAACAGCGGCTCGTACTCTTTTTTCTCTAAATCCGTTCCTTTATAGGTTTCCAAAACCTCATATGTCTTATCGCCCTCGTTTTCCGCGAGCTTCCCAAGCACCTTGTCAAGCAGCGCCTCCGCCATATAATAGATATAACCGTCCACTGCTTTTACCTTGCAATAGGTTTCGTCAGGATTGACGCAGAGCGCTACGTTTGACGGCAGAGTCCACGGTGTGGTTGTCCATGCAAGAAAATATGCATCCTCGCCCACAACCTTAAAACGCACAACTGCGGAACGCTCCTTGACCGTCTTATATCCCTGCGCAACCTCCTGCGAAGAAAGCGGTGTTCCGCAACGAGGACAGTAAGGCACAATCTTAAAGCCTTTATACAACAGCTTTTTGTCCCAAATCTCCTTTAACGCCCACCACTCCGACTCGATAAAGTCATCATGATAAGTGACATAAGGATCGTCCATATCCGCCCAGAAACCGACTGTGCCGGAGAAATCTTCCCACATTCCTTTGTATTTCCATACGGATTCTTTACACTTTTTGATGAACGGCTCCATGCCGTACTCTTCGATCTGCTCCTTGCCGTTTAAGCCGAGCAGTCGTTCAACCTCAAGCTCCACAGGAAGTCCGTGCGTATCCCAGCCCGCCTTTCTCGGAACCATATAGCCTTTCATTGTTCTGTAACGCGGAATCATATCCTTGATCACGCGCGTCAACACATGCCCAATATGCGGCTTTCCGTTTGCCGTAGGCGGTCCGTCATAAAATGTGTATGTTTCGCCCTGCTTGCGGCTTTCCATACTCTTTTTGAAAATATCGTTGTCCTTCCAAAACTTCTCGACCTCTTTTTCGCGGTCCACAAAATTCATGTTTGTTGAAACTTTTTGATACATTATTTTATCTCCTTCATCTGATGATTCTTATTCTTTTTCTTTCTATTGCGACATTACGCATTATTATAGCACACTTTTTCGCGCTTGTGTAGTCCCCGATTCTTTGCCTTTTTTCACACAATTATCATGCAGTTGCAAATTCGCCGATCGCTACTTTCGAATATACGTCACAAACGCATTCCTATTCTGTAAAAACATGTTTGTCGCATCATTCATTCCGATTTTATAGACCGTGCCCGTAGCGGGATTCATAACCACCACGTTCAACTCGTTAAATCCGATCAGCAGCATTGCCCGCCCGTCCTCAAAATTCACAAGCACGGGAATATCCTTGTTGACATAATACAAAACCGCATCAAGGCTCACACCCCGAAGCTCCAACGCCCTTGTGTCGTTTAGGTTTTCCTCTAAAATCTGCGTGACACTCTTGCCGCGGTCAAGCAGCGGCTGAACATTTTTTACAACGCCCTCAAACTCCAGTATGGTTTCAAGACATGCGGCAAGCTCTGTGCTGTCCTCCTCGACCGTCTTTCCCGTAATCGCCATAATCTGATTTCTCGTGCTGCGCGAGGTCTTTTTCCAAATATAATCACCATTCTCGTCTACAACCGTACCGTTGATTGCGTACGCAAGATTAATCGCGTCCGCTTCGTGTGTAAAGGTTCCGTCTATGCCATATTTACCATATACATAGTAACGGTTTATGGGGTGTTCGATTTCAATCTTCATCTCCCTCGAACCTTCAAACATCAAAAGAAGCGGCAGCGTGTGTTTGAGTTTCTTTGGCTCTATCACATTCTTCAAAACAAGCTGTACAATATTTTCATAGTTTTGTGTGGCAACAACCTCCGAAGAATTGTACCCGTTATCCTCCACCACGTTATTCACAATCTGGTCCGGATCGCTCTCCGTATAGCTGCCTGTTTCCTCATCTTTTACCACCCTTGTAAGCGTAATGAGATTGTCTGCAATCGTCGCTCCCGTGACGTAAAGCCCGTCGCTTTCGTGCTCATATGTCTTTAAGATATTCCCCCGCTCATCTTGGATATACACAGCGTACATCAGAAAAATAACCGCGCCCGAAACGTCCATATCAATATCGTCGTACCTTGCCACACCGTAAATTAAATCCTCGTTGATAAAGCCCAGCGGCAAAAGCCTGTCGCTGCCCGTCGCCCTGATCTCGCCTCTGTCTCCCGTATTCAGATCCATGGTGATAAGCCTTGTGCAGTCGTACGCGTCCTCCGAATTCTGCCACACAAGCATCTTGTTGCTTGCAGACACCTGAAAACTTCCCTGCTGAAGATTATCCGCCACCACGCTGCTTGTACGCTCAATCAGACTGACCGCCAAAATCTCTCCGTCAAGATAAATATAAAACACACCGCTTTTATTGATATAAGAGAGCTGATCTACATCTGTCTTGAGCGTCGCAAACGACTTGTCATACGGTATAAACATCAGTTCTTCCACAGTGTTCAGCATACCGTTATACTCATAAATCTCCACGCCGATACTGCCCTCATGTCTGCCTCGGTTCATATAGCCGTACACGATAAACATAACGTTTCCCGTTTCATCGACATTTAAAATTTTGATACTGTGATTGTCATAACTGCTGCGCAAATCGTTCCCGTCATAAAAGCTGAACAGATACGCCATCTTTTTGTCAACGGAATGATAGCACAAAAGCTGGTTTTCGTTGATGAATGCAAGGTTGGAGCCTCCGTCGCTCTCCATCATCTCCACATTGCTGTTCCGAATGCCAAGCATGATTTTATTGCTTGCATAAACATCTGCCTCGGGGTCAAAAATCCGGTTCATGCTGCGCTCGTAATCGAGAAGATAGATTCGATCTTCCGTGTACCTTATGCGAAAAAACTCTACGATATTATAAGTAGCAATTTCCCTATTCCATGAACCGTTTCCCGAAGTCTGAACCCTGTAATAAAGCTTTATCGATGCCGTGCTTTGGTCAATTTCACTGATCATCATCTGCGGCGAGGTAATCTCCTTAACATTCAAATCCGCCCATGTCACCTGATTGAGGCTGCAATGGATATCCACAAAACTAAGCGTCGTGTTATCTCCCTTCGCGTTCGGCTCAAGGTACATCGCAAGATCTTTTGCCCGCTCCTTGTCAAAGGTCTTTTCATGAAAATCCTTCACAAAGGCAAGCTTCTGCGCCGTGTGGTACTCTGTACCGTCTATGATGCGCGTATAATAACGAATCTCCTCCCCGCCCGTTTCGAGCATCAATATCCAGTTATACTCCACATCACTTTCAATCAAATCCTTAATCGTTACAGTGGCGGTAATCTGATCCGCGTCTTCCGCATAATTCTCGACCGGCGTGCTCTCCACAAGCCGCTCTCCGTCAATGCTGCGCACTTCAAAGGAAATTTTATCAATGCTGTTTCCGTATTTATCAATTGTAAAACCAAGCGTTCTTCCGTCGCCGAGCGGCGTGATGGTATCCCTGAAAAAACTTCCGTTGATCACCTGCCGCAGTCCGTACATGTAATTGTGCGGGTTTCCGCCTGTCGTGATATGCACCATCGGAAGTGACGCTTGTGTCATATTTGCTGTCATCTCCTCATTGCCCTTATTGTAAATGCTGCTGCTCACAAAAAGGGTAAGGATAAACACAGCAAGGCATACAATCACCTTACTGATCGAATTTTTCATAGATGTCCTCCGTTAAAAGCGTTTCAAGCGTAGGTCTGACATTTAAAAATTGTTCCAGTTCCTTTAACTGTGTGGCTGCCGTCTTGTATCGCATACGCTCCTTTTTCACTGCTCTGATCAACAGATTTTTCGGCGTATTCTCCATGTCAATAAATTCGAGCAGCTGCGTGTCATATCCCTGACCTTCCAAAAGATTTGCGCGAATTGCGTCAGTCATAAGCGCAGCCATTCTTTCTTTTATAATACCGTACTTTAAAACAGGCGCAAGTTCGGAACATTTAATCTGCCTGTTGAGTTCATGCTGGCAACACGGAACGGATAAGATTACTTTTGCATTCCACCCTACCGCCTTTGCAAGCGCATAGTCCGTCGCCGTATCACACGCATGAAGCGTCACCACCATGTCCACCTCTGTCGCGCCCTCATAAGCGCCGATATCTCCTACAAGGAATTTTAACCCATCATATCCAAATTTATCCGCAAGCGCCTGACACTTGGCAATAACGTCTTTCTTCAGATCAAGACCGGTGACACGAATGTCATATTTGTTCATCACCTTGAGATAAAAGTACAATGCAAAGGTTAAATAAGACTTACCGCAGCCGAAATCAATGATATTGAGTGTCTTCCCCTCCTCATATGCAAGCGCCGGCAAAATATCCCGGACAAACTCGAGATATCTGTTAATCTGGCGGAATTTATCGTACTTCGCATTCACAATTTTTCCGTCGGGCGTCTGCACGCCAAGCTCCACCAGAAACGGCACGGGCTTGTCCTGTGGGAGAATGTATTGTTTTGTCCTGTTATGTGAAAGGAGCTGCGCATCTGTCGAAGAAACGGCGGCAGCTTTTTCCTTGATCGTCACTTTTCCTTTTTTACTCACCAGTACGATAAGACTGTGACGTTCCGTTTTTGCCTCAAGCTGCTTAAAGTCGTTTCTCATCGCGTCCGCGACAAAATCCGCAAGCTCGTTTCCCGGAATGTTTTTATGAAACACTTTTGTCCCAATAAAGCTCTCTGCCTGATACCAAAGTTCTTCCTTCTTTAACACCGGGCGGATTTTCAGTTTTTGAATTTTCTCCCTGTCGCGCGGATTGCTTGCAATCATGGTCAGGATTTTCTCATTGTTTTCTATATAATTGTTGATTATTTTTGTTAAATTTTCCATGATAATGATTATAGCACGATTTGGCAGGATAAGGAAATGAAATATTACTAAAAATCCCTATAAAGTCAATTGTGGGTGACTTTATAGGGATACTTTTGGTTTTCTTTTCAATTTTTTAAGCATTCGCTTATATCATGACCGCATTATAACCAGTTTGGTCATGATGCGAATCTCACTATGAATACTTACCTATTATACAACAACAATCAGTTCTCCAATTAATTTTTTTGGATCAATCCGCATTAGTCCACTTCCCTCCTAGCAACTATACACAAAACTTATCTATGTTCAAGCATTTCTCGTACTTCTTCAAGTGAATAGCAACGACCTTCTTTCATGCATCTTTCGCCCTCATCCAACTTTTCTTTCAGCCAATTGTTATATTCCTTTTCTAAAATTTGTGCATCGTAAGACTGTAATTCTTCAAAAAGATAAGACTGATACCCATACTTACAGGGAAGCTCCTGCAAATGAACCATTGATCCATAGGATTGCGCCTCTCCTTTAACAAAGGTGTATTGCTTTCCAACCTGAAGTTCTTCTTCACAAATTATAGTACCATCGCCCAGATAATCATGTTCATTGGCAATACACAGTATCCAACGTTTCTCCTGATTAAAAATATTTACTTTTTTTGTTTGCTGATTCATTCTTTTATCCATGACTCCATATTTCCGTTGTTCTCATTATTTAGCATATTCCATACATACTCTGGTGACTCTACATATAACTCTAACTCTTTCATAACTTGTTCATTATCTTGTTCACTTTGAACAGGATGCAGTAAACCATGCAACAATTCCAAATACTTATCACACGCCTTGCAAAATACCATAATCTTACCGCTTTCTCCTTTGTATTCTACTCTACGTGTAAGCTATAATCTCCGCGATCTACAATCATTTTCTTAACCGGAATATTCCTGTCTTGTGCCAGTGCTTTTATCTTTTCCTCATTTTCTTCACTACAGCAAGTGCCTAA
Organism: Lachnospiraceae bacterium; assembly: GCA_014804345.1. Classification (GTDB taxonomy): domain Bacteria; phylum Bacillota; class Clostridia; order Lachnospirales; family Lachnospiraceae; genus COE1. The sequence goes on along the minus strand of JAAUZZ010000024.1, from coordinate 8,524 downwards.
ATAGATGCAAGAAATAGGCGGCGCTGGTATATTCATTGGTTCTTCTTGCGCAGAAAAAAGTATTCTCCACTCTCTTTCATAACTCCAAATTTCATCTTTAGTTAGCATTGAAAATAAAATGCTTTCATAAAGATTTTGAGAATTCACGTTTTTTATTGTCGGTTCTTCCAATAATAACACATTTTCATATGGTAACTTAGGGCGCATTGACGAGTAAACAACAGGGAGAACAATCGTTCCATCATCTTTTAACAAATCTGCACCGAAATCATATTCAATGCAAAATCCTTTATGGTTATCTGCATAATGCGACCACATTAATCGATTTTTATGATCCGTACACAAACTAACAATATATACCATGTCATCAATCGCCCGATTTACTTTCTTTTCAATCTCTGTAAATAATTGATCCATTTTAATGGCTTTTTCATATTCATCCGGTTGTTGCTGAATATACAACAATTTTACCAAAGAAATTTCATCAACATCATCATCAATTCCCATACTATGTATAATTGATTTCAGAGATTTTTCTCTTTCATAAAATGCTATTGCATCTTTCACTATTTCCTTTTTATCCAATTCAGGTATAATTGTTTCTGTATATTTCAACTTTTTCCGTGTCTCTTCATCGACTAAAATACTAGAAATCATTTCTACCAAAATATCTGTATGATTTATTAAATGCTCTTCTATTTCTTCATCAGTTAAACTAGTATTACCAAAACAACTGGCGAAATAACCCATAAAATTATTACTATTCAATAATCTTCCGAATATAATTTTATTACTTTCGGAACAGTTATCCATACTCTTTTTTCCACTGTATACTTCAATAAATTCGTAAAATATTTTTTCAATAACATTAAATTCAATATTATATCTTGATTCTACCAATGAATATATATCAACCCCTATTTTACTATCAAAAGGATCATTAAATGCACTTGGTTTGGAACCATGCAATGTCTGCGTTTTCAAATTATCAAGAGAATATTCATTAAAAGCCCGATACTTATACAATTTTCCTCTAACTGTATCTGCCATAAGCAGTTTGTGAATAGCTTTCCTTATTAGTTGTTCATTTTCTTGTTGCCCCATTTGACCAATAATTTCTTGTAAAAACTTTATTTTTTCTTGATCTGAAACCATTATGTACCTCATTTATAAAAATCAATTTCTATCTTTCAAGCATTCGCTTATATCATGACCACATCATAACCATTTTGGTCATGATGCAAATATCACTATGAATACATACCTTATTATACAACAAATTGAACAGTCGCCATACAGCCAGAACCGGCAGTTCTGCCACACTTGCGTTGTCACGGTACGTTTGTCGATATCGCAAACCATAATAAAATGTAGCTTTTTATCCAATATTGCTTCTAAAATCGACTGATTTTTTTGAGAATCAGAAATATTAGAAACTCGAGCTTGGATAAACCTTGGGTAAACCTTGAGTAAACCTTGGATACTGCTTGGGTAAATTTATCTTCACCATTTGCCTCTAAATTGCCAGCCATTGGCTGGCGATTTACACAAAGACTCCACATAACTGTTCTACATTACTTATTTCTGTAGCGTTATACCTGTCTCTTCGACAATTTCAATTGTTTAAATCTTGAATAACCTTGGGTAAAATCTTGGGTAAACCTTGGATAAATTTCAAATTACTCAACCCAAGATATTACATTAATACCCAATTAGATTGTTGCTTATTTTCTGAATCCTTAACAATAATCCCTTGCTTTTTCGCAGAAAAATATTTTCCAATTTTATCTGTATCATAACCGCCTTTAGCTTCTTTAAACTCAACAATTTCAAATTCCCATCGTTCCATGAGCATTTCAAGGATTTCGTAATATTCAACGTCTTTTACGGATTTACAGTATTCAAAATTTGACGTTACACTATCACCCAACCTATATTTTTTCATTAATTTGTGTATATATCTACCCGCACAAAACATGAATTAGATTTTTTCTATAATCTATTCCTCTGGAACTATACAATCTAAGTCATTAATAAATGCTTGTATTTCATTTTGATTTTTCTCTTTCCATATATCATACAACGCATACAGCATCACATGTGTGTTTACTCCAAGCATCGTACATAACTCATCCCACCAATCATGATGATTTAATCCTGCAATTCCGCTTAATGCCTCAAAAACATCTTCGTTTCTTTTTCCAAATAATTGGGCAATTTTTACATAGGCACCTTCTGATATAAGTAAACTTCTCATATCTGTTTCAACATCTTTTACTAAAGGAAGAAATACATGATGCAGTCTATTATCTTTTAAATTTTCTTCTTTTTGATCACCATCATAAACTCCAATGATTTTATGTTTTATGTTCTGAAGAACATCTTGTTTCATAATTGATGTAATATGGCTTGAATCCTTGGCAACTTCAATATTATATTTTCGCAAAAACACCATTCTTTCCTTTTCAAAAATTACTTCCAAGAATTCCTTCGCCAATACATCTTCAACTAAGAATGTCCCACGTACTTCATCTTCTGCTCCTAAAATAACATTTGCGCTATGCATACTTGGTCTTTTTATTACAGTATCTCCAAGCCATCTACTTATTATATGTATATTATCATTTTGGACATTTTCTAAAATATATGGCGAATGTGTAGAAATCACAAAACTTATTCCTTTCTCAACAGACTGTTGGGCAACAAAATTCATAAAGTTTTTTTGCGATTTTATACCAACAAAGGATTCCGGTTCTTCTAATAAAATAATCGATTGACTCTCCTGCTTATTGATATACCAATACATATAAAACAAACAATACTCACCTGTTCCCATTTTTCGTGTATCATAAGTAACACTGCCTTCTTCTACAATAAAAAATGGAAATGTTTCTATGGCTTCAGCATCTTCAATTTCAACATCTTCGACTTCAATTAATGAGATTTTTGTGTAATCTCTTCCTGTCAGATAGTTTAATTGTTGTATCTCTTCAGGTTGAAAATCAATTGTTTCATTTTGTTCCAATAATTCTTCTAAATTCTCTTGCTTCCATATAACTCTAAATATTGTAACAATATTTAGATACTCAAGGAAACCAACACCTTGCTCACATCCTGCTTGGCTAATTAACTGTTTCGACTCGTTATCACATTCATATTTATTACCTTTATAATACACCTGACCTGTAACATATGCATTTTTTATTTTTATTTTATCTTGCTTTTCTAGCGGAATTCCCAATAAATTTTTGATTGCTAATATTGTCGTAGATTTTCCAGCCCCATTCAAACCACAAATTACTTGTATACCTTTTCCTAATTCTAACTTCCCCAAGTTATTATATCCATGTATATCAATTTGGGTTAAATAACTCTTATACGCATATTTTGGTATTTTATTCCAATAATCTTTTGCTTTTGCTTCTCTCATTTTATTCTATCACCCCATGAATGATTATAATTTATTTCATCCAAAACTGAATTCATATTTTGAAGTTGCGTATACCACTCTATCGTTTCTAACAAAAGCATTCCTTTCTCATTGAATAACATTTCAGTAAAAATACTTAATATAATATCTCTATAAATCACGGACAACGCATCTGTGCTCCCCATACTTGCTCTTTGATTATAAATGTTCATCATAGCCTCAGTAAACATGTATTTATCTATCATATTTTTTGTAAAAAAACCGTAATCATCAGATTCTTTTTTCTCTACAATTTTGCCCTTTAAATAATCTCTCGTAGACTCAAATCGATACATTACCCTTTCTATTTCTTCTATATTTCTATCATTTTTAGTAATATATATAAGCCAACTTACAAGTGTTGCCTTACTATGTTTAGGGCAATAGTCATAGTTAGCCTTTATATTTTTCATACACACAATATAAGTTTTTAACGCCTTACGCACTACTTCAATAGTTTCATCAGAATAAGGAATTGATTCTCTATACTTTTTTGAGATATCTCCTGCTGTTACTTTCTTTCTTAAAGTGTTTATTTCAATCATATAGGCAAACTTAGATATAATTTCATCATATGCTAATCTTGAATTAGAGAATCCAACAGTCTCTTTACTACCTCCTATAGATTCAAATTCTTTTACTAATTTTTTAATTTGATTTCTTGTTTCCCCTATATATGCATTTCTCTGCTCTGCTGCCGTTAATGTAGCTGGTTGATTAAGTCTATAAAATAGTTCTGCAGGTTCTTCAGCTTTGTAATCACTTAACCTAATCAAAGTAATAGAATATCTTCTCAATTTTCTTTGAATTTCAATTGGTAATTCTTCATAAAGTAAGCCATCAAGTTTCAAAATCTCCTCATCCCTAGGTTGAATATTGCCATCAATTCTGAGTTTATTATTAAAGAATTCTCTGATAGAAGCCAATCGTTGTTGCCCATCCAATACTTCATCAACATTATCATTCCCCAAAATCATATGAATTGGTGGAATTTTCCAACCTCTCAAAATCGAATCAATTAATTTTTTCTTTTTATTTTCACTCCAAACTACCCCTCTTTGAAAATTCGGTTGCAAATTAATGTCCTTATTCTTTATCCTACTAATGATTGTTTCTAATTCTACATCTGTTGGCTGACATATCATAGTTTTTTCTCCTTTAAATTTTCATTGTTTAAACCGACACCTATTTTGCTATAAAAAATTTTATACCATCTATTTTATACTTACAAGCTCCACATATTTCTCATAATAAGCCATCAGTCTGTCAATAACCCTTTTCTTCTTCTCTGCCCTGTTACCTCCGCCAAAACGTGACACTGCTGGCATAATAACATCAATATCCGTCCCTGTTGTTTTCAACACGCCATCCCGAAACGAATTATCCATAAATTTATGTGTTTCTTCCGTCTTTAGTTTTTCTTCATTGATAATAGCAGCAAGGTCATTTTCTCTCTGCTCATCAACAAACTTCTTCCAATCCCCGTCCACTTCGGTCTGCGCATTTATTCTTGACAGGAAATTCTTAATCAACTCCATTTTGCTACGCAGATTCATACTGGAATTAACCGCCTTTTCAATCGTTACAACAATCTCTTTATTTTGGTTGCCTTCCTGCTGATACTTCTTCACAAGCATAAGAATATAGTCAATATTAATTTCCACCTGTTTCACAAGCTCAATTTCAAATACCACATCATCATTGATATTCTCTTTCTTTTCATTCGATTTTGTTTTATATTTCTGATAAAGGTCAATATACTCACTCTGGTAGTCCTGAAAATCCCGATCAGACAGAATTTCCTTTCCCTCAAAATCATCAAAGGTGGAAAGAATATTCTTCATTCTGAGAATCGCTCCATAAAGCATAATGAACGCTTTCTCCGTCTTCTCCCCTTCAAGCGTTGCTCCCAACGGAAAAAGAGTTTTCAGCTTGTCTATTAATTCCACATAACCGTCAAAATGCTTCCCATTCTCATCATATCCATTATAGTAGCTCTCAAAATTCTTTAAAAGGACAACGCTCCCTGCCTCTTTATCTCCAAAAAGCGCAATCGCATTATTTGTTTCTTCCTCCAGATTGCGAAAACATATGATGTTTCCAAAAGTCTTTACAGAATTAAGAATGCGGTTTGTTCTTGAAAATGCCTGCAATAGTCCATGATATCTTAAGTTCTTGTCCACCCATAAGGTATTCAAAGTTGTTGCATCAAATCCTGTAAGAAACATATTGACTACAATCAAAATATCAATTTCTCTGTTTTTCATCCTAAGAGAAACGTCCTTATAATAATTTTGAAATTTATCGCTCGATGTATCATAATTGGTTTTAAAAATCTTGTTATAATCATCAATCGCCATTTCAAGAAAATCTCTGGAACTTTTATCAAGTCCGTCTGTATTTTCTGAATTTTCATCTTCTACAAAATCATCATTTTCCGCCTCATTTACTCCATAGCTGTATATCGTTGCCACTCTCAGTCTATGGGGTTGTCCCGTAGGCACTGCTTGTGGCAGCTTATCCATCTGCCTTTTAAATTCTGTATAATATAATTTTGCCGCTTCTATGGAACTCACTGCAAATATGGAATTGAAGCCCTTCATACGGACAGATCCTTTTATTTCTTCTACCTTGTCCTTATTCTTCGCCTGACTGCTTGCTACCTCCTGTACATTCATCAATTTAGAAAAGTCGTAACTTTCCTTGTTTCTCTTTGTCTTTTGGTCAAAATGCTCCAAAATATATTTTACAATCTCGGTAATTCTCTTTGGCTCCAAAAGCGCTTTCTCTGTGTCAATAGCTGATACCTGCTTATCCTGTCCTTTTTCCTTATCTTTAATTGTCTTTATATAATCAATACGGAACGGCAGTACATTTTCATCATTGATTGCATCTACGATCGTATATGTATGAAGCTTATCGCCAAATGCCTGTGGTGTCGTGCGTAAATCAACATTCTTTCCACTTCCGGCATTATCGGCAAAAATTGGCGTTCCTGTGAAACCGAAAATATGATAGTTTTTAAAGTTCTTCGTAATGGCAGTATGCATATCTCCAAACTGAGAACGATGGCACTCGTCAAATACCAGAACAATATGCCTGCCAAATACTTCGTGCCCTTTATTTTTTCTGATGAAATGATCCAGCTTTTGAATTGTGGTGATGATAATTTTGGCATCATCATCCTCTAACTGCTTTTTTAAAACGGCTGTTGATGTATTGCTGTTGGCAGCGCCTTTTTGAAAACGGTCATATTCTTTCATGGTCTGATAATCAAGGTCTTTGCGGTCAACAACAAAAAGCACTTTATCCACAAAGTCAAGCTGACTTGCCAACTGTGCTGTCTTAAATGACGTTAGGGTTTTACCGCTTCCGGTTGTATGCCAAATATAACCGCCCGCTTCCAGCGTTCCCAACTTCTTATAATTCGTCGCGATTTCAATACGATTCAATATTTTCTCTGTAGCGGCAATCTGATATGGACGCATAACAAGCAGTAATTCTTCCGAAGTAAATACACAATATTTTGTCAATACATTTAGAATTGTATGCTTTGACAAAAAAGTTTTCGTAAAATCTACAAGATCAGAGATAACCTTATTGTTTGCATCTGCCCAAAAAGAAGTGAACTCAAAACTGTTGCTGGTCTTTTTGCCTTTATTTGCATTCTTTCCCTGCTCTTTGATATGGGCAGAACGGGTAGTATTGGAATAGTATTTCGTGTGTGTTCCGTTAGAAATAACAAAAATCTGCATATATTCATATAATCCGCTTCCTGCCCAAAAGCTGTCACGCTGGTAACGGTTAATCTGATTGAATGCTTCTCGGATTGCAACGCCCCTGCGCTTCAATTCTACATGAATAAGCGGAAACCCGTTTACAAGAATTGTCACATCATAACGATTGTCAAACTTTGCTCCCGAATTCTGTGAAACTTCATACTGATTAATCACCTGTAAACGGTTATTATGGATATTCTTCTTGTCTATAAGCGTGATATTCTTTGTACTTCCATCATCACGCTCCATATTCTTTACCGCATCCTCCTGAATAGTGCGTGTCTTTTCTACAATCCCTTCATTGGCGTTGGCTATGTATTTATGAAAAAAACGCTCCCATTCTGTATCTGTAAAGTTATAGGAATTAATCTGTTCTATCTTCTTACGAAGATTAGCAATCAGCTCTTCCTCTGTATGGATTTGCAAATATTCATATCCCTGTTCTGTAAGCATACGAATAAACTCTTTTTCCAAATCTGCTTCACTCTGATAGCTGTCAGAGCGTCTGCTCTCCGGTATATATTCAGATACTACTGTACTTTCATTCATGGAAGCAACTATGTTAAATGTACTCATTCGCTCAACTCCTTAAAAGTTAATAACTTGTCACGATAGTATTCATATTGTTTTTGTCTTGCTTCTATTTCTGCTGACAGTCTATCGGAAAGGTCATTGCATAAAGTATCAAAATGGTCTAAAACCGATACAATACGTTCTTGTTCTTCAATGCTCGGCAACGGAATGATAATATCATTCAATTTATCTGGCGATACCTCAATCACTTTTGTTCCATGTGCCAATTTTTTCTTTTGCTTGAAAAAATCCTCAGTGTAAAAATAATATGCTAAAAACTTTGGATTTTGGTCATGATGGATAATTGCCGTATGTCCACTAACTGCAATTTCATCATCCCCTAACCATGCAACACATTTACATATATCGTCTATATTCTCACTTGTAACAGCCATAACAATATCATTTTTCACTGCTTTTTTTGACTTCTTCGCTGCATCTTCTGATACGTTTTTGATGGTCTTATCAGTATAAATGCCAAAACTTGTATATATTTGCCCATAATGAATGCATGGAAAACCTTGCTCAACAAAATCTTTCTTTTGAAAATTGCCTCCCCTTGTTATTGTCGCTACATCTCCAAGTCTAACATATACAATACCAAACACATACTGCAAAAGTTTAATTACTGTCTGTCTGTCTGTCTGTCTGTCTGTCTGTCTGTCTGTCTGTCTGTCTGTCTGTCTGTCTGTCTGTCTGTCTG